>JAITQS010000061.1 GCA_031288795.1 Holosporaceae bacterium | reverse complement strand
ACCTTTCACATCGCAACTAAAAGCTACGATTGAAAGACTCATAAGTACTAATATTTTTTTCATTACTACACCATAACTAAATAACTAAAAAGACAAAAACACATTGGGAAACAAATAATATCCGATAATTTGTCTGCGGTATGCATCAAAATCCAATCGAATTTTTTAAAAAAAGCTTCTTTATTTCCCCCAATATATTAAAAGCATACTAATATATTTAAAAAAAAGAATCAAGAAAAAAATATGTTTTTTGTAAAATTTTTTTGTGTACAAAAAACAATATTAATTAGTTTGATTTTTCGGAAATTACACCGGAAGCATGATAGAATTCCTGTACAAAATCATTCTGGCAATTTTTCATTTCTCTAGTGTGTCCCGTCCAAACGATTTGACCTTTGTTCAATATTGATGCTCGATCCGAGAGAAACTGCGCCACTTTCAGATCGTGGGTAATGGTCAGCGACGTAACGTTGAGTTTTTTCACGGTATCTTTGAGGAGATTGCAAATTACTCCGCCGGTAACGGGATCGAGACCGGAGGTTGGCTCATCGAACAGCAATATATCCGGTTCGATGGCAATGGCTCTGGCGAGGGCGGCTCTTTTTTGCATTCCGCCGGAGATTTCGGCCGGATACAAATCGAAAACTCGGCTTTCCAATCCGACCGACAATAATTTCTCTTCAGCGATGGATCTAATAATTTTTGGGGAATCGTGTTTGATTTGTTTCATGCCAAATTCGACATTTTCCAATATGGTCATGGAGTCGAAGAGTGCGTTTCCCTGGAACAATATACTAAATTTTTTGATATAATTGCCGTAGGTGTGTTTATTTTTCACGCTGAGATCGTCCACCAGAATATCTCCGTCATCCAGGGGCAAAATACCCAGAAGGCATTTCAGCAACACAGATTTACCGCAGCCGGATCGTCCGAGTATAATGTGTGTTTCAGCATCTTCTATTTCCAAAGAAATTCCATTTAGGACTTTTTGACCATCCTCGAAGAATTTGTGAACATTTTGAAAAACTATCTTAGTCATATTCCAAAAAACAACGCTGTTAGCAAATAATTCAGCACCAAAACGCCAATGCAGGAGGAGACCACTGCGCTGGTGGTGGCTCTTCCCACGCCTCTTGCTCCAAGGTCGCTGAAAAAACCGTGATAGCATCCGAAGGCGGCGATGCAGAATCCGAAAGCCGACGCTTTAGCTAGTCCTGATATCACATCCATGGCCTCAAGGTTTTTAACCGTTTGGGCTATGTACGCTCCCGACGAAAAATCCAAAAGAGTGGTGGAGACCAAAAATCCGCCCATCACTCCAATAATGTCGGCGATCAGCACTAGAAACGGCAGCATCAGCAGACCGGCAATGATCCTGGGGGCAACGAGAAATTTTAGCGGATCCACCCGCAGCGTGAGCAGCGCATCGATCTGCTCCGAAACCCTCATGGACCCAATTTCAGCCGCTATTGCGGATCCGAGCCGACCGGCCACCATTAATCCGGCGAAAACCGGTCCCAGCTCCCGGGTAATGCTGATCACAACCACGGTTGCTATGGCTCCTTCGGCATTGAATCTCGTGAATCCCACATGCATTTGCAGTGCCAGAACCATACCGGCAAAAATTGCCGTAAGTCCGACAATTGGCAGCGAATAAAATCCCACCGCCAACATTTGCCGCCACAATTCTCTCAGAAAAAACGGCGGACAAAAGCAGCTCTGCACACTGCGCAAAATGAAAATAGAAACTCTACCTATTTCCTGCAGCGCTGCAACAGTATATTTTCCTAAAGACGCCAATGATTGGGTCATCTAAGAATCTCCCCCAGTAAAAATCTAACGCCTATTCACCTATATATACGCGCTTTACTCTCTCTCCAAAGCGACATGCTACCTCGTGGGGCAACGTTTCGAGTTCCAGAGCCCATTTTTCCAAAGTATAATCTGGAGTTCTCGTCAATGCTACCCAATTTCCTTCATTTAGGAATGAATCATCAACGTCGGTGGCGTCAAGAACCATATAATCCATGGAAATCCTTCCCACCGCTGAAACTTTTTTTCCTCCAATGAAGCCGTAACCGAAACCTGAAAATTTTCTCATGAAGCCATCGGCGTAACCTATGCCAAGAGTGATGGTTTTCATGCTCCGGGACGCCGTAAACGTGGCACCATAGCCGATTGTATCGCCGGCGTTTATCTCATTTATCTGCGTGATACGTGCGAAAATATCCATAACCGGTTCGAGACTGCCCACTCTATCTTCGCGAATCGAAAAACCATAGAGAGATTTTCCCGGCCTAACCATATCAAAGAGATACTCTTTCCCGAGAAAGATACCGTTTGTGGCCGAAAAACTTCCCTTAACATTACCGAAAACCTTCAGCACATGTTTGAATTTCTGCAACTGCAATTCGTTCATGTAATGGTTCAGAGTATCGGCGCAGGCCATATGGCTGATCACCAGCTGTAGATTAATTGTTTTGCTGATGTCTTGGCCATATTTATCCACTTCTTCCAGAGAAATACCGTTGCGGCACATGCCGGTGTCAACGTGAATGGCGGCGGCGAGTTTTTTCTGCGTATTCTTGGAATAATCGGTCCATAATTTGACCTGGTGCATGCTATTGAGGACCGGCAATAAATTCCAATCCAGCAGCATTTTTTCGCAACCGGAAAATAATCCTCCCAGAACAAAAATATCGATATCTCTCGGCAGTTGTTTTCTCAGATTTATGCCTTCGTCGACGGTAGCCACAAAAAACTGCCGACATCCCTCCCGATATAGCCGACGACTAACCGGCACCATACCAAAACCATAGGCGTTTGCTTTGACTACGGCCGCCAATACCATATCATCATTTAGTTCTTGTTTTACGGTATGGTAGTTGTGGGCGAGGGCATTAAGGTTAATTGTTACGGCGGCCAATATTTGCGGTTCTATATTTTCTATGGCCACTTTGATATCATTATTTATCACTTTAAGTTGCATTTTGTTTTCTATATTATTGTCATTTGGGACACTAGGATTCACATTGCCAGACATTATTCCGTCACTTTCTTTTCAAAATTTTGTCCTCTACTTTCGGCCAAATTATCAAATTTCGTATATCTTCCATCGAAAAACATTTTAACTGTTCCGATGGGACCGTGACGTTGTTTAGCCACGATTACTTCTGCCAATCCCGTCAGGGCTGCCATTTTTACGCGCCATTTTTTATGTTCTTCTGGATCTGACGGTTCTCGGCGGGATTCATAGTACTCTTCTCTGTACACGAACGCAACAACGTCTGCATCCTGTTCTATGGATCCCGACTCCCGCAGATCCGAGAGCTGAGGACGCTTGTCTTCCCGGGACTCCACCGCTCTCGATAGCTGCGACAGCGCCAGAACCGGCACATTAAGTTCCTTAGCAATGGCTTTTAGAGTTCTGGTAATTTCTGCAATTTCCTGAACTCGATTTTCATTTTTTTTATCGCCGTTACCGTGGAGCAATTGCAAATAATCCACAACGATGAGGTCCACACCGTATTGTCGCTGTAATTTTCTAGCTCTTGATTTCAGACTGGAAACAGTGAGGGCCGGTGTATCGTCGATGTAAAGGGGAAGATCAGCAATATTTCGACCTGCTTCGAGCAATTTTGTGAATTCATCTCCCCGCAGGTCTCCGCGGCGAATTTTTTCCGATGGGATTTTAGATTGTTGAGATAGAATCCTGGTGACCAGCTGTTCTTTTGACATTTCCAGCGAAAAAAACAATGCTTTTCCGCCACCGTCGTCTTTTGTACAGTGGGCCATAGCGGCATTGAATGCTATATTTGTGGCGAGAGCAGTTTTTCCCATAGACGGCCGACCGGCCAATATTATTAAATCCGATCGACTTAATCCTCCCAATTTAGTATCGAGATCCAGGAATCCAGTTGTTATTCCGTTGATTTTGCTTTTGTTATTGAAAGCCAACTCCAGCATACCCATGGTGGATACCAGTGCTTTGGAAAACAGCTCGGGTCCGCTGCGATTATCCGCCGTGGACAGTTCGTAGAGCCGTACTTCGGCTTCCTCCACCTGATTAAGTACATCCACATTTAGATCGAAGGTTGAAGCTTTGCGGGAGACATCGTCGGCCAAAAGCATGAGCTGACGACGCAAATACATGTCCCGAATCACCTTAGCGTAGTCCTCAACTCCAGAAATGGACACCACGGAGTTCACCAGTTGGATCAGATAGGTGCCCCCACCAATGTTTTTTAGCTCGTCATTTTTTTCGAAATAAGCGCGCAGAGTAATGGGGTCCGCTATAAGTCCCCGGGATATGAGGCTGCCGATGGCTTCGTACACTTTTCCATTTACGGGAGCGGCAAAATGTATAGGCAGAACAATTTCGCATACGCTTTCGTAGTATTCGTTGCTTATGAGAATTGCTCCCAGCAGTGATTGCTCCGCTTCGATATTATGCGGCAACGTTCTCATGCCGGTTTTATTGATTGGTGTATTTAGAATCATCTCTCCGTACCCTAGGCCGTTAACATATTGGGACTGTCGCATATAATGGATCTTTTTTTGCCATTAATTTCGCTAGAGTTTTTTAACCACATTTTGGCAGTCTTTGGTGTATTAAGACCGTTGCCTAATAGGGCTTTTCTTGCAAGAACGAGGAAAAACGTAGCACAAGACCGCACTGTACTAGCTGTACATGAGGATCTGAGTAACGGATTTGACCTAGTCGATGGCGAAAAAAAAATCCTATTAGGCAATGGTCTCCTATTAGACCCGCCCTAGGGTTCAATTTATGTACTCTAGTTTAGATATATTGTAAGTGCATCTATTTTTCAAGTATTTTAGTCTAGATACTTAATTTCATTTTGTTCCTAAAAGTCCAGTTCCTGATAGTGAGAAACCGGAGGCATACCCTGGATTCTATCCTGTAAAATATCCCGAAACGAAGGACGAGATTTTATTCGCGTATACCAACCTTTTACCACTGGAAAATTTTCCCACTCGACGGAACCGAAGTAGTCCAGGCACGATATATGAGCGGCGGCGGCTATGTCCGCGAGAGTCAATTCGTCGCCGGCCAACCAATTTCTTCTGTCCGCCAGCCCCGCAATATGTTCCATATAGGTTTTGGTGGCAGCAATGGATTTTCTTATGCCGGATGAATCAGGAGCATCGCCGGTATATCGCTTGACTACTTTTTCGAAAAAAATATTTTTTGTTACATCCGCAAAAAACATTCCATTAAAAAGAGTAATGATTCTGCGGGTTTCGGATTTTTCCCGGTGGGATATGCCCAACATGGATTTTGTTTTGTAGATCTGCTCGATATATTCGACAATGGCGTACCATCCTTCCAACAGTTGTCCATCTTTTTCCACGAGGGTTGGTATATCGGAAAACATATGATTTTCAGAAAATTTTTTTTTGCGATTCCAGGGAGGTTCCTGAATTGACTCGTACTCCAGAGCCTTTTCGCTGAGATAAATGCGAATTAGGCGGCTAAAAGGACACATGGGATAATGGTATAGTGTTCTCATCTATTACTCCTCATAATGAATATTTTTTCGTTTTCCCAGAGCCAGTATCATGCCAACGGAAATACTTATGGCCAACAGAGAAGACCCTCCATAGCTCATGAAAGGCAGCGTCATTCCCTTGGTGGGAATCAAATGCAGCGTGGAAGCGATGTTTATAAAAGACTGCAGACCAAATTGCGAAAGTAGGCCGACCGAAGCCAATATGGTGAAAAGATCGTTGTCTTTGAGGGATTTAATCATGCCATATATCACAATAAAACCAATAAGGGCTATCACAAATGCGCACACAAAAAAACCGAATTCCTCTCCCAAAACAGCAAAAACGAAGTCTGCATGGGCGTCCGGCAGATGTTTTTTTATGACGCCTTCTCCCGGTCCGACGCCGAATAGCCCGCCGTTGGCGAAGGCCTCCAGTGATCGATTAATTTGGTACTGATCTCCAATGGCCGGATCCAAAAATCTGTCGACCCGAGCCGTCACGTGGGGAAAAAATAAATATGCCAGCATGAATCCGCAAATGGCAAATGTAATCAGCGTGAGCACCAATATCATGGAGAGTCCGTTTAGGAACCATTGGCCGAACCAAACGGCCACGGTAACCAAGGCCATGCCCACATCCGGCTGCAGCAACAGTAAAAATACACTGATCAGCAGAAAGACAGACGCGATAATTCGTCCTCGAAACTCACTATTTTTTCGTTCTTCGGCGAACATCCAGGCGGTAATAACCACCAGCGCCGGCTTCATAAACTCCGACGGCTGCATAGACAGACCAAGTATTGATATCCAGCGTTTTGCGCCTTTTATTTCGGTTCCGGTGGCAAATGTCAGCGCCATCAGCACCAGAGACGCAAAAAATAAAAATAAAGACAATTTTTTAACGGCGGAGTTATCAAACGTCGCTATAAAAAACATCAGCAGCAAAGATGGAGCCATATATAAAAGATGCCTTTTCAGAAAAAAAAACCTTTCCACCCCAATGCGATGGGCCACCATTGGAGTTGCCGCTACCGCCATCAGCACGCCGATTCCAACAATTATGAGAAATGAAAACAGCATAACGCGATCAACGGTCCACCACCAGGTTCCAATAAGTCCATTATCTGTTCGGGAGAAGGAAAACATTGGCTACTCTCTTTGGTTTTTCGAACTATTTTTTATTTTTTTTTCTATTCCCAGCACGAATTTTCTAAAAAGGTCTCCGCGTTCTTCGAAATTTTTAAATTGGTCGAAACTGGCGCAGGCAGGAGACAAAAGCACAGTTTCCACTCTCATTAGTTTTGACATTTTATAGGCGTTGTATACGGCCATTTCCAGTGATTTTGCCACTTCACATTTCACCCGCCGTGATCTCATAATTTTGTACCAGCCATCGGCGGCTTTTCCCAGGAGGAAGGCATATTTTATTTTAGGGAAGTAGTTTATTAATTTTTCTATACCTTCTTCTTTTGGTAATCCTCCCAGTATCCAGATTAGGTTATCGAAGCGCAGGAGAGCCTGTTCCGCCGACTGGACATTGGTAGCTTTGCTGTCATTTATGTATTTCACTCCATTTATGGTTGTCACCAATTCCTGACGATGAGGTAATCCGCCAAAGGAGAGCAGCGCAGCGCAGAATTCCCGTTTATCGATGCCATTGAGGACGCAGGCGGCGTAGGCGGCCGCTATGTTTTGGCGATTATGGAGACCATCCAGTGCTTCGCTATAACCGCAAACGAAATTGTGGGTACCTTTTCTGTTGTCCAGTAGGGCGCCGTCAGACCAGCCAATGCCACAATCCGGAACATACTTGCCGGATATGGGAACCACATTCGGATGATTTATCGCCGTGAGAAAATTTTTTATTTGGCAGCAGTAGCCATCATCCACACCGATTATGGCGTTGGACGTCTGGCGAAAATTTGCGAAGATTTTTTGCTTAGCCGCAATATAGCCATTGATGCCGCCGTGACGCGTAAGATGGTCCGGCGTGATGTTCAGTAGGATAGCCGTATCAAATCCCAATATATTGCAGGATTCAAGCTGATACGACGATAATTCCAGAATATAAAAATCATTACCGGGCAAAGATAACAGCGCCGGTACTCCGAAATTTCCTCCCACGAAAGACTTGCGGCCGGAAGCTTCAAACACATGTCCCAAAAGGGCCGTAACGGTGGATTTGCCGTTGGTGCCGCTAATGCATATGTTGGTGCCGGAAGTATTCTGCTGCAGCAGATCTATATCATTTACTACGGGAATGCCATGCCGGTGGGCGAATCGTACCGCCGGATGTATTTGGGGCCAGAGCAGATGGATCCCCGGACTCACGACTATGCAATCGAGGCTTTTCCAGTCGGCGGAAAAAGTGTCGTTTTCGCTGGAATACTGTAGCGATAGCTCCAATGCCATGTTTTTTTTCATACCGGAATCGTCGTAGGCACCAACAATCGCTCCGGACGCCTGCAGAGAATTAAGTACTACATAACCGGTTTTCCCGAGACCAATTATTCCTACCCGTTTGTTTTTATAGGACTCTAGTAAAATCATCTTATCTTCAGTGTTGCCAATCCGATTAATGCAAAAACTAGGGAAATAATCCAGAATCTAATCACCACCGTGGACTCATTCCATCCCTTTTTTTCAAAATGATGGTGGATCGGAGCCATAAGAAACATTCTTTTTCCCGTTAACCTAAAATAAACCACCTGTATCATAACAGACATTGCTTCCATAACAAACAGTCCTCCGATGATGGCTAGCACAAATTCATGCTTCACAATAACACTTATGCCTCCCAGAGCTCCTCCTATGGCCAATGAGCCGGTATCTCCCATAAATATTTGGGCCGGCGGAGCATTATACCACAAAAAACCCAAGCACGATCCAATAAGCGCACTGCAAAAAATACATATTTCTCCCGAATATGGTATATGAATTATGTGCAAATAGTTGGCAAATAAGGCGTGTCCCACCAAATAAGTGATGATGCCCAAGCAGGTTGTCGTCATCATGGATGGGAATGTCGCCAGTCCATCCAGACCGTCGGTCAAATTAACGGCGTTGGAGCTGCCCACAATTACAAACGTCGTAAATATCAGGAGAAATGGAGTGTTCACTAAAGCAAAATTTTTAAAAAATGGAAAAGTAAGATGACCGGCTATGTTCGGAGTTCGCAATCGCTCCACCAAATAGGAAAAAATAAACGCGATCACCAGCTGATATATAAATTTTTTTTTTCCGCTTATGCCTCGGGAATTTTTATGTTTTATTTTAAGGAAATCATCGGTAAATCCCAAAAAAGCATAGCTAAAGGTCAATAGCAGCAGCAGGATCATATATTTGTTGGTGATATCTCCCCATAAAATAGAGGAAATTATGGAGCTGGCGACGATAATGGCTCCTCCCATTGTCGGTGTTCCCTGCTTTGTTTCCAGATGCGACTGGGGACCATCGTTCCTAATGGGCTGCGGAAATTTAAATCTTCTTATGAAATAGGGATACAAAAAAAAACTAATCAATAGGGACGTAAGCAGCGCGCACATCGTTCGGAAGGTGATGTAGCGCAAAATATTTAGGCCCGATATAAAATTTAGCGCCGGAAAGATAAAATTATAAAACATTGTTCATCCATTTATGCGGCGATCCTATTATGATACTGCTTTATAAAATCCACAATACATCTCATTTTCATAGAGTTGGATCCTTTTACCAGGACGCAATCTCCATTTTTAAGATTTTCCAGCACTTTCTCTGTCAATTCTCGGGAATTTTCGCACCAGCATCCTTTTTTCTCCTCCCGAAGATTATCGAAGAGGCATTTGGCCAATTCTCCGCAGGCAAGCACCAGATCTATCCCAAATTTATCGACGGTGGGAGAGATGTTCTCGTGAAAACGAACGGAATCGGGACCCAATTCCTTCATATCTCCCACCACGAGGATTTTTCGTCTATTTTTGTACTTCTGCGCCATGGAAGTAATGGCAGCCCGCAGGGACGTCGGACAGGCATTATAGGAATCGTCCAGGAGTATGATGTCGCAGTTATCAAGGTAGATTATGTCGCCACGTCCCGGCGGTGTTCTAAATGTCTGGAGAGATTCCGCCAGTTCATCGATGGCGATTCCAGATTCCAGGTGGGTGGCCAGCAGTGCGGCGGCGCTGTTGGATACTCCGGAAATGTTATGACAGCGCAGATTATAGGAAATCTGCTGACCGAGAATGTCCGCCTTCACGCCGATGACATCGCCCATAAAATCGTAGGACAATATTTTCGCATCCGCTTTATTTTCGTAGCCAAAGCTGAAAATGTTTTTTATGCGACAGTGCTGCGCCTTGTTCTTTAAAAAATCAGCATAGGGAGAATCAGCTGGAATTACTGCCGCTTTCGCGGGAGTTTCTGCCTCAAAAATTTCAGATTTTGCCTTGGCTATGTCGTATACGGAATTGAAAAATTCCAGATGTGTCTCGCAGATGGTCGTTATGACGGCCACGGCCGGAGTCACGATATCCAGCAGCTTTTTTATTTCTCCGGCGGCGCTCATGCCAATCTCAAAAACGGCGATGTCGGTGTCGATCGGCATGGTGGCGGCGCAAATGGGAAGTCCAATTTGGCCATTAAAATTTTTCCGCGAGACGTAGGTTTTCAAATTTTTAGGGACGCTGGTCAGCAGATGATAAATCATATCTCTGGTGCTGGTTTTTCCCACGCTTCCGGTGACGCAGATGCAGGGAGCCTTCGTCATGGACATGTTATATTTCGCTAATTTCACCAGTGCATCTCGGGATGATTCCACCCAGATGGTTCGCTCGTCATTTCTGAGCTGCTCCGACACCACCAGAGCGGCGCCATTGGCCAAGGCGGCGTCCATAAAATTATGTCCGTCGGTATTTTCTCCTTTTAGGGCAAAGAACATATCTCCGGGTTTAGCGTCTTGGGAATTAATGCATATATCGGAAGCGCCATATTTAACATTCTGATTAAAAATTCGGGACAATTGTTTAGGGGAAAAAAGTTCTTTCATTTAAATACCTTGTTTAAAATAACTGCTCTATCGCTGAAGTATATCACGTCATGGGCCAACTGTTGATGGGTTTCGTGACCTTTTCCGGCCACCAGTACGGAATCCCCGGGCATTGCGGCATCCAGAGCAATTTCGATGGCGTCGCGCCTACCGCCGGAGACATCTAGGCCTTTAGGCGTACGAAATCCCTCCATTATCATGCGACGAATTTCGGCTGGATTTTCGTTGCGGGGATTATCGTCGGTCACGAAAACCAAATCCGAGAATTGTTCCGCGATTTCTCCCATCAGCTGGCGTTTTTGCTGATCCCGATTTCCACCGCAGCCGAAAACCACTATTACGCGATTTTTGGTATGGGATCTCACGGCTAAAATGGCATTTTGGAGCGCATCCGGCGTATGAGCGTAGTCGAGGAATATCTTTATGCCGTTGATTTCTCTTACTAATTCCAGTCTACCGTCGATGGGTTTTAGCTGCTCCAGCGCCTGAACGACGTTGTCGACGGAAATACCCGTAACGTGGCACATGATCGCCGCACAGAGCGAATTATGGGCCTGAAATGCACCGTAAAGTGGCAGAGAAAATCCCAGTTCTCGTCCCAAAAACAAACTTTTTATCTTCAAGTGATCGTCCTGGGCAGCGACGGAAATAATTTTTACGTCGTTGGACCGGTAGCCATAGCTGATACATTTGATTTTTCTGGCAGCGGCGATTTCCTGTATTTTTTTCGCATAGACGTCGTCGGCATTTACCACAAATACCGCATTTGGACCGGCGATCTCCGAGAATAATCTTTCTTTGGCCAACCAATAATTTTCCAGCGTTCCGTGATAATCGAGGTGGTCCTGACTCAGATTTGTGAAAGCACAAACTCGGAAATCGATGTTATCAAGTCTGCGCTGATATATGCCGTGGCTCGACGCTTCCAGCGCTATGTTTGCCACACATTTTTTACTCAATTTCTGCAGGAATTTGTGGAGGCAAATGGGATCCGGCGAGGTCATGTTATCGCATAATTTTTCGCATCCTCCCGCAGTTATGACGCCCAATGTGCCCAAGGACGCCGCTTCGTAGCCGTTTTTCGCCCAGATCTGCCGCACCATGTCAACGGTGGAAGTCTTGCCGTTTGTGCCGGTCACCGCCACAACGTCCCCCAGATCGCCGGGAAAAAATCTGGACGCCAGATGCGATAATTCCGCCCGCGGATCCGCCACATGCAGAAACATAACTCCGTTTTCCAGGAGAGCGTGATTCTTTTCTCCCCCCAAAACGACGTATTTGGCTCCATTGGCAATGGCATCGTTTATGTATTTTTTTCCGCTGTCCAATTTGCCTTCGATGGCCACAAACAGGCTCTTGGGAACGGCTTTTCGGGAATCATTACATATATCTGATACTTCCAAATTTCTCATCTGTTCCGGAAGTTCAAAACTGACGATCTCCGATATTTTTTTCATATTGCCCTCCCGGCATTGGCTCTTTAGAATTAATATATTATATTTTTTTGCAAAAATCTTCCGCCGCTTCCAACGAATTTACATTTTGACATTCGACAGATGGCGCAATACGCTTCATTAATCCCGCCAGAACTTTTCCCGAACCTATTTCGACAGCTTCGGTGATGGAATTTTCCGCCGCAAACATCATGCTTTCCCGCCATCTTACCCTGGATACCAATTGCCGCAGCAGCAATTGCTCGAAATTATCGGATTCGGCTTTAGCGGTTACGTTAGAAATAATGGGTCTGACCGGAAAGCTAAAAACAACGGAACCCAGAGCTTTTTTCAGGGGCTCGACGGCGGCTTCCATGAGCTCGCTGTGAAATGGACCACTTACGTCCAGACCTACTGTCATTTTTGCACCGTATTCTTTAAATTTTGCCATTGCTTTTTCCACGGCAACTCGGTGTCCGCTAATGACAATTTGACCGCTGGAGTTGTCGTTGGCCACCTGAAGAACGGATTTTTCAGCCCTATCCAATTCCGCAAAATTATTATCTTTTAGCTCCGCCAAGATTTTTTCCACCACCTCCAGGTTCAACCCAATGATGGCTGCCATGGATCCACCATTTGGGCAGGCCGAAGCCATTGCCAATCCTCGAATTCGCAGCAATCGAGCCGTATCCGCAAGAGAAATGACTCCTGCGGCGCAGAGAGCGCTGTATTCTCCCAAAGAATGTCCCGCAAAAAATCTAGCTTTTTTAGAAATATCCAGAGAAAAATCCTTTTTTAGCACATTTACAAATGCCATACTGACCGCCATGAGGGCCGGCTGCGCATTTTCTGTTAGTTTTAGGTCATCGTCGGATCCGAAAAAAATCAAATCTGACAAATTAAACGAAATAGCCTCGTCCACTTCCTGAAAGACATCACGAGCCGACGAAAATACGTCATACAGGTCCTTTCCCATTCCTATTTTTTGCGACCCTTGGCCCGGAAACATAAAAAGCATGCTTTATTCCCATTTTTTCTCAAAAACCACCCTATTATTATAGATTATTAAGCAATTGTAAACACAATCCAATTACAATCGTTGTGTTGTTGAGTGGGAAATGTTAGTCTTGCTAAAGGTTCGGAGGCTGGAGCATGTTTACAGAATTGAGCAAAAAAAGAGTAAAAAAAATTGTTTTGAATCCGCTGGTACAGCTCTTGCTGGTGGTTCTGCTGACCTCAACTTGTTATTCCTTGGTAAGTAGCGATGTCATTAGATTTTTTCTCACCATAAGCATTAATTTGAGAGAGCTACTTATATTTATATTGCCTTTTCTCCTATTTAGTTTTGTGGCGGTGGCTCTTTCGGCAATTCCCAAGGAAGGAATGTTTTTTGTGCTTGGTCTGATGCTTATGGTTTGCCTATCGAATTTCTGCAATGTATTGATATCCGGCACTGTGGGATTTTTCCTATTATCGGGATTTCAGACGCATGATATTGTCGAGACAACTACAGTGTTTTCTCCGTTTTTTTCCATAAATTTATACAAGTTCAGCACGAGCTATGCGCTGATTTTTGGAGTTTGCGTTGGATTATTTAACTCGTTTCATCCCCAGAAATACGTTTCGCTGGTGATAAATTGCCTGCACACGTGGGTGCTGATCTTCATGAAGCGGTTTTTCATTCCGCTGCTGCCGATTTTTGTGGGAGGATTCCTGCTGAAATTGTTTGCCGAAGGCAAAATGATGGGATTCATATCCCAAAATGCTCTCATCTCCATATTGATGTGCGGGTTTTTGGTGCTATATCTTTACCTATGGCTGCTGGTGGCTGCGAAGTTTCGGTCTGTCCGGGTTTTAGAGATTCTTCAAAATGCCGCTCCGGCCATTGTGACGGCTTTTAGCACCATGTCCAGCGCCGCTGCATTGCCGATGTCGCTGGAGGCTGCCGAAAAAAATACCAAGGATAAAATGCTAGCCGACGCCGTCATGCCCCTGACCCTAAATTTCCATATGGTGGGAGATACGATCATTGTGCCAATTATGGCAATGCTGGTGATGGTATCGCTGAATCATCCGCTGCCATCCAGCTGGGAGTTTATTATGTTCGGAATGTTCTTCGTGCTGAATAAATTTGCCGGAGGAGGAGTACCGAGCGGCACCATCATGGTTACCATACCTGCTCTGCGCGAATATTTGGGATTCGACGACTCCATGATCGCTTTCATAATCGCCTTCTACGGTATTGTGGATCCGGTGGCGACGGCCGGAAACGTTGCCGCCAATAATTTTTTCGTCATTATTTTTCAGAGAATCAGAGCAGTGACAAAAAAAATATTTAGGCGTACTGAAAAGAATCGGACGCAATCACCATAGCGACGAAATAATAAAAATTGTTGCTGCCGTCCTCGCCACCCCGCTGATTAAATAATGAAAAAACGTTAGCGAGCACAAAATTAGCGAAAATTTTACAATCTTCTGTCAATATGGTAATTGGTGGAGAGTGCGCTTCGTGCCAGTGGGAATGAGAAAACTTGAAAACGACGGGGAGGGAAAAATCCACTTTACTGCGTCAATAAATCAAAGTATCGGTGAATTTGCGAGCTTTTTTAAATTATCTTACCACCCGTCTGATCTTCTTCTACCTTAAAATTTCAGCTAAATATTCTTGAAGCTCCAAGCGAAAAAAGGATTCGTCGGGTGACGAGCCTAAAATACTTTCCATCCGTTATTTTCAAGCTTTCTCATTCCTGCCGGCGCGAAGCACACTTTTCACCAGTTACCATACTGACAGAAAATTGTAAAATTTCCGTTAATTTTGTGCTCGTTAACGTTTTTTT
>JAITQS010000042.1 GCA_031288795.1 Holosporaceae bacterium | reverse complement strand
ACTTGCATGTGTTAAGCGTGCCGCCAGCGTTCGTTCTGAGCCAGGATCAAACTCTCAAGTTAAACGACTTAAAGTCGTCCTAGCCTCATATCATATCTGACGCAAGATCCGATATGTATTAGGCTCTAATTGCGCCATCTACATATCCCTTCTTCTATTTTCGTCTGTTAACTTTTTCAAAGATCGTGAGTGCATTTATACATAAAACTCGGGACCTCGTCAACTACCTTTTTCTCTTTTTTTCGAAAAATTTTTGGGCCGATATTTTGATAAACCATTACGAAAAAATTATCTGCCGCCATTAATCAAAAAAAATGCTCAATTTCCAATAAAAATCCCTAGTCTACACCCCCATCCTAAAGAACAAAAATACTCGATTCTAAAGGAATCCCTATAATTTGAGACCAGTGCCAATAGCTTTTTCTCGCCATCAATCCATCAAATCCGTTGCTCAGACCCTCATGCATAAATAGTATACCGCGGCCTTGCGCTAGGCTTCTCCTGGTTTTCGCAAGAAAAATCTCTCTAGGCAACGATCTCAATTTTCCTGGACAGCGCTTACTACCCGTCGTTTTTAGGCTTTTTCATTCTCGCCGGCATGAAGCTCTCTCTCCATCGATTATCATACTGACAGAAAATAGTAAATTTTCCGTTAATTTTGTGCTCTTTAATGTTTTTTTTTGACATTTTTTTTCTAATTTGATCGGCGCCTGTAAAATTACTGCTTTACCGTTACTTTTTTGAAACGGAACTCATACCAAACGTCACTAACGTCATTGCTGATTTTTTATCGCAATCCTGGAGACCGCTGTCACTGAGCAGATATCCAAAGTCTTTTCGTTAATTGAGACCGTCTCTTAATTAGAGATGACGTTGGGTATCAGCATCACGTCCAAAACATCTCTGTTTTGGACGCATTTGCCTGGAAAATGAGAACAAAATATCACTATTTAGCGTTTTTTTTCGCAATCTCACAGCTATCACTAATTTGTTGGAATTCTTTTTTAACGTCCGACGACGTATATATCAATTTAATTTTTTGATCTAAATTACTGACTAAAGTTTCCTCTCCCAAAATTTCTGTAGCACTTTTAATCTCTCCTTCTAGATCTTCACAAGAGTCTATATGTGCTAAAATTACCTGTAAAGCATCATTTATTGAGGTGGATTCCGTTATAAGTTTTCCATTTTCATTAATTTGCTTTATGACTTCATCTGTTTCGTTTTCATAATTTTCTAGGGCAGCGATTTCTCTTTCTTTTTTCAATAGAGGTTTTTTATTTTCCGCTAGAGCCTCTTCCTTTTTATTCAACAATGCTTTCCCAAGATTTGCTTTTGCCGAAGACGATTTGGCCTTCGGATTAGCGGCGATAATGTCCTGTTCATATTTGGCATTTATTTTTTTTGCCTCGGCTTCGGTTGAGATACGTATTTTTTCGCATTCTGCTTCCAGCTGCGTTCTGGCATTGCGAGCACCATCCCGCACATTAGTGAGCATGTACATCAAGTTTTCTCGCATATAGTGTGCTAGCCCGCGAGCAACACTGACAAAAGCTTCATCTATAACCTTAGCACTAGTGGTACTCAGTACTCTGACGGGAGTCAATGCCACTTTGTTATAGTCTTTTATGGCGCTTCTAATTTTTTCAACGGCGACGGGAAAATCTACTGTTTTGCAATTTAAATCCACCACCTGGGCTATGGTGTTTTTAGCGGTGCTAAAGATGGCTTGTTGGTTATCGGTAAGCGTCTCGGTACCTATGTAATCGATTCTTTCCGCAAGAGTTTTTATTGTCGACAACTTTTTAGGAGGCAGCAATGTCAATAGCTTTGTCATGTCATCCGGGATAACCTGAGTTTCATTCATAAATTGCTCAAGTTTTTCTCTTAGGGCGGAGCGGAAAAATGTATTTTCTTCATCCTGCGTTAATTCCGCTATCTTATACACACCGACGGAGGCCAGTTCCTTTGCGCATTCAAACGCTGTAGTTAATGCACCGCAGGCATTTTTAGCATTATATTGTAAATTATTTAGATTTTTCCCGTCAAGATCCACGGCGGTATTATATGTTTCTTTAGCGTCTTTTATGTTTTTGGCAACGGCGGTGATTTTTTTTTCATCCTCTGTACTTACGTGAAGTTTACTATAGAGCTCGATATTTTTTTCAAGGGTTTCAAATATTTTTTCTCCGCGGGAAATTTCTTTCAATTCAGACGCTCTTGCTGATTTACGCCATTTATATATTTCCTCCACTGATATTTCGGAATTATCTTCATTGGCATCGGACGCTGAAACAGAGTTTCCCCGAGTGGATTCTTCTTCATTAGCGGACTCGATCTCGGAATGTGAAGATGTCTCGGAAATTGCTGTACTTTCGCCACCATTGTCGGTTTCGGAAGTCAATTGGCTTGGATCTTGTTGTATTATTTCCATGTCTGAAGTTTCCATTTTGTCTTCTGTTTTACCATTGCGTAATTTTTGCATTATTGTAGATGATTCTTTCTGATTCTGTTTTTCTCCATCAGCTTCCAAAGTACTTTTATTTTTTGTGGGCGTCAAAAGATCGTCCGCAAAAGCCCGGATGTTTTGGCTAAGTTGACTAAGCTTGAAGTATTTGTTTGGAGGGGTATCTTCTAGTAATTGGTCCACGTATTCTTTCTGAAATAATCCTCGAGCTATTTCCTCGAAGTTCACCGGACGTTCTTCTATAAGATCCCAACACTTATTCGCAAGTTCGTATAAATTATCGTATATATTTTTGCTATTCAAATTTTCCCGGAAGACGCCTTCTACTATATTTTCATTTATTACGCCAAAAGACTCTTGTGTCAAGAATTTTTGCTTTACTATCTCCGAAGTCCTAGATTTTTTTTTAGCCCCGCTTTCCCTAAACCTATCCAGTGCATCAGTGGTGGCGCCCTCTAAATTTGTACTACACATAATGGCAAGCACAGTAAATAATACACATCTAACACCAAATGTCATTTTTTTCATTTCCTTCTCCCTCAAAACTTATATCCAATAATACAACATCGCCGGAGAATTGTCAAGTATTTGAGATAATAAATCGACATATTTGATGGATTTTTTTTGTTTTTTGCGAAAAACCTACATAACCGAGGGAAGCAGTTTTCCACCTATTTTAAGGAATTTTATTGCTTTTGCGAGTCCGTTGTCCTCTAAATCCACGAGCAACCCGCAAAAGGTAGCCTCTCCGCTGGCAGACGCGAGCTTTGTTTTTACATGTTTTTTTAAAAATTTTTCCACCACCAGCTCTTTCTTCATGCCTATGACCGAATCATAATCACCGCACATGCCGATATCCGTCTGAAACGCAGTACCATGCTCCAAAATTCTTTCATCGGCAGTTGGTATGTGGGTATGCGTTCCCACGACCACCGAAACACTACCATCCAAAAAACTCCCCAACGCATTTTTTTCCGAAGTGAGCTCAGCATGAAAATCAATGATAATGGCGTCGGCAGTTCGACGTAGCTTGTATTTGGAAAGCAATAAATTCATGGCTTCAAAAGGATCATTGGCCGAAACTGGCATTTCTCTCTGGCCCATCAGATGTATAACAACTATCTTCTTGCCACTGCTAATCACGACTTCGCCAACTCCCCTGCCCGGAGTAATGGCAGATACATTATGGGGACGCAGTATCCTCTTGTCCGTTTCAAGAAATGCAATGGCGCCATTCTGATCAAATACATGATTTCCACCGGTTAGTATATCCGCTCCCGCAGAAAAAAATGAATGGGCTATTTCCCGGGTAATACCAAATCCACCGGCGGCATTATCGACGTTCACCAATGTAAAATCTATCGCTAATCGGCTTTTCAAGTCCGGTAGATATTTTTCGATTGCCTCTCGACCGGATCTCCCTACCACGTCACCACATGCTAAAATTCTCATTGATCACCTTCCGGTTAATGACTAAGTATACATAATTATTGGTGTTTTGCAAAAAACTTAGGAGCACTACGGGCAATCGATTGCCGTCCTAGCATATGCAACTTGGAAGACAATTTTTTGTCCACAAAATTATTGTAATACAAGGGCAAAAAGGAAATGTCAGATTTCACCTCAGAAGCCGCTTTACATACCGCCAACGACGTATTAACTTTGCTGTTTAAAGCCTTCTTCCACTCATTGTAAACTAAATGACAATACGGTTTGTAGTGCTTGGATGACTTGGAATGATAATAGCCAACAGCATAAGTCCACGAATTAGACGCCTTTTTCAGCTCCGTAAAATATTTGGCCCCATAGCTTACATTATTTTTAGGAGTAAATGCCTCTTCCAGATTTCGAAAAGCCCTGCTGTGATGTAATAAGTTTACCTGCATACATCCGACATCCATGTTCCTTATGCCACGAGCCAAAAGCCTTTTCGCCAAAGCAATGGCCGCACTTTTGGTGGAACAAAAATAACTCTTCCCTGCAGCACATATGGTCCACGGCCACGGCCTTTTTCGCTTGGCAGAAACTTTGCCGGATTCAACTATTCCAATTGCCAGTAGTAGTCGCCGGGGAATACTAAATTTCTTCTCCGCCTTTATTATCTCATTCTCGCATAAATCATGCGGAGAAAAATACTCTTTGTTGCCGGGGTGCTTTTCTGATGTGTTTGAAATCGATGCCGAAACGCTGCTTTCGACAGCCATACAAGAAACTACCATCCCCAAAATTCTTAAAAAAGATAACACCATTCTCTCCGCCCATAATTTTATAAAATACCTATAATCTATGGAGCGAAAATCATGCCAACCTACCGGAAATTAATAATTATTGCGACGTTTGAGAGGCTAGATATCCATAAATATTAACAAATGAATTTTTTATGATAAATTTGTTAAATATTTTTTAATAAAAACTCCCAAAATAGTACTAATGGCGACGCCAATTTCCGCCAAACAAAAGACCACAATCACTAAAATAACTACTACCCAATAGATTTTTCCCCTAAACTTCCTATCATTAACTTTATGTTTACATTTCCAGGTAAATATAAAAGAGATCGCTGCCTAATGAGATTTTTCTTCCAAGAGCGAGAAAAAATGTAGCGCAAAACCATAGTGTATTACCTGCACTCGAGGATCTGAGCAACGGTTGACAAAGTCGATTGCGAAAAAAAATCCCATTAGGCAACAACCTCTAAAAGTCTATGATAGGGAGAATAACAATGATACGAAAAGCCTTTTCACTACGCTTCGGAACACTTTTTCTAATTGCCTGTTGCTTGGATATCGCTCCTGGCACGCTGTCCGCCGGCAATGCTGCCATAACAGAAAACTACGACAACTCCGCAGAAACAACAACTGCAACAGAAAACAGCGACAACTCCGCAGAAACAACAACTGCAACAGAAAACAGCGACAACTCCGCAGAAACTGCAACAGAAAACTGCAACAACTCCGCAGAAACTGCAACAGAAAACTGCGACAACTCCGCAGAAACTGCAACAGAAAACAGCGACAACTCCACAGAAACAATGACGGAAACAGAAGCCGAAGATCTTGTAAAAAATGTCTTCGCCCGATTTCCAACTCTGCTGGATAAATTCATCACCCAAAATAAAATGGCCCTGCGCTCACGCCTGAAAAAAAATCTAAATAAAGCCACCAACGATTCGGTAATCGAAAAAATAGAGCCGCTCGTGAATGCCCTTAATGACGCCGACGCCAACGAACGTAGAGAAAAAATATTCGAATTATTGGAAAAAATTGTAACAGAATCCTATCATTTACTGGTAAAAGATCCTGAATTGAATGAATACGATGCCCTCTGCCTATTTAAAAAAATAGTGCGCGCCATAAGTCCAATTAACTACGACATGATCGATGGCATATTGTACATTACCGACAGCCAAAAAGAATTGAATAATAAAATTTCCCAAACCGATGACGATCTCATATTCGCAGATGAGAAAAATCGCAATACAATACTGACAATCTTTCATAAAATAATTGTTGAGGAAAAAAGCAAAATGTCCAAACAAAAGACCGCTAAACCAGAAACAACGACTCCCTAGAACTCTAGACACTTGCAACTATGAAAAAAACTACCGGATAAGATGATGTCATTGTAAAAAACAACTCACATAAAAACTCCACTAGTTTTCAGCCAAGAACTTCTTAAATTCGAGAGCCGCTAACATTAGCAGCTCTCTTTGTCTCAATGGAGATTACTAGGCTACTTCGTAGGGATTTTTATAGTCTATCCAGCCGATATTTCCATCATCTCTTTTGTAGACAACATTGACGGATCTATTGGCGATATTCTCAAAAACCATTACTCTTTTTTGCTCGTGAAGAAGATCAGCCGCGTCGCTGACACTGAGAAGCGGAAGATCTTTCAATACTTCGGCAACAATAATGGGAGAATTTTCCTCTTCCAGAGAATTGTCATAGCTATTTATGATCATTTTTCCGGATTCTTTGGCGGTGGCGCTACGGATATTTTTCTTTTTTTTCCTCATTTGAAGATCTATTTTTTGCAATGTACCGTCGAAGCATGCGTTGGGATCATTGGCAGAGTTGCTGGCATAATAAGAGTTTCCGGTATTTGTTTTGGCGGTTACATCGCAATCGAACAGGTAATTATTTTTTTTCATTACTATACATAAATCTATGAAATCGATACCGTATTTATCTGCGAGAGCGATGCAGGCGTTTTTTGCTCGATTTGTTAGGCTTTCTCCGATTTCCATGTGACGCCCTGAAAAAGAAAAATTCATTCTACTTCTCCTACATTAAACTATGTTTTATATTAGCACCGGAATGAGTAAAGTGTATCAAAAAATATAAAAAATACAAAATATCTAGCGGAAATCGGGGATGATCCACCAGCGCGGGAAGCTTTGAAGCTTTTTATTTCCTGCGATTTCCCAGAATTCCTCCGGGATTTCTTGGGGAGCGATCAGAAAATAACTCCAGACGTAGAACATATTGTCTGCTTTTGCCTTACTTAGATCGATTTTTTTGAGCTCTACAATAATCGTGCGGAATTTTTCCGTCGCCACTTCAACTGGAAGTCCTTTGAACCCCAGGATTATTTTTTCAGAGACTCGATTTCCTGCAGCGAAAGCTCCGTGCATTTATTTATGAGAGTTGCATCTAACCCTTCTGCCAACATAATGCGGGCCATTT
>JAITQS010000048.1 GCA_031288795.1 Holosporaceae bacterium | reverse complement strand
AAAGCAATCGCTTCCAGGAGCATCCTGGTGAGTAAATATTCCGACCACACCACCATGGGAGGGCAGGTGCTGGCGCATCGATTCCGCATGATGGCTCAGAATTGGCGCATCATAGGGCTGTGGGATACCTCAGCGGAATACTCTCTTTCTTTATGGAATTCCTCTAAATAATTATGTTTTATCAACGCCCATTTATGTTTTCGATAATGATATTTCTAAAATATCCAAATTATTAGAAAAAGCGCCGAAAAATGTCTTTTCAAACTTTGCGCAAGGATAAACGAAATAGTTGCTAAACCGACTACCGCAAGTATTTTAGATAAACTAGTATTCCAGTCTTCTAAAATAGCTTGTTCTGATTTAGAAGGACTGCTAGCTGAAAATGAAATCGATATATTCAAAAAATATATTGAAATTAGAGACTATTTATCTCTTAAATTTGTGCATTTAAAACCCAATCTCGTTTCTAATAAAGAAATTTCTATAAAAAAATATTTGGCATCGGAAAAAGGGATACTTTTTGTTTCTTGTTTTGCTGATAACAACATGGAGAAAATATCTAATTTAATTCTAGAGCACGCTCAAATAGAAAATACGCTGAAAATTATTTCAAACGTTGACGTGCCAACGTATTCTAAGTATTCTAAAAACGTAATAATCGACGCTTCTGAATTTAAGAATTTTCTTGACCCAAACGCGAATATTTTTGCTTCTCTTGATGAAATAAACAACAAAAATTATCTAAGGAAGATTTTTAATTCTAATATTCCAAGTTCATCGGTATCTTTCCTGGTAAAGCTTTCTGGGAATGAGCAAATAATCGCCGCCTAGAAATTTTTTATCACCTATCTTTTTTAAAAATCATCTACTAATTTCAAAATTATGGACTTTGTTTATTTCTAGACAAGATTTTTCCCTAGAAAATTCGTTCTGTCTGGTCATATCTTTATGATTAAGTTTTATGAGATGCTCTATATTGGTTTTAGAAAAAGCATTTTCCATTTCTTTTCCGCCAATTTTTTCATAAGCAAGCAGCGTGAAATTTTTATCATCGAGCACATGTATATTTTCTTTTGTCAGATGTGACGAGATGGCTTCGGCTTTATTATGAAGTTTTTTTATGGCTTCGGGAGTCAGTTCTCTTATGCCGCTAACATCTTTCAAAGCCTTAAAGCACAGAGCTTGCTTCGCAGCTGCTTCTGATATTTCCAACCCAGATTCCTCCGGGGCTTTTTCCTTGATTTTCTGGTGCACCAACATGCTGGCATACTCGTTTGTGACGTAATCTCCAAGTATGTGCAGCTTCAGATTATTCTCGCCGCAATAGGCCACCAACATTGGCCTTGATATATGAGGCGCATAACCATATTTTTGCGTATGCGTTTCCACCCATTCTTTATAATAAGACGCGGTTTGAGCCAAAATCCTACGTTCTGCAAAAGTAGATCCAGTATATTGGAATGCTTCCTTTTTAGTCAACTTTGCCGCTTCGAGCTTCGCAAATATTTCTGTCCCAGAGAACTCTGTCCCAGAGAATTCTGTTTTTTCAGCCCTATTCACAGATTGTCTATCTTCGAAAAGTTTTGGCGAAAGCTTATTTATACTCATTGATTCGGCAAGATCGGATATTAAGGCGTTAATCACTATTCTTTTATCTTCTGGACTCATGACCACATCGGGATATGTCAAAACCGTATTCCTGGCCGTCTGTTCCACCCGCGTCATGGCGCGCTGCTTCAGTCCAGTTGATTCCTCCAACCTCTCCTTCGTAATCCCCAACTGATCCAAATAAAGCTTGCAGGATTCGTAATTGCCGAGAATCTCCTTCTCCAGATTAACCTTGGATGCTTTTAGATCATTGTACTCCTTCCAGGTGCCCTCTCCGCAATTTATATCCTTCAGCAAAGCCGACAACTCCAGCCTCAAATTCTGATACTCATATACCAACGTTTTATGCGGATTGTCAGCATTTTCCAGCCGATAATCCGCCAGTAAATCCTTGGAGATGTTTCTTGACACTCCCTTAACAAAGTCCTTGAAGCTGCTAAAATCCGACTTCCTATAGTAGACATCGACGTTGTCCCGATGCCTCGTCATGCCCACATACATGGACTTGACATCCATAACTCCCTGCTTGGTCACCGTCAACACTGTGTTATCGTAGGTCCTGCCCTGGGATTTGTGCAGCGTAATCGCATAGGCATGATCCACATTAGAATATTCCGCGACGTTGATCTCCAATTGCCGGCCATCTTCCAGATGAACTGTCAACATATCAACTTTGGCTCCTTCAAAACTACATTTGCCCTGTACCGTAGCGCATTGGCCGTTTTTTATACCCAAGCTCATGTCGTTTTTCAAAAACATTATCCGGTCATGCTCTGCAAAATTTCGACCATTTAGACTAATGATATCTTCGCCAATTTCTCCTCTTTCCTTCTTCAGAGAACGAATTTTGTTGTTAATGGCTGCGCATTCTCCATTGGTGGAGCATAAAATTGCACTTGTTCCTAATTTTTCGATCTCCAGATATCTTTCCGCTATGCGGGAGTACAGGTCAGCTTCATCAATTGCATGTATTCTCCCATGCTCCTCATATCTGACCAAGGCTTCTCCAACGTTCAGCCTCGAAAAATCAACACTTGCTTCCCGCTGCCATTCTTCTTTCTGACGACGAATCTCACGGAGTTCCAGCACATTGCTCCGGGGTTTGCCGGAGACACTTGTGTCGGAGACACTTATGTCGGAGACACTTGTGTCGAAGGCGATTGTTGCTGAACCATCGGATTGTGCTCGATCCAGATTCGTGACCTGCCTCAGGAAGTGCCTCAGGCAATCGCCGGCGGAAATCGGCTTGAATTGATTATCGTCCCCTACCGCTATTACCTTCGCTCCGAATTTTTCTGCGGCATCCAATATCGTTTTCCATTCCTTTGTACCCACCATTCCGGCCTCATCCACAATGATTATGTCTCCGGATTTCAACTGATATCGCACATTTCCTTGAAGATCGTTGTACCAGTCCAACTGCTTCAAAATTCCATCCGTCACCACCGAATCAAACGACAAAAAACTCTCCTTCGCCAACTCATAGGATCGCCAGCGGTGAGACCAGGCGGCAATTGTGGCGCTCTCGATTTCTGCATCTTTGCCCAAATTCTCCGACGCCAAAGCTGATATGCTCATACCAACCACCCAGGCTCCACTATTCTTGTAGACATCCGACACCGCCTTCATCGTCGTCGTTTTGCCCGCTCCTGCCCTTCCCAAAAGAACTCCTATATTACTATTTCCGCACAATCCTTCCACTGCGGTTTTTTGCTCCTGACTCAAATAATCGTAATTCTCCAAAACCGATGAAATTACCTCTTTGCGGCAAATTGTTTTGGCTTCCTGCGATGAAATAATATCAAATTTAAATAGCACGTCTGATTCTAATTTTTGATACCTCTCGCCCGTGTATAAAAGTTCTCCTTTAACGCTCTCTCCCACATATATGGCCTCCTCCAAAACCTTTTCAAATACCGTGGATATACTTTTTTCTTCGAATACTCTTTTGCTAATTTCGTTCAAAATATCCTTCTGGTTAAATACCGATTTCTTTTCGTTTATATAGTCCAAAATAATGCTTGGATCCCTAAGAATCTTCTCTTCATTTCTTTTCGATATTTCCAAATTTTCTTGTACTATTCTGCTGTCTGTTCCAATGATGTCCGCATAGCATCCCTGATGTTTGCTGGCCTCCAAATTTATCCCAAGATCCGCAAAACTTTTCTCGGTTATTCGCTCCTGAAATCCTTCTCGAGCTAAAAATTCATTTGCCAGATCCGACCATAGTTTGCGCGTTTCCAAAAGGGATGATCTGCAGCAAATTTCTCGATCTTTGCGCTCGTGGATTTTTCTTTTTTTTGCCGTTGCTGCTATGGTTGGATATGTAAAATGCTTGCATATTTCAATGATTAATGATACGCTTTTCTCTGTCGCAAGCCTAAATTAGGAGATGAGCCATGAAGCAATCAAAAAAACTCGATGCTATCAATGATAAAATTACAAATCTAGCAAAACAAAAAAAAGATCTAGAAGATGAAATTACTCAATCCGTAGCAAAACAAGTGGCGGCGATTCTTATCAAAAAACGTGCCACAAAAATCAATATTGCTGCATTCCTTGGAAAAATAGAAGACATTGTTGATGAATTTTTACTGCAAAAATAATGACACATTTGTGGAAACATATGTAAAAAACACAACGGTTTCATTTATATTTTTGCAAAAAACTGAAATATGAATACACAAAAAAAATTAGCGAAAACAGAGGTTAAATTAAATCGCCTGCGGGCCCAAAAAGCCGCTCTCTCGTTTAGAGTAAAACATCAACAAAATAGCGAACGAAAAGCCCGCACTCGCACGCTAATCCAAATGGGCGGATTGCTAGAAATTACTCCCCTGCCCTCCATCTGCAACATCAATTTAGGCGATGATTTACAGCTGGACCATCCTGAAAAATCCGCAACTTTGCTAGGCCTGCTCCTGCATATTTCGGATCAAATCTCCGAAACAACTTTAACAAACGATCTCGAAAAATTCCGTAAAATCGGCGTTAATTATCTAAAGAAAAACGCTGCATAAAAAAATTATAACCCAACTTCTGTGGCCTTTATTTCACTTCGTATAATTGATAATCCCTGCGATTTTTGCTCGATCTTTTTCAAATACTTCGCATGGGAGTTCAAGATAATATAAATAGCTTTTTTCTCATGAATTTTCGCATCCATTTTTTCTTCGTACTCCTCTAGGTGTATAGTCTCATATTGTAGAGGTGATGCGAATGAGAACCTGTTTGCATGGATTTTAGGCTCGTTGTATGAGAATCATTATATGTGCGATGGTAACAATATTTTCAGCAGATTTTATAGAAAGAC
>JAITQS010000063.1 GCA_031288795.1 Holosporaceae bacterium | reverse complement strand
GTTGGCATTCGGGAAACCTTGGACATTCACGTTATCAATCAGACACCATTGTTTGTGGAGGCTTTGGGAAATGCTTTGGCAGAAAAAGGCGTTCCGATAGTTACGCCGCTGGGAGGTTTGGGGTGTCACATTGACGCCGCTCGCTTTGTGGATCATATCCCACAGGAGCAATATCCGGCTGGGGCGCTGGCGGCGGCTATCTATCTGGTTGGAGGTATACGCGGCATGGAAAGAGGTACTCTTTCCGAAGAACGGAATCCGGATGGTTCAGAGCATTTTTCTTCCATGGAATTGGTGCGTCTAGCGGTGCCCAAGAGAGTTTTTACACTTTCCCATATGAAATTTGTTGCCGATCGCATCGGATGGCTGTACAAAAACAGACATTTGATTGGAGGCTTGGAATTTACAGACGAACCAGAGACATTACGATTTTTCTTCGGAGAACTGCATGCCGTTGATGATTGGCTAAGTCGATTGTCTGGCAAATTCATCGCAGATATGCCGTCCGGTGTATAACGTAGCAGCCTGTGCTCGGATTTTTCGAACATTTTTGTAAAATTGAGACTATTCATGTATTTAAATCCATGAACGGTCTCAAAGAACGAGAAAAATTCGAGCAAGCCTTCATGTATTAATACTAAATCCTTAATTCTGAATTTTGTATTACTCAAATACTACATTTATGCGACGATCTCATGCTTGATTTTTAAAGCATTCTAATTCCATATTTTTTTCAAATTTTCCTCTTTTGCTAACGTCAGCAGATAATCCAGATCAAAATTTCGGTGCACGCATATGGACATCACAACATTTTTTAAGTCAAAAGAAAGAACCTTCAAAGAAGGAATGTGAATGAATTCAATCAGGAGGCATCCGTCGCTGATTTTTTCCGAAGACCGAACGTTGAAGAAGGAAAAATCCGTCGTTATGCCGATTTTCATGTATTTGGATGCGGCTTCCATTGCTGTCCAGAGAGTACATTTCCCTTTTTCATTATCCTCGAAGAGGGCTCCATTGGACGTAAAAAAATCCAACTCCAGCAGAGATCTGTCCAAAAAATTATCCACCAGCTCCAAATCGACTCCAACAATAATATTTCTCGAATGACAGATGGAAACCCCAAAATTTCCCGCATGAGCAATGGCTAGATCGTAATTGCCATTTAACAATAGTGGATTCCCCTGAAGAGCATTCGCTATTTTTATATCACGCAGTGAGAAATTTTTTAGAAACTCTCGGGCAGCAATTTTGGAAGATAATCGTCCTAGAATGTGACTGAGTTGTTTTTTGGGAAACTTATAGGTCTCGAAGACGGCCAAATCTTCAGGATCAAAAATTTCTTGCGCGATTTTCTGCAAATATTTGGTTTCTTCCATCAGCCGTAGTGCTCCCAAGCTAATGCCCGTCGGATGAACATATTGATAACACACGTAGGGAGTCGTCATGTTTTTAGCACCTCGATGGCGGCTTTGTCTGGATGCGCCGATATTTGTTCCATGATCTCCGCGAATTTTTTTTTCTGTTCGGCGATTTGGGGAGGATTTTCAAGAATTGAGATTGCCCGGTGAAAAATATTTTTCCCGGTGCAGTCCCACTGGAGCAATTCCGGCACGACGTCCTGTTGGGCCAGAATATTTATCAGACCCACATGTTTTATGCGGATCAAGAATTTCACGATGGCGTAGGTAATCAGCGATGTCTTATAGATGATGATCGAGGGGAGGCCGGTGCGCGCCAATTCCAGCGTAACGGTTCCGGAAGCAGCCACCGCCAGATCAGCCGCATAATAGGCCAGGACTTTGAGAGTTTTGTCCGCAATCACCAGTGGTTTGGAGCGCCAATGGGAGACAGCAGGTTCTAGGATTTCCTTCATTGATTCTGTTGTAGGTATAATAAACTCCAGGGGACCATAGTTGGCGTTCATTAGATCTGCAAATTCTTCCAGTATTGGCAAGTGTTTGCTCACTTCAGATTGCCGACTTCCCGGCAGCAGCACAATGGATCGATTTTCTCCAGACAATCCATAGGATTTTTTAAAATTTTCCAGCTGTTGCTCACTTGGTTTCTCAAAATCCACATCTCCTGCGATCGGATGCCCCACAAATACCGTATCAAGGCCATATTTCTGGAACAACGGAGGCTCAAACGGCCACAGCACCAGCAATTTATCGATAAATTTGTGCATAGATTTCGCCCGCCATCCTCTCCAGGCCCAAACCGGAGGCGCCACATAGTGGATTATGGGCAAAGGCATCTGCGATTGTTTTTTTATTTTTTTCGCGACTCTATGGGTGAATCCAGACGAATCTACGGTGACGACGATGTCCGGCTTATATGCGAAAACGGCGGCTACGGTTCTATCGATCAATCGCTTTAGGTGAAGAATTTTTCCCAGCACCTCAAAAATTCCAATTATCGATAATTCGTCTAGGGAAAACAGCTGCCTCAGACCTGCTTTTTTCATGCAGGGACCGCCAATTCCGAAAAACTCGATGGGATCCGTGCAGATGCGGCGCATACTTTCCATTAGTTTGCCGGCCAGGTAGTCACCGGAAGACTCTCCTGCTATAATAAAAATTTTTCTAATCACATTACTCATGGGAAATTTTATTAATTCTAGTGAGGCATCCGCAGAAAAACATCGAACAGCTATTGATTTGTTCGATCACGGTTTTTTTATCAATGACAATGCATTTTCCGGCCTCCACAGCGACTCCGGAAAAACGGTAACGACTCAGTATATCGATGGTTTTGGGGCCGATGGTGGGCAGATCCAGCCGATAATCCTGCTGCGGTTTAGACGCCTTCACGAGAATTCCGCCGGTTTCGGTTTTTCTCAGGAAAGCGCATCTTTCGATTAGAGCGTCCGTGCCCTCTAGACACTCGATGCCGAGAATTAGGCCGTCTGCGACAACTACTGCCTGGCCGATGTCCAGGTTACCTATGGCGGCGGCGGCCTCCAATCCCAGATTGATGTCCGCGGAGTCAGACTCGCTCGGATGACACTTGCTGAGAACTTCATTTGGCACGAAAATATCGTCCAGTAGATCCGTGCCGGCGCGCACTTTAAATCCCTCCGCCTCCAGCAGATCAGATAATTTTTTCAGCAAAGCATCATCGCCGGAAAAAATTGCCGTTCCCAGCTGCAAAAGCCAGGATAACCCCTTTTTATCCAGTGAAATTTCGTGAAAATTCGGACGTTCAACATCACCGGCAAAAATAATTTCGCTAACACCATTGCAATGAAAAAAATCCAGTGCTTTTGCTATTTCTCCAAAGCCGATGGCCAAAGACGGCACGTCAAAATTGGAAAATTCGTTAGGCAACAGTCTCTTAGAATTAGTGGAACCGCTTTTCAGAAAGAGCAGGCAGAAGTCTATGCCTTTGGTGCTGCAGGCCTGAGCCACCAGTCGCGGATAGCGTCCGCCACCGCAAATTATGCATACGCGTCCGTCATGATTTTTTTTTATGCTCATAGGCATCCATTGGTTTACAAAACGAGCGGCTTGTTTTTTGTCTCATGAATTTTACGATTTCCTGAACGCAGCGTTCGCGGGGATACATATGTTCCACCAGTTCCAGATTATCCACCAGTATATTATCATTGGAGAATAGGATATCACAAGCCTTTTGCACCGCATGTATTTCGTTGTTGCAGACATTTGCTCGGCGAAGTCCGACCAGATTAATGCCGGACAGATATGCGCGCTCTCCTTTTACGGCGCCGTAGGGAATAACATCTCTTTCCACACCGGACATTCCTCCGATTATGGCTCCACAGCCGACTTTCACAAACTGATGCAATGCCGAAAGTCCTCCGATTATAACATTATCATCGATGACAACATGTCCGCCGAGAGTGGCGTTATTTCCCATGACGACATGGTTACCGATAACGCAATCGTGGGCAATATGCACTCCTATCATAAATAAATTGCTGTCTCCGATGGTGGTTTCCATGCGTCCCCCCTCTGTTCCCGGATGCATGGTAACGTATTCCCGAATGAGGTTATTTTTTCCGATGATTAAACGAGATTTCTCGCCTTTAAATTTCAGATCCTGCGGTGCATAACCCAGAGTGGCAAATGGAAAGATCCGCGTTTCCTCTCCGATCACCGTGTAACCTCTTATGCAGACGTGGGACATTATTTCCACGTTATTTTTCAATTCAACATTATCTTCTATTAGGGAATAGGGACCAATTTTCACATTTTCTCCAATCCGAGCATTGGGAGAAATTATGGCTGTTTCATGTATCAAGAGTACCTCCTCCAGAAGTGATTTTATTTTTCTTCTGGTATTACGATCATCGCCGTAAAAACCGCTTCCGCCACCAATGTATCATTGACAAAAGCTTTTCCTCTGAAGCGCCAAACGTTATCGCGGTTTCTTTCTTTTTGAACTTGCAGCTGCAGGACGTCGCCCGGTTCCACAAGTTTTCTAAATTTAACGTTATCCATGGCCATGAAATACACCAATCCATTTTGGGACAGGTTCATGCTTTTGGCCACCACGATTCCCGCCGTTTGTCCCATAGCTTCCACGATGAAAACTCCTGGCATTATTGGCTTCTCCGGAAAATGTCCCGCGAAAAACGGCTCATTTACGGTAACATTTTTTATGCCGACGGCTCCTTCTCCTGGCCGCAATTTTTCTATACGGTCGATCATCAGCATCGGATACCGATGTGGTAGATATTTTTTTATTTCGTTCACGTTAAGAGTGAGGTTAGATGAGTCTTCGGAATTCATTTACATACTCCTGAATCACTTAATTTTTTTTCTTCGTAACTGATGTTTTGAGAAAGGCCACTTGTCTTTTCCAGAGATCTGCGTCCAATGCCGGAATTCCTCCCACCACTTGTCCGGGTTCGACACTGGCGGCGATACCGCTTTTGGCAGCGGCCATAGCGCCGTCTCCGATTTCGATATGGCCGACGACGCCCACCTGTCCTGCCAGTACGACGTTGTTTCCTACCCTGGTGCTGCCGGCGATGCCCACCTGAGCAACCAATATGGATCTCTCGCCGATTTGGACGTTGTGTCCCAATTGTACCAGATTGTCGATGATGGTGTCGTTGCCTATAATGGTATCGTCTATGCTGCCCCGGTCGATGGTGGTATTGGCGCCGATTCTTACGCGATCTCCCATAATAACTCGTCCCAATTGCTTTAGGTAGACCATGCCAGAACCGGTTGGCAAAATTCCAAATCCAGACTCACCTATCACCGCTCCGGAATTGATGCGGGCGTCCTTGCCGATTATGCTATGGGAAATAACAACGTTGTTGCGGATATTACTGCCGGAACCAATTTTGCAGTTATCCTCGATTACCGTATTTCGACCGATGAAAACATTGTCTTCTATTTCAACATTTTCACCGATGAAAACATTGTCACCGATGTAGCAGTCGACTCCGATTTTTGCCGTTTCGTGAATCTTTGCGGTACTGCAGATGTGATGCAAATGCGGCACCGGCGGATATAGCACATCCAGAGCTTTGGCATAGCCAATCATAACATTCGAAGCCACGAGTCCCACGACATTTTCCGGCAGATCCCTGAGATTAGCTTCTGCCAATATCACCGCGCCGGCTTGGGTATTTTTCAGATCATCTAGGTATTTTCTACCGGAAAAAAAAGACAGATTCCCGGCTTCGGCTTTGGCGAGAGTAGCGACTCCCGTTATGGAAAAATCTGCGTTTCCCACTTTTGTAAAGCCTCCAATGACGGCCAATTCGGAAAGCATCACATGTTTTATATTTCCAAAAAAATTTTTATCTATCATAACCAATACCCTACTCTTTTATCTCTACTTTTATGTGCTGACAGCAGGCATCAACTTCCTTGATTACATCTTCCGTGATATCTCGGCAACAATCGCTGGCGTACACAACGGCATCCGACTCTATCACAACACCTATGCCTTCGCGAATGGAAATGGCTTTTACGACGCTTTTTATGACGTTTTCCAATTCCGAAATAGCTTTTTTATAGGCGTCATTAATCTGGTAACGCTTGGTGCGCACCATATCATAGAGAATAAGTTGCATTTCTTCGATTTTTCTATTGTCGAAATCAGAGCTTTTATTCTGCTCCATGGATTTTATTTTATCTTCCAATTCCAAATGAGGGATTTTCGACTGATTATTGATATCCATCATTTGTTTTTCGATGTTTTTTCCGACCTTACAGCGGGAGGCGACCTTTTTCAGATCGATCAGGACAAACTTTTTTTCGATGACGGCGGCGTTTTGCCCAGATGACGAACGACTTTCCTGCTTATTTTTTGCATTTGCATCACCGCTACCCAGGGCAATTACCAATCCCGTGCTAATCAAGTAAGAAAAGCATTTTTTCAGCATCACATGATTCCAGTTAAAGTAAAAGTTTGTTTCTTATCGAACGGCTGTTTTTTGATGGCAAAGCCAAAGACAAACGACAAAGGAACTCCCAACGGCGACTTCGACCATTGGATGGCAACTCCGGCGGAGGATCTTATGCTGCTGGAGTCGTGCACGTCACCGTGAGCATGTCTTGTTCCCCAGGCACTACCGAAGTCGATGAACAGTACGCCATCTATGCCAATTTCCTTAGTAGACAACGGTGCTTTTGCCATTAGGCTTACGGTCCAGTACTTGGTTCCGCCGATGCTATTATCTTCTTTATCGCGGGGACCGACGCCACCGCTATCGAAGCCCCGCATACTGATGCCATCTCCTCCCAGCGAGAAGCGATGTGTGCTCCGGGTTCCTTTTATTTCTTTCAAATATCCCAAATTGGCATCAACTATAAACGTAACTCTTTCGGTAATTGCTTTATAGAATTTCGCTCCCAGTTCATTTTTGAAGTAGCTGACATTTCCTATTATTCCGGCGTAGGAATTCGTCATGGAGAGCTCGTAGCCGTTTCTGGGATCGTAGAAATTATCGGTTTTATCGTACGTCAAAGTTGAAGATATTTCTCCGCAGGTGTATTTGCCGTATTCCTCTTCCATTAGTCTTGTTATGTTGCGAATTTTTTTATTTTGGTCTCTATCTTTGTGAGATCTATTATTTCTGGATAATGTATATCTAAGTGTATGGTATAAATTTTCCGCCAAGGTATATCTGACATAGGGGGAAACGTATATATTTTTCACCATACTTTGGTCTATATTTTTTCTATCGTAGGAGTTACCGCCCATTCCGACACCGGCGCCGAAGTTTTGATCCATGAATCTAGGGTCGTAGAGATCAATTTTTCCTCCACGGTATCTCTGCATCCATGATATATCAGCCGAGAGCACACGTCCGGTTCCCATGAGGTTATGCTCCATAAATCCAATGAATCCGCCGAATCCGTCGGCGTCGCTGACGTTGAGTCCCATACGAATTTGTGCGGTACTTTCCTTCTCTTTTACGGACACTAGCAGAACTTTTTTGTCAGCCATAGATCCTTCTTCCTCGGATATTTCTACTTCATCGAAATATCCCATGGCCCGAAGTTTTTCGATGGTTCTCTGCACTTTATAGACGTTCAGGGCATCTCCCTCATGAACGGAAAACTCTCGGCGAATGACTCGGTCCAGCGTTCGTGTATTACCCACGATGTCGATTCTTTCAACAAACACTTTGAGCCGCTCCACAACATTATATCTGATGGAAGCCAATTTTTTCTTTTTATCGAAATCGATTTTTACCACTACATCGATGAAAGGATTATCTTTCAGAGCGATTTTTCTGCGTATTTCGTCACGATTGGCATTGATTAGGTGCTCGTCATACACGCTTCCCTTTTCCACCGCCAAAAGATGCTCAAACTCTTTGGCATCGACCTTAGGCACCTCCGACGAAAGAGATACGCTGGCAATGTGATACAAATCACCTTCCTCCATGATAAATGTGCAGCGATGAGACTTTTTGTCAAAATCCATTTCCGCATAGGAGGACGTAATCATGAAAAACGGATATCCGCGATTTTTATAGAAGGAGCTAATGGCCTCCATATCGACTTCGACTTTATCTTCCCGGAACACATGACTTTCATAATCCCAAAATCTCCAAATTTTCTCCTCTTTCGTGGACATTATGTCCTTCAATTCATCATCACTGAAGCTTTTGTTACCAATGAAAATAATTTTTTTTACGGTGGTTTTGGAGCCCTCTTTTATTTCAAACACCACATCTACCTTGTTCCCCGGATGCCTTATGAGCTTGGGCACCACGATGACCGAATAAAAACCTAACGCCCGATACATTATTTGCAAATCTGCCAGAATATCCTTTATGAGATGAAGACTGAACAACCGTCCCTCGCCGATGCGATTGCCCACGATGGTTTTCAGTGCATCATCGCTGGCAACTTCATTACCTTCGAACGCAACCCTATCAACCATTGGTTTTTCCACACATTGAACGACGAGTTTTTGTTTCCTACGCAATAATTTCACATCTGAAAAAAATCCTTTTCTAAACAATGCTTTGAGAGTTGTATCGACGTCGTCGTCGTTGAAATTTTTACCTGGCTTTATGCTCAAGCAGTCGTATAGGGCCCCCTCTTCCACCCTATCTAACCCTTCAAACACTATCTGATCAACGACATAAGCAGATACGCTAGCAAAAACCAAACTGCTGGCCAAGACTACTATTTTTTTCATTTTACAAACTACTCCAATACTCTAGACACAAATTTATCAACGGCTTCGATTTTCAATATATCATTTATCGTTGTAGCTGACATAAGCAATATTAGCAAGAGTGCGCATGCAATCATCACATATAGCTGCAATTTTTCGTTTAACTTTCGCCTAGTTATTTGCTCGATGAAACAGATGAATATTCTACCACCGTCTAAAACTGGAATTGGCAATAAATTGATGAAGCCCAGATTTAGCGATAACGTTACCGTAAAAAATATTAAAATGGCGAAATTCCCGGCTTTAGCCATGTCTCCGGCCACCGACGCCATGTGCACAACGCCGCCAAAATCATCCAGTGATTTTTTTCCGGAAAACAGACGAGAAAACATAACAAACATTTCCTGCGTAGACGAGATGCACTCTTTAGCGGCGTTTTTCAGCGATTGAAAAATAGAAGCTCGCTCCAAAACCGCTTCTCCGGGTTTTATACCGACGATTTTAGTTTTTCTTGTCCTTCTTCTCCCCGATTTTTTTTCCATGACCTTAGGAGTCACCCCAATAATCACGGGCTGACCGTTGCGATCTATTTCAAAGATAACCTCGGGTTTGTCACTGTTAGCTATGCTCACCAGCACATCCCGAAATTTTTCGACTTTTTGGCCATTCACCGAGATAATTTTATCGCCGACGGCCAATCCGGCTGTTTCTGCCGGGGTATCCTTCATTACTTCGCCGATAACGGGCATATACCGGGGGATGCCGCAGGACATGCCCATTATGACCAGCACCACAAAGGCATAGAGATAATTGAAAAAAGGACCACCGAAGGAAATCAGTATTTTTTCCCAATTGCTTTTACATATTATTGATTTTTGTTTTTCTTCTTCGCTGAGCTCTTTTAGAGATTCTATGTCCTCAGTGGTGGAGGAAGCATCGGCGTCTCCCAGCATCATCACGTATCCACCTATGGGCAGCAGCGAGAAGCACCAGCGAGTGCCATTTTTATCATTAAAGCCAAATATTTCCGGTCCCATTCCGAGGGAGAAAGTCGTTACCTGTACGCCGACTTTTCTGGCTGCCAGATAGTGTCCCAACTCATGCACAAACACTATTACGTTGACGATCACAAAAAATGCAACCAAATAGTAAAGATAATCCATAGAAAAAACTCCACAAAATCAAAAAAAAGCCACTTTCAGAGCAAGAGCTATTGACGCCACAACCAGACTATCCAATCTATCCAAGAAGCCGCCGTGGCCGGGAAATGTGCTTCCCATATCTTTTACGCCTATTTTTCTTTTGAAAAAAGATTCCAGCAAATCTCCCACCACCGATGAAATTATCACGTATTGAAGTAGAGGTAAGCTATACAAATCAACGAATCTTTCCGATGTTTTCGGGAGCGCAAAAAATAAATTTCGAAGGCAATAGCAGGCAATATTGGCCAAAATAATTCCGCCCCAGAGCCCGGCCCAAGTCTTATTGGGACTCACTTTCGGACATAATTTCGGTCCACCGATCGCTTTACCGAAACAATAGGCGCCAATGTCCGTGAAACTGGAGGCGCAGATAAGAAATATACAGGCGCTGATACCCAAAACCTTGCGGCAGTAGGTAAATCCGCATATGCCGCCCAGACATACGACGCCGACCATAATCCTAAGGCCGTATTTCCCTTTGATCTTCGTGGAAAATATTTCCCGAATAATGGCTCCCAAAACAACCAAACTCAGGCCACACAAAACGCCATAGGGCACAAAACACACAATGGCAATCACCGGAATAAATAAAATAGAGGAAAAAAGACGCCGCATAAGCTCTTTTTTCGGACTACAATTGGAAATTTCTTTTTCTTTTTTCACCATAACTCCAGCAACACCATTATTACCTGCCATATCGTCTTTTCCTCCGGAAAAATTCGTTCGCAATATTTTCTAAATCTTCTTCAGAAAAATCCGGCCAAAATTTATCCACAAAAAATATTTCCGAGTAGGCGCACTGCCACAGAAGAAAATTGCTGATGCGCTGCTCGCTTGTCCGAATTATTGCATCTGGGTAGGGGATGTTTTTAGTATCCATGTATTGGGAAAAATCGTCCTCGGTCAGCGTATTCAAGTTAATTTTTTGGGCCATGGCGTCCTGGGCGATTTTTTTTACGGCCCGCAGAATTTCATCCCGTCCCGAGTAGCTGATGGCCATGATCAGCGTAATGCCATCGTTGGATTTTGTCTCATTTTCCAGGAATGCTATGCTCTGTTGAATGTCTTCCGGAAGATCTTTTAGATTTCCAATGGTCAGCAATCGCGCATTGTTTTTGTGAAAAAAAGAACTGGAGGAATAGAATAATTCCCGCAGAAGATCCATAAGGAATTTCACTTCTTCTCCAGACCTCTTCCAATTTTCCTGGGAAAATATGTAGTAGGTGATATATTTTACTCCATATTTCGCGATGGAGGATATGATTTTTTTGGCGTTCTCATAGCCTTTGCGATGTCCGAACACCGGCAACAGATTTCGAGCTTTGGCCCAGCGGCGATTTCCATCCAAAATAAAAGCCAGATGCCGCAATTCTTTTGGGTCTTCGTATTTTTTATCTCCGGAGGGCGATGGCGCGAAAATTTCTGGATCAGCATCACATTGGTGATGCGAATTTTTTTTTGCCACGGCAAGTTCTGCGGGAACTCCTGTCATACTATACTTTCATTATTTCTTTTTCTTTAAGAGCCAGAGATGCATCCACTTTTTTTATAAATTCATCTGTTAATTTTTGTATTTCGTCGGCCAATTTTTTATGGGCATCTTCGCTGATTTCTTTATTTTTTTCTTGTTTTTTAATATCGTCCATGCCTTCTCGTCTGACGTTGCGAACGGCGACTCGCGTTTGCTCGGCGTATTTTCCGGCGAGCCGGCAGATTTCTTTTCGGCGCTCTTCGCTGAGATCTGGAATGGCGATACGTATGAGCTGGCCGTCAACGACCGGACTCAGGCCAACCGGAGAATTTCGAATGGCGACTTCCGTTGGTTTCAGGAGGGATATATCCCACACCTGTACTGTGATGAGACGCGCTTCCGGCACGCTTACGGTACCCACCTGCTGTATCGGGACCATACCGCCATAGGCTTCGACCATTATATTGTCAAGGATTGTGGCGGAAGCACGACCGGTTCTGAGTCCGCCAAAGTCCTTCAGCATATTGTCGAAACTAGCGCTCATTTTTTTTCTTAAATTTTCCATAAGCATTTTTTTTCTCCAACAATTACGATATCACGGAGCAATGTCCTTCACCTGCTAGAACTTTTTCTAAATTACCTTTTTCTTTTATGGAAAACACAATAATTGAGATATTATTTTCCCGTGCCAGTGCGATGGCCGTCTGATCCATTATTTTAAGATCTTTTTCCAGCACTTCTTTGTAGGATAATTTTTCCATAAATTTTGCGTCGTCGTTTTTATTCGGATCGGAGGTGTACACACCGGAGACTTTAGTAGCCTTCAGGAGAACGTCGCATTCCATTTCGAGAGCCCGCAGAGCCGCCGCCGTATCGGTTGTGAAATAGGGATTTCCCGAACCGGCGGCACATATGACCAGCCGTCCTTTTTCCATATGGCGCAGTGCCTTTCGCCGTATATATTGCTCGCAGATGGTAGGCATATGCACGGCGGACACAACTCGCGTTTGAACGCCGATTTTTTCGATGGAATTTTGTAGTGCTATGGCGTTCATTACGGTGGCCAACATACCGATATTATCGGCAACGGATCTGTGCATACCGAAGGCGGCGGCGGAGACTCCTCTAAAAATATTTCCGCCGCCTATGACAACGCAAACTTGGTAGCCACTATTATGGACAGCGACAATTTCATCCGCTATGCGATCGACGGTTTTCACGTCCACGCCGTAGCTCAAATCTCCCATGAGGAACTCCCCGGAGATTTTCAACAGCACGCGACGGAATTTCCTTTCCATGAAGGTCCTCTCTTTTGGTTCAACATTATTTTAATTGTGCAGCAACTTCGGCAGCAAAATCAACTGTTTGTTTTTCGATACCTTCTCCCAAAGCGAATCGCACGAATTTTTTAACCGTTATCGGTGCTCCGATTTCTTGGGACACTCTTGCGATGAGGTCTTTTACTTTTGTTTCGCCATCGATGACAAAAACTTGCTCCAGCAGCACCACTTCTTCGTAGAATTTTCTCAGTCTTCCCTCTATGATTTTATCGATGAAGCCGATTTTGCCGGTGCTCTGTGCCTGCTCCGTAACGATTGCGCGCTCTCTCTCCACGATTGCCGGATCCAGATCGGCCACGGAAATCGACAACGACTGAGCTGCAGCGATGTGCATGGCCAGCTGTCGCCCTAACTCCAGCAATTTTTCTTTGTCGCCGGTTGATTCCAGAGCCACCAAAATTCCTATTTTTCCCAGTGTCGGAGAAATTTTATTGTGCACGTAGGAGGCCACCACGCCGTCGGACACGGTCACATGCTCCACCCGACGTAGATTCATGTTTTCGCCAATTACGGCTATGAGATTGGTCAATTCGTCTGAAACCGTGTGTTCTTTGGCCGGGTGTTTCGCTGCCTTCAGAGAATCAACACACAATTGCTTCAGACAGGCCAGTTCCAGGATGTCAACCACATATTTTTGGAACAGCTCGTTGCGGGCCACAAAATCTGTTTCGGCATTCACTTCCACCAGCACGCCTTTTTTGCCGTCCACGTATACGCCGATCAATCCTTCGGCTGCAACGCGACCGGATTTATTAGCGGCCACGGCCAAGCCTTTTTTCCGCAGCAGATCCACTGCTTCTTCTATATTGCCGTTGCAGGCTTCCAGAGCTCTTTTGCTGTCCATCAGGCCAGCACCGGTGCGATGTCTGAGTACTTTTACTTCCTCCGCCGTAACGTTAGCCATAATTCCTCCTTAATTTTTTTAAACCATAACCAAATATTGAATTTATAAACCGGCATCTTCGGAATTTTCTTCTTGCTCTTCCGAAGATTCGGCGAATTCATTCACCGGATTTTCCAAAGCGCCAATATCGACTCCGGCAGACGCCAATCCTCTCTGGATACCATCGATAATTGCACTTTCGAACAAAGAACAATATAAATCTATGGCTCTGACGGAATCATCATTGCCGGGAATGGGATAGTCGATCAAACTTGGATCAGCATTGGTGTCGCACACGCCTATTAGGGGAATGCCCAGCACCCGCGCTTCATCCACTGCAGTTTTATCCACAATGACGTCCAGCACCACCAACAGTGACGGCACTCCGCCCATGCTCCGCACTCCGCCGAGAGCTCTGTTTAGCTTAGCGGCTCCTCGCTGAAGACCCAAGATTTCTTTCTTTTTGAGTGCTATATCCGGATCCTGCAATCTTTTTTCCAGCCATTCCAGTTTTCTTATGGATTGGGAAACGGTCTTCCAGTTGGTCAGCATTCCGCCCAACCAGCGGTGATTTACATAGTATTGCCCGCATTTTTTGGCTGCATCCGCCACGCGATCGCTGGCCTGACGCTTGGTGCCCACAAATAAAATGCGACCGCCCTCTGCAGCTATGTCGCCGGCGACCTGCAGAGCTCTCTGCAACAGTACCAGAGTCCTATCAAGATTAATTATATGGATCTGATCTTTCGAGCCATATATGTATTGGGCCATTTTCGGATTCCAACGGCGAGTTTGATGGCCGAAATGCACACCGGCCTCAAGCAAATTTCTCACGGAAATATCTGACATTTTTTTTCTCTTTTTCGGTTAAACCTCTGCAGAAACAACGCCAAAATAATAAATTTTAGACCGAACGGACTCCCGGACCCCCGAAAATCCAATTTCTGCATGCCTATTACGCTGAGCAACACTCGGCGCAGCTATACTTATATACGGAAGTGGTAAAAATTACAAGAAAAAACCTTACCACCCTTACCACCCGTCGTTTTCAAGTTTTCCTATTCCCGCCGGTGCGAAGCACACTCTCCACCAACTACCATATTGACAGAAAATTGTAAAATTTCCGTTAATTTTGCTTACTATCCTACAAATTAAATAACAATAAAAAATAACAATATTTTACAAAAATATTTTACAAAAATATTTGACTTTGGTCTTAAAATATGATAATGTGAAAATATGGAGTACTAATGTTTCTCAAAATGAACGTTATACCGGCTAAAATATAGTCGAAATCGTAGAGTGTATTTGAGATCAAAGTATAGTGATTTTTTTTTTAAATCCAACCAATAAAAGGGTATAGGAAATTTTTATTTTTATAACGGAGAAAAACAATGAAAAAAAGAATAGCACCTTATATTTTTCAATCACTAGTAGCTTTTTGTTTGCTTGCAAACGGAGCTTTTGTTGAAGTGAATGGATCCAATCTTAATAGCGCGGCTAATAACGCCCTGCATTCAAAGTATACTCCTCCTGTTCATTCAGCGCGAAATAGTAGACGACCGGATGCCTTTGGGAAATTAAAAGAACAGTGCGGTGATGAACTTGTATTTAAAATTTCTGCGCATGAATTGGCTGCGTACGTAAAAAGAAGATTAGAAGAATCTTTAGTGGATAGGATCCCCATAATGCCCTGGGATGTAGAGTTATTTGATAGGTTATTCGCATATATGGAGTACGCCTATTCTCTCCAAAAAGATCTGGAAAAAGAAGAAGAAGCTTATGATAAAGCAAGGTATACCTACTATATGCCCCACGATATTACTCAGCACATCGTCGACCTAAGTATAACCCAATTATTCGATCTAACTCAACTGAGTCCAGAGTATTCAGAGCTATTCCGTAATGCATTGTATGAGATGGCCGGAAATCCACACGGCGCCAAAAGATTGATATCGTTGCTCCTGCTGAGAAAAGCTTCTTCTTATAATTTTATTCCCTGCTTCAAGAAATTTAGTCCAGCATTATCGGTGCTGGATATGAAAACAGAAAACGGGAATAGCTCTGCATATTTTAAATGGAACCCCGACGATGCCCGCAAAGATAGTGCGACTGGTAAGATTCTTTTCGATTTTGAGTACTATAAGACCCCTTCCCCCATTAATGAGGCATATTATGCTAAAATTAAACATGATAGTAATACCTTTACTCCTGAGGAGAATTTGGCCAGTACTATTCTACATGAACTAACACATGCATATCATTATTTTTTAACTGGTATATTGAGAGTTCCTCTGGCTAAGGTTTCTGCTTCAGGACAGGGGAATTTGTTTCCTACCCACGATCTTGACTTTTTCAAGGAGGTCTCCTCGTCTATATATGATTCCATATCTTCCTCCAAGGTTGATGCCGATGAATATATAGCATTCTTGAATCCATTGCGTATGGGACTAGACGCTTTTTCAAAGCAACAGCAGCTGAGGTACCAATATCTATCTCTTGTAAAAGATGATTCCTATTATTGCAAGCAATTAGATATAGCAAAGCAAAACAAAGATCTTGAAACTTTGCACCGTCTGGCTGCCGATCTAATAACAGAGCAAATAATTGCAGGAAAAAATTATTGGCGTGACTCGGAGGAACTTTTGACAATTTTCGGAGCAGTACCATACCTTGAAGAAGGGAAGCATAAGGTAATTGTTATCGATAGAGACAATCATGTTTCCTATCTTGCCAGAACTAGAAATAAAACGACTTGGTTTTTCCACTCTCATAGTCCTTTGTGGAAGTCGGAAGAAAGAATGCAACAGAATAACGTTGGCGCCCCTGTAGTGGAAGAGCTCGAAGTTCCAAAAATAGCTAATCTTCTCGATTTTTTAAATAAAAGTTTGCCCGAACCTGCTAAGGTAAATGAATATAAGTTCATTCGCGATTTTACATCAAAATTAAAAAATATCATGAATGAAAGGGCTAAGAAGGCTAGTACGGCAGAAGGTGGAGCTACCAGCATACCTTTGCACCAGACTGTAGTAATGGGTAGGGAAGAATCTCCAAATCCAAAGCCTTATAAAGCACTTTCTTCGAATGTAGAAACCGTAAATAGCAGAATCACCGTTTCAGAAGTACCGTATAGTCAAACTAAGCCGAAAGGCGTCGTCTCTACACCAAATGAATCTAAGTATAAAAGCAATGAAAAAGGGATAGCGGTTCCAACATCACCAAAAGAAATCGCAGATCAGTTGCGTATTGCTATAGTTAATAAAGAACAAAAGATTGTAGAGAATATACTAAAATTAAAACCTGACTACGTAAAACAAGCCGTAAACGACCGTGCCGAGAACGGAGATACTCCCCTAGCAGTTGCGCTTAGGTACAACAAGACGGGAATAGTGGATCTACTACTGAAATCTGGCGCGGATCCGTTTTTAAATAACAGTACGCAATACCTTATAGGGTTATTGTGCTATGCCATAGAATCTAAAAATGATGTGTGCTTGCAACAAATATTGAATAAAAACATTGATCTAAAAGCCATCGTAAACGGAACTGATTCGCAGGGAAATACCCCTTTGATAACTGCGATTAAATATAAAAACGCCAGCGCATTGGAACAGCTAATACAAAACGGCGCTGATAAAAACTCTATCCCCTTAGACCTACCGATCTATGGTGAAGATCTTTTTGACATAATTAGTGGGGAAAAAGTGACTAACGAAAAAAGTTGGGCAAATCAGTTGCGCGAGAGTATAACTGCAAACATTAATAGTGCAACAGAAAATATATTGCTGAGCTTGCACAACGATCTGCCAAAAGACCTTTTTCAGGCAGTACTAAATGACCTAGATGAAAATGGAGATACCCCATTGGACTTTGCGGTTAAAAATAAAAACCGCCAAGCCGTGAAGCTGCTATTACAGTATGGCGTAGATGCAGAGCAGTACCTTAAATTCAAAAAGACATCCGATGATGGTATTCAGAACCTTATCGTAGGTAGTAAAGTTTGGGCAAATCAGTTGCGTGATTGGATTAAAAATGGAGAGGATATAACTGAGGCCTTGGATGACTTCAAGAAAGGTATATATTTTCAAATTATACTGGATGACCTAGATGAAAATGGAGATAATCTACTGGACCTTGCGGTTAAAAATAAAAACCGCAAAGCTATAACAATCTTACAGCAAGCTTACAACAACCGGTAGCATGTGAGATAGGATCGTGATACCGCTACATAATGAAGATTATTATTATGTAGCGGTTTTTTTTCGCTGTTACGGATAGAAAATATGTGCTAGCTTCTTCTAAAAATAAATGAATAGTTTGCAGAGGAATGACGCATGAAATATATTTTCACTTCAGAATCAGTAACAGAGGGGCACCCGGACAAAATCGCAGATCAAATATCAGATTCGCTTTTGGACGCCCTCCTGATGCGCGATAAAAATTCCAAAGTGGCGGCGGAAACTTTGGTGGCAACGGGAATGGCTTTCATAGCCGGAGAAATTTCCAGTTCTGCCTATATCGATATTCAGCAGGTTGTCCGCGACACCATAAAAGAAATAGGATATGACGATTCCTCCATTGGGTTCGATTGGCGGACATGCGCAGTTATTGCCTCCATCAATAAACAATCCGAGGATATATCAATAGGCGTTGAAAAAAATGATCCGGAAAAACAAGGCGCCGGAGATCAGGGCATGGTTTTTGGTTTTGCCTGCTCGGAAACAGATGTTTGCATGCCAGCTCCCATTTACTGGTCCCATCAGTTGTCCCAAAGACTCGCGGAGGTAAGAAAAAATAATATAGTTGATTTCATAAAACCAGATGGAAAAACACAAATTTCCTTCATCTATGAAAACGGAGAGCCGAAAAAAATAGATAGCGTAGTGGTGTCGACGCAGCACGCGAAAAACATTTCCCCCAATAAAATTGAAGAAATGGTGCGGGAGGAAATTATTTATCCGCTGCTAAATTCCAGTGGTTTTTTTGATAAAAACGATTGCAAAATATATATTAACGCCACCGGCAGATTCGAAATTGGAGGTCCAATGGGCGATTGCGGATTGACCGGTAGAAAAATCATTCAGGATACCTACGGCGGAGTAGGACGGCATGGCGGCGGAGCATTTTCCGGGAAAGATCCTTCAAAGGTTGATCGGTCCGGCGCCTATATGGCTAGATACGTGGCCAAAAATATTGTAGCGGCAGGACTCGCTAAAAAATGCGAGATCCAGATAGCCTATTGCATAGGAGTGGCGGATCCGGTTTCCGTTTATGTGACGTCGTTTAACTCCAGTGATGTTCCTGACGAAGAATTAACCCAGCTAGTTCGAAAAATATTTGATCTGCGACCATATTTTATATGCAAAAAATTGGATTTGCTGCGTCCCATATACAAAAAAACCTCCTGCTATGGGCATTTTGGCCGCGAATTGCCTGAATTTACTTGGGAAAAATTAGATGCCGTCGATGATTTATTAGCGGCCATATAGGGGAGCGCAACTGCAAAGAGAATCTTCATGATGAATGGATGGTTATGTTTGGATAAACCGGCGGGCATATCCTCCAATTTAGCCATGATCAAGGCCAGGAAAATATTGGGAGCCAGGACCGGATATGTCGGAACGCTGGATCCGTTCGCCACCGGTGTATTGCCTATTGCCGTCGGAGAGGCGCGAAAATTCATCCATTTTCTAGGTACTTCTCAGCAAAAGGAATATGAATTCACCGTCATCTTCGGAAAAACCACCGATACTATGGATCGAAGCGGAAAGATTACCGGAGAATCATCGAAAATTCCGACTACGGAGGAAGTAAAACATATTTTACCGGATTTTTTGGGGCGCCAATGGCAAATGCCTCCGATTTTTTCCGCCATCAAGATATCTGGTCGAAGGGCCTGCGATCGGGTTCGGGCCGGCGAAAACATCGAACTGTCTCCGCGGAAAATAGAAGTATTTTCTCTATTCCTAGAGGGAGCGCAGGATAATATTTTTAGATTTTGCGTAGTTTGTTCCCCCGGCACCTATGTTAGAAGTCTTGCTCGAGATATAGCGGAGAAAGTAGGCTCTCGAGGCTATGTGGATGCGCTCAAAAGAACGAAGTCTGGTTTTTTTTTAATAAAGCAGGCAATACCCCTGGAAAATTTATCGAAAATAGAGGATACTGATGAGTTAGTGAGATTGCTTATATCCATTGAAAGTCCGCTGGACGACATCCCGGCCTTATATTTGGGGAGCGATCTTGTGAAGATGGTTCAGAATGGGTTACGCATATCCCTTAAAAGTCAGTCGTCATTGTCGTGGGTGCGCATACATGATGATTTCGGCGGTGATTTTCGAGGTATTGGGTCCGTATCTGACGACGGTTTGCTGAAGGCCGTTAGGATGTGTGTTTATTAATGCTAAAATTGGAGAAAAAGATGTCGATTGAAAATAAAGAAGAAATTATAAACAAGTTTGCTATTCACGAAGGGGACACGGGATCTCCGGAGGTGCAGGTGGCGGTGTTAACGGCTAGAATTAATAGTTTAGGCGATCATATGAATGTCCACACCAAGGATTTTCATTCGAGGCGTGGTCTTTTGGCTATGGTAAGCAAAAGAAGGAAGTTGTTGGATTATCTAAAAAAAATCAACAATGAAAGATATTCCAATTTGATAAAAGTACTTGGATTGAGACGCTAGTTGCATCTAGAGTTTCAAATATAAATTAGGAACAAATAATGATATTTAAAAAAGAAATTATGTGGGGAGGTCGGTTACTTTCCATCGAAACTGGACGAGTGGCGCACCAAGCCACAGGCGCTGTCGTAGTCAGGTATGCCGATACTACGGTATTATGTACGGTGGTTGCCAATAGGGAACTAGCGGCGGAGTCAGATTTTTTTCCTCTTACGGTGAATTATATAGAAAAGGCCTATTCGGCGGGGAAGATTCCCGGAGGATTTGTGAAAAGGGAAGGACGTCCGTCCGAAAGGGAAACTTTGATTTCCAGATTGATAGATCGGCCGCTGCGGCCACTTTTTCATCCGAATTTCAAGAACGAAACCCAGGTTATATGCACGGTGCTTAGCTTTGATGGTCAAAACGATTCGGACATAATTTCCATCATCGGAGCATCTGCCGCTCTTACTATTTCTGGGATTCCGTTTATGGGGCCCATTGCGGCTTCCAAGATCGGATTTAGGGACGGCGAATTCTTGTTGAATCCGTGTGAAGTTTCGGATTTGGATCTGATCATAGCTGGCACAAAAGACGGTGTTCTGATGGTGGAATCCGGAGCCAGCGAGCTCTCGGAAGAAAATATGATAAAGGCTCTGAAATTCGGGCATAAATCATTTCAGCCCATAATCGACATGATACTGGATCTGGCCGAAGAGTGTGCAAAGGATCCGTGGGAGGTCGCCGAACATAGCGATGATTATTCGGAGATAGCGAAAGAAATGGCTATGCATTTCGGTAAAAAAATAGAAAATGCCTACAAGGAGCAATGCAAACACGATAGAAACGGAGCACTCGCAGACGTTTTTAGGTCCATAGAGCTGCATTTTGGAGAAAATATCTGTAGCGATAAAAAAATTCTCAAGGAAATATTTCACGATGTGTGCTCTAACCATGTGAGAACCACTTTATTTGCCACAGGAAAACGCATTGATGGCAGATCATCCCTGGACATAAGAAAAATATCCATTGATGTTTCGGTATTGCCGATGGTACACGGATCCGCTTTGTTCACCAGAGGGGAAACGCAGGCGCTGGCCATTGCAACACTGGGAACGGCGCAGGATGAGCAGATCGTGGACGCTCTGGGTGGAGAATATAAGGAACGTTTTCTGCTACATTATAATTTTCCTCCATTTTCCGTGGGAGAAACGGGACGCTTGGGCAGTCCGGGACGCCGCGAAATAGGTCACGGACGTCTTGCTTGGAGAGCCATAAATGCAGTGCTGCCGTCTAGAGAAACATTTCCTTACTCTATTCGGGTGGTATCGGAGGTATTGTCCTGCAATGGCTCGTCGTCTATGGCCTCCGTATGCGGAGCGTCGCTGGCGCTCATGGACGCCGGTGTTCCGCTGAAAAGTCCGGTGGCCGGTATAGCTATGGGATTAATAGTCGGCGAAGATGACTACATCATCCTCAGTGACATCATGGGCGAAGAAGATCATCTGGGAGACATGGATTTCAAAGTCGCCGGTACCCAAAATGGTATTACGGCTCTGCAAATGGACATAAAAGTAACCAGCATCAGCTTCGATATCATGGAAAAAGCCATAAGGCAGGCACAAAAAGGACGTATTCATATTTTAAACGAAATGGCAAAAATATTGACCGAAGCCAGATCCGAATTAAATGAAAACGCTCCCAAAATGACTACCATCGTCATTCCGAAAGATAAAATTCGCGAAGTCATTGGCTCCGGCGGAAAAGTTATACGCGAGATCATCGAGCGCAGCAAAGCAAAAATCGACATCGACGACGACGGTAACGTTACGGTGGCTGCTAGTAATACCGCATCAATGGAGTGCGCCATGAACATGATTAAGGGAATTGCCCTGGATCCAATATACGGTACCATCTACAACGCTAGGGTCGTGAAAGTAATGGATTTCGGCGCTTTCGTGAATTTTTTTGGCCAAAAAGAGGGCCTCGTGCACATAAGCGAAATGTCCGATAAAAGAGTGGAAAAAGTTACGGACGTCGTCAATGACGGAGACGAAATAGAAGTTCTCTTCTTGGGATACGATGGCAAAGGTCGCGCAAAATTGACCATGAAAGTTAATAAAAAAATATAGTTTCCGTAGACCATCAAGAAAAATTTGTAAAGATTCTTCTATGCATTTGCAAGAGTGACATAGAAGAATTATTTTTACTGATAAGAATTTTGCGCCTGGATAGAGATTGCGTGCAGCGTATTAGCTGTACAGAGACTGTTGCCTAATGGTTTTTTATCTTCCCCAAAATGGTTTCAGCATTACCATGAACAGAGGAATAAAATCGACTCTACCGGCAATCATGGAAAACGTCAAAATTATTTTAGCGGCCATCCCCAGATTGTCCATCTCCAACGCCGTAGCCCTATGCAGACCGAAGAACGGACCGTTGTTATTCAAGCAGGTCATAACGGCTCCAAAGGATTTTCCCGGTTCCATTTCCAAAAACGTCAAAACTATGGAAAATACCACTGCGATGGCGGCATAGCAAATGAAATAGGAAAATAATCCCGTCACATCTATTTCTTCCAATTTTTTTCCGGCGTAGGTCGGCACGTGGACGGCGTTTATTCTGACAATACGAATCAAATAGCTTTTAATCAGTTGGAACATAATCATCAGACGAAAGATTTTTACGCCGCCGCTGCAAGAACCAGAGCATCCTCCGATAAAATTAATAGCATAAAGCAAAGCATTGACGAAGGAATCGGGAGCATCTGAAGCACTTAGTCCAATGCCCGTCGTTGTAGCGGAGGACACCGCCATGAAAAACGATCTTTTTAGGGTATCCAGAATGCTGGAAGTGGCCGGAAACGACATCAGAGCAAATAACAGCATAACCCCTAGAAATACCAACGATAAATAGCAGATAAATTGTCGATTTTTAAAGGCCGAAACGCCTTCGGAAAACAATCCCGCTACGAAAGCAATGGGACATCCACCGATGAACATGAGAATCGGCAATATCCAGCTCACCCGCTGCGAAATTCCGGAAATATCATAGGTGTTGTCCGGTATGGCTCCCCCCGTAGACAACGCTGAAAAAGAATAGCATATGGAATCTAAAGCAGATATTCCCGTTCCCACAAATAAAAATGAACTCATGAGCGCCAACGATAAATATACCACCAAAATAATCTTTATCTGACTTAAAAACGCGTAATTGCTTCCGCAGCCTTCATTAAACGTCGGACTATAGATGGATTTCAAATGCGGAAATACATATATAAATGAAGCCGTAAAAGCTACGCCTCCAAATAATTGCAAAAGCCCTCTCCAGAGCAAAAAACCTTCGGACAGACTCCGGATATCGTAGATTACGCCGGGACCAGTGGTTGTCAGCAATAGCGTCGTCTCAAATACGGAATCCACAAACGACATCTGCAGCGACGATAAAAAAAATGGCAGGCTCGCTAAAATAGGAAGACTAATCCACGATAGCAGAATAATTAGAATTTTTTCACGGCCATTGGGAGCTTGATCTTCAGAAAATTTACAGGAAAAAAATAATATGCCTCCCAAAAAACAGCAAAATATGCCGCTAACGAGAAACTCCGTTGGAAAATCATGACCAACACAAAAATCTACCGCCATTGGCAGCAGCGTTAATCCCGAAAATATGAAAAATAAAATTCCAAGAACATAGAAAATTTTTTCGTAGCGGATCATTGCTTGCACTCCCGCGGAGATGGCTTTACACTGCCTCAGTTTCTTATGAAAATCAAGAGTAGGTCCATGAAAACCATCCCCGGGCAGCTAAAAATTCTCATTAATCACAATATTGTTCTTATTATTAATGTTTTCGTAATAAAAACATGCTTTTATAATATAGTTATTCGTGTTTGGATTGTATAGCATGTTTTATAGGCTGTCAAAAAAAATAAGAGATTCCAAAGGAGCAACCGCTATAGAGTATGCACTGATAGCAAGTCTCATATCAGTGGTCGCCATAGCAGGCATGAAACTTATCGGAAATACGATAGGCCAGAAATTTAATGAGATATCAAATGATATGAATTGGGATTCTCAAACACCCGACGGATCCGGAACAGGAGGGGATGGGGGAGAGGACGGAGAATAGGAACATAACAAATTATTATCTATGATGGCGTATATATTGTTTTTTGTCTATTTTTTTATTATTCTGTTGCCAATAGCTTCAAAAAAAATTTTTGATAAAAATATTTGGAGTCGTATTGACAATGCCGTTTGATTTTTTATTTAATGTCTCAGCTTATCTCAATTTTTTTTGTTTTTTGGCCGTTCATGGGATAAATAATATAAAAATATTGCACAAAATTAACCTTTTGTAAAAAAAAATGTTTTACTATCATAGTATAGGGCAGTTAAGATTGGATTTTCCCGCAAGAGCGAGAAAATTTTTTGGAATATCGCAGATTTGATTCTGCGGCACTAGTCCAAAACAGATTGTCAAATATTAACGGTTCCTATGGGATAACGCTGCATACGGAGATGTTTCTGCGAGAACAAAGAAGAGATGGACTTTTGTGTTATGGAAAAGAATCGCAGTGCATTTGCCATATATGAGGATTGAAACTAAAGATCCAAAGTCAATGGTAGGAAAGATCTATTGGACTATGGTATTAGTTCGCCGAGCAACGGGCAAAAAAACACCCAATGGTGTTGTTTTGCAAGTAGAAATATTTTTTGGCTTGCAAGTGTGTATAGGTGCTAAATCTGTTAAGATTATACATTAGCATCCAAAGAGTAAACGGATGAACTTATTAATTCGTCTAAAAGTCCAGTAGTTTGCTGTATTGTAGCTTATTAAATAAAGGGGCGCACCGCCACATTGTAATTGCTCAGCGGTTCGATGGACATGCGCATGGGAGCAACATATTGTTAGAGGTGGTTTAGATGATTGTGGATACTGAAAACAAATCTTTTAGGGTCACGGGAAAGGTGAAATGGTTTAATCAGTTCAAGGGATACGGCTTCGTCGAAGTGGCGAACATACCTGAAGATGTATTCCTTCATTTTTCCATTATAGACCAAAGTGGAATAAAGAGGCTAAACAATGAGGATGTAATTGTTTGTGATATAGCAAAGTCTGACAAGGGATATCAAGTAACCTGCGTTGTGGAAATAGTTCATCTAAACAAACACGAAACATCGGATAAAAAGCCTGAAACCGTCAATGTTGTTGTGAAATGGTTTAATCCCGCCAAGGGATTCGGTTTTGCTCAGATGCCGACGGGAGAGGATGTATTCATACATTCGAATCTGCTCAAAAAACACGGTCTTAGCAACATAGAGCATGGACAAACTTTGGTTTTGCTGGTTCATCACACAAATTTCGGATACGAAGCGCTGGAAATATTGAGAAGCCCCTGATATCCGAAAACACGTTTTGTAATGTAATGTTTTTTGCAAAAACGAAGCAAAGCGTAGGAGAGACTATTGCCTAATGAGATTTTTCTTGCAAGAACGAGGAAAAGCGTAACGCAAAGCCGCCGTGTACTGCCTACCCGGACATGAGGATCTGAGCAGCGGATTTGGCGAAGTCGATGGCGAAGCCATTAGGCAACGGTCTCTTTCAGGCCACTAGACGCAATAATTAAAGGGCTCCGGTAGTTTTAAAAAATGATTGCGAAAAACCATTTATTATGCAACAATGGCTGACTGTAGTCGGAGTATAGCTCAGTCTGGTAGAGCACAGCCTTCGGGAGGCTGGGGTCGGAGGTTCGAATCCTCTTGCTCCGACCATTATTTTTAGCTCTTGGTCTCTAAAACAAAGGATACGAACAGTGTTTGGGAAAAAAAAATTAATATGCCTATTGGTTTTCGCTTTAATTATATTGTTTTTTATATCATATAGGCTTGCTAATAGGAGCCCCGTAAAAATAGAAAACCCCCTTCCACCTGTCAGCGTTGCCAGATCAACCATGGGGCCGGTTATTCGCTATGTGAATGCCATTGGTACACTTCGGCCGTATGATTCTGTCGTGATAAAGTCGGAAGTTAGCTCCATGATCACCAACATTAATTTTTCCGAAGGCATGATCGTAAAAGAAGGCGATCTGCTGCTGGAACTGGATGATTCCGTAGCAAGGGCGGCTTTGATGGAAGCGGAAGCGCAATTTCGCAAAGCCAAAAGCGAATTTGAGCCGGTGGAAAAATTAGCAGACAAAGGAGTGACGGCAAGAATTTCCCGAGATACCAAGAAGGCAGAAATGGATATGTGCGAAGCTCGCGTTTTGTCCAGCAAGAATACGCTGAAAAAACATAAGATATACGCGCCATTCAGCGGCATAGCCGGATTGCGAGAAATCAGTCGAGGCCAGTATGTGGCTCCGGGTAACGAGCTCCTCAAGCTGGTGGATTGTCATTTGCTAAAGGTGGATTTTAAGGTCTCCGAAATCGACATAGGCAACATATACGTCGGACAGGAAGCAAGAATTCTTGTGGGAGGAGATCGATCTCAGGAATATCCGGCCAAAATAATTGCCATAGATCCTGAGTGTGACCGAGTTTCCCATACTTTTGACGTAAGAGCCATTCTGGAAGTGCCGGAGGACGTCGCCGTTGAGTCTACAGTTCTGAAACCTGGACGCTTTGTCAGCGTAAAAGTAGCTCCGGAAGGAAACGCCGTCGGAGTGGTTATTCCGGAAAGTGCCATCGAAAAACTCGGAGATGACGATTATGTCTTCAGAGTCGTAGAGGGAATTGCCGTTAGAACCCCGGTCACGATCGGAATGAAAAAAGATGGTATGGTAGAAATCATTACCGGCATAAATTGCGATGAAACCGTAATAGTCAGCGGTCAAAGCGGTGTTCTGGAGGGCAGGAGCGTACTCGTGCAGGATGCCTTATCAAATGCTTTGGTGGAGGAACTGGGGCAGCATTCGGCGGAAAGATAAACAATCCCTAAAATATGGATGGATAAATTAATATGGAAATAACAGAATTTTGCATCAGAAGGCCGGTATTTTCGACGGTTTTGACTATGATAATCCTGGTTCTCGGAATAGTTTGCCAGAGCAGACTTCCGATCAGAAAAGAACCTAAGGTGGAGAGATCCGTGATCTCCGTGGAATCGGAGTTTCGAGGCGCCAGTCCGCGAGTGGTAGAGGCCCAGATCACAAAAATTCTAGAAAGCTATTTGGCAACCATACCGGGAGCAGACCTTATTACATCCAACAGTTCCAACGATAAAAGCGAAATAAGAATAGAATTCTCCGCAGAAGACAGAACTCCGGACGGTGTCGCCGCAGACGTTCGAGATCGAGTGTCGCAGGCTCGTGGACATTTGCCCCACGGCATTCCCGAAACCATCATTAGAAAAGATAGCGCCGATACTCACGCCGGCATCTCCATAGGATTCACCAGCGACCGCCATTCGGTGGATGACCTTCGAGACTTCGTCGAACGATACGTAAAATCAAGATTCGAAGTTGTGCCCGGAGTCGGGAGAGTCTCGGTAACCGGCGGCAATGTCAAAAGCATCAGAATCTTTTTGGATCCCCAAAGACTCGCAGCCTACGGTTATACGCCGGTGGACGTCTACGAAGCTATCCAAAAACAACACGTACAGAAACCGTGTGGACGCCTCATAAGCAAAGATCGAGAATATATGTTGATTCTCACTGGAGAGCTCACAAAACCACAGGAATTCGACGAAATCGTGCTGTCTTCCCATGGCAAAGACAAGGTCGTGCGCATAAAAGATGTGGGAAAATCAAAATTGGTGTCAGACGATATCCGCGACGGCTGCTGGTTTAATGGTAAAGAATGTGTCTGCCTGTCTATTACTAAGCAATCAACTGCCAACCCCATTGACCTGAGCGTTGCCGTTAATAAAATCATGCCCGCCGTCAGAGAATTAATCCCCTCCGGAAGCAAGGCCGTGATAATTGTGGACGAAGCTCGAGACATAAATGCATCCATGTCCAACGTCTATAGGGCCATTTTTGAATCCACGGTTCTCGTCATTCTGGTGGTATTTCTGTTTCTATGGTCGATGAGGGCAACTTTGATCCCGATCGTCACCATACCGGTCTCACTGCTGGGAACCTTTGCTCTGCTGTATGTATTCGATTTCTCCATTAATACATTCACTATGCTCGCCATGGTGCTGGCGGTGGGATTGGTGGTGGACGACGCCATCGTCGTACTGGAAAATGTACATAGACATCTGGAAAAAGGATTATCAAAACTAAGCGCCGCCATCATCGGATCAAAGGAAATATATTTTTCCGTCATCGCCATGACGCTAACTCTAGCAACAGCTTATATACCTATAGCCCTGACCCCCGGAGAATTGGGAAAATTCTTCCGAGAGTTTGCACTTACACTGTCCGGAGCCGTTCTAATTTCTGGATTCGTAGCTATAACGCTTTCTCCCATGATGTGCTCAAAATTACTGAGCATCTCCCGAAAACAAAAAGCAACGGGATTCTGGAAAATAGCATCTGACCATCAGGAAAGAATACTCCAAAGTTTGGAAAATAAATATGTGGCGGCTCTAGATTTTGCGATGGAAAAAAAATACTGGGTCTTGGGCTTTGGATTTATTGTTGCTTGCCTTGGAGTGCTGTTCATAAGAATTTTGCCTTCCGAGAGTAAGCCGGTCGAGGACATCGGCTATGTCCAATTCCGCGGAAATGGTCCGATTGGAGCTTCCTATGAATTCATGAAAAACAACGCCGACAGGATTGACGCCATTGTTTCCCAAACGCCCTGTATGCAGGAAAGATGGGTAACGGCCGACACTAGCGAAATCAGCGGTTTCGTAAAATTGACCGAGTGGGATAAGCGCGATAAGTCTGCAAAAGATGTCGCCGAATATTTAACTCCACGCCTGAGGGAAGTTTCCGGAGTACCGTGTTCTGCATCTTCCGGCATGAGGGATTCCGAAAAAGAAATGGTGACGTTTGTGCTACAAACCAACCAGAATTACGAATATCTGTCTAGGCATGGGAATCGTTTTTTGTTTGATTTTCAGGAACAGTATCCGGGAATTATATCTCCCCTAAGATCAACGTTGGTTCCGCCTCAGCAGGAGTACGTTATTGAAATAAATCGTGATAAGGCGGCATCTTTGGGGGTCGATGTCTACGACATAGTCACCACCATTGGTTATTTGGTGTGCGGAGAGAAAGCCGGGAATGTCCAACGTGAAGCCAAAAGAGATGAATTGTTTATTCAGTCGGAGCGAGATCTTCGAAGAACTCCGGAAGATTTATCCAAAATGATGGTAAAGTCGAAATTGTACACAAAAGACAACGAAACCAAAATGGTGCCCGTAACCGACATGATTACCATTCGTGAAAGGCAATCGCCGGTGGGATTGCACCACTATAACCAGATGCTATCCATTCAGGTATACGCCGACATAGCAAAAGGATACAACCTGGGACGTGTCATCGATGACATTGAGGTTTATAAACTTTCTCATCTGCCAGACACCATACAGCTAACCTTTGCCGGAGCTACTAAAACGTATCTGGAGGAAAATCAGCGGATACTACTTGTGTTTGCTTTAGCGCTAATATTCGTGTTTTTGGTGTTGGCTGCTCAGTTTGAAAGCTTTATCGATCCGTTTACCATAATGCTCAGCGTGCCATTTTCCATTACAGGAGCTCTAATAACGCTATATATCGTACCAGATTGCAGTCTCAACATTTATTCGAAAGTCGGATTGGTCACACTCATAGGACTTATCACAAAACACGGCATATTAATTGTAGATTTCGCTAATACAATACTGGAAAAAGGAAGTTCCGCCATTGATGCCGTGAAACAAGCTGCGCATCTGCGACTGCGCCCGATTCTCATGACTACGTTCGCCATGGTGATCGGCAGCGTACCGCTGGCATTGGCGTCTGGAGCTGGTGCTGCTTCCCGAAAGCAAATCGGTTGGGCCATCGTGGGAGGAATGTCGTTTGGTACTATATTTACATTGTTTATCGTGCCAATCGTCTACATTTTCTTCGCAAGATTAAAACAAACAATAGTAAAAACTGAAAATGACCATGGAAAGTGATATAGTCCTTTCCCAGCACGCTTCCATAAAACCCATAAAATATGTGGCGGAAGAATTGAGGATTACGGAAAATTATTGGGAACCATATGGCCATTATAAAGCTAAAATTTGCCCGTCTTTGTGGCCACAAATAAAAAATAATCCCGAAGGCAGGCTCATTCTAGTAACGGCCATAAATCCAACCGCGGCCGGAGAAGGAAAAACCACCATCACCATCGGCTTAGCAGACGCCCTGAGACGTATGGGCCATAAAAGCTGTCTGGCGCTGCGGGAACCATCACAGGGGCCTTGCTTCGGACTTAAAGGAGGCGCCACCGGCGGCGGATACGCCCAAATAATTCCAATGGAAGATATCAATTTGCATTTCACCGGCGATATCCATGCCATAGCCAGTGCTCATAATCTGTTGGCGGCGCTGGTGGACAATCACCTACATCACGGAAACAAATTGAATCTCGATCTTAAACGCATCGTTTGGAAAAGAGTCGTTGATTTAAACGATCGCGCTCTGCGAAATATCGTTATTGGGCTCGGGAATAAGTCCGATGGAATTATACGGGAATCCGGTTTCGACATCGCAGTAGCATCGGAAATTATGGCCATTTTATGCCTGTCGCAGGATCTTGCGGATCTAAAATCCCGCATCAATAAAATAATCGTGGGCTACGACATATGTGGTGAAGCCATTACCTGTGAAAAATTAAATGCCACTGGATCTCTGGTGGCGCTGCTGAAGGATGCTATTAAGCCAAATCTAGTGCAAACGCTGGAGGGAACTCCCGCCCTGGTCCATGGCGGACCGTTTGCCAATATCGCTCACGGATGTAATAGCCTGATAGCCACAGAATATGCACTAAAATTGTCGGACTACGTCGTAACTGAAGCTGGATTCGGCGCAGACCTCGGAGCAGAAAAATTTTTGGCCATAAAATGTCCTCTGCTAAAAAAATATCCGGACGCCGTAGTGATTGTCGCCACAATTCGCGCCATAAAATTACATGCCACCGATAAAAATAATGCTCTATCGTCAGGTTTTGTCAATTTACAGAAGCACATTGAAAACATACAGCACTATAACCTACCAGTGGTCGTTGTTTTAAACGAATTTTCCAGCGATACTCCTCAGGAAATAAACCATCTCAGGCGCCAGTGCAATGCTCTGGGAGTCAGATTTGCCGTTTCGGGAGTATGGCAACATGGATCCGAAGGCGGCATCGAAATGGCTCAGGCCGCTTTAGACGCCATGGCTGACAATTCCAACCTTTTCAATCCTTTGTATTCCGCCAGCGATTCTGTTTTTAAGAAATTACATAGGTTGGCAACAATTATCTACGGAGCCGATGATGTCTCCTATTCTCCCCAAGCGCGAGCCGTTCTGGAGGCCGTCGCAAAAGATGACGAAGCACGCTTCTATCCCATTTGCATGGCAAAAACACAATATTCCCTCAGCGACAATAAAAATATGCTAGGAAGACCTCGCAAATTTAACATAACCATTCGCGACGCAAAAATCATGGCCGGAGCCGGATTTGTTGTTACCTATGCCGGCAATATCGTAACAATGCCGGGACTCCCGGAACGCCCGGCTGCGGAACTCATCGACGTGCAAAATGAAAAAATCACAGGATTAGCGTAAAAAAGCCACCATGCCCGAGACCGTTGCCCAATGAGATTTTTCTAACAAGACCGCAGTGTACTGGCTGTACATGAGGATCTGAGCAACGGATCTGACGAAGTCGATGGCGAGAAAAAGCCATTAGGCAATAGTCTCTTAAGCGGTTTTGGGCATTTCCATTTTTTTCTTTTCGATAAGTTCTGCGTCACATTTTGGACAAAAATAATGCTCTCCGGCGAGGTACTGGTGCTTTGGACATATGGAAAATGTTGGAGTAATCGTAAAATACGGCAATCGGAAGTTTTCCACTACTTTTTTTACCAATTTCTTACAGACGGTGGCGCCGGAAATTCTCTCATTCATGTACAGGTGAAGAACCGTACCGCCGGTATATTTTTTCTGCAGCTCGTCCTGCATTGTGAGGGCCTGGAACGCGTCGGTGGTGTAGCTAACCGGCAGCTGACTAGAGTTCGTATAATAGGGATTCTCGCTGGTACCCGCGTGTAGTATGTCCGGATAGCGTTTTAGATCTTCCTTAGCAAAGCGGTAGGTAGTTCCTTCTGCCGGTGTAGCCTCTAAATTGTACATATGGTTGGTTTCTCCCTGGAATTTGATTAATATTTCTCTAATTTTGTCCAGGAATTGCAGTGCCATTTCATGCCCGAAAGGGGTTGTAATGTCGTGCTCGTTACTGGTGAAATTGCGGACCATTTCATTAATGCCATTTACTCCAATGGTGGAAAAATGATTTTTGAAAGTGCCGAGGTATCTCTTGGTGTAGGGATACAGTCCGCTATCCAGATAGCCCTGCACCACTTTTCTTTTGATCTCCAGACTTTGTTTAGCGTATTCCATGAGCTCTTCCAGACGATTTAGGAGGCCTTGTTTGTTTCTCTTGTACAAGTATCCGAGTCGGGCACAATTTATGGTGACCACGCCGATGGATCCGGTTTGTTCGGCGGATCCGAAGAGGCTATTGCCTCGCTTGAGGAGCTCCCTAACGTCCAACTGCAGTCGGCAGCACATTGATCTCACCATGGACGGTTTTAGGTCGGAATTTACGAAATTCTGAAAGTACGGAAGACCATATTTGGCAGTCATCCCGAACAAAAGATCTGCGTTTTCGCTGTTCCAAATGAAATCTTTTGTGATGTTGTAGGTGGGGATCGGGAAGGTAAACACTCGGCCTTTGGCATCTCCGTCGGTCATGACTTCGATGTAGGCGCGATTCAGCATATCCATTTCCTTCTGGAGCTCGCCGTAGGTGAAGCCCACTTCTTTACCTCCGACCAGCGGAACTGCGTCTTTTAGATCGTCTGGGCATACCCAGTCGAAGGTCAGGTTTGTGAAGGGCGTCTGCGTTCCCCATCTCGACGGGACATTGAGGTTGTAAATGAGCTCCTGTATGCACTGCTTTACTTCGCCGTAGGAAAGATTATCCGCTCTCACAAACGGTGCCAGATATGTGTCAAATGAACTGAACGCCTGCGCTCCGGCCCATTCATTTTGAAGAGTGCCCAAAAAATTCACCATCTGTCCCACCGCACTGGACAAATGCCTCGGTGCATCGGCCTCAACTCTTCCGAGTACGCCGTTGAAGCCCTCGTTCAGCAGTGTCCGCAGAGACCAGCCGGCGCAATAGCCGGTCAACATGTCCAGATCATGAATGTGAAAATCACCTTCCATATGCGCTGCAGATACCCGCTTCGGATATACTCTGTTTAGCCAATAGTTGGCCACCATCTTGCCGGATATGTTCAGAATCATTCCTCCCAGCGAATATCCCTGGTTCGCATTTGCATGAACTCGCCAGTCGAGCCGATCCAAATACTCGTTTACGGACTCCGTTACATCAATGAGATTTTTTTTATCGCGCCGAAGCTCGCCGTGCTTTTCTCGGTAAATGATATAGGCTCGGGCAGTTTTAAAAAAATTCTCGCTGATCAGAACCTGCTCAACTATATCCTGAATCCGTTCGATGTCTGGAATTTCATCGCGAAAGCTGTGTTTTAGAACTTTCAGGACTTTAAAAGTTATATGCCTTGCTTCTGCTTCGCTGAATTCATTGGTTTCCATTCCCGCTTTTCGAATTGCATTTACAATTTTTTCGATATCAAATGCCATTTTGCTGCCGTCTCTTTTGATCACAAAAGCAGGATTAGTTGCATCCATATCAAATACATTTACGGAAACTTGCATGAAGATTACTCCAATTATTTTAGTTAAAAAGATTTAAAATAGCCTATTAAGATTTAGCATCACCGGCCTATTTTGCGCCACCACTCCAGAATAAATTCCCAAATATCGATGACCTTCTATGAAAATATAGCAGTTTAGAATCTCTGTTGCCATACGCAATTATCGTCGTTAGCATCAAAAAGGCTATTGACATTGTTTTTGTTAGCTTCTTCTTGCAAAAAAGATGGGATTGTTTTTGGCTGATATTTGAGAGTTGCTCATCCACTATTATTGAATCAACTGCGGAGTGACGCTTGTAAATTTTTCGAATTCGTCATCGGGGATTTTTAAACGGTTAATTTTACTCTCCGCCAAAACAATTTTGGTTGAATTCCATGGCGTCATTTCGTTTTTGTTACTGAAAATCTCCCATTTCAGCAATTGGATGGGATTTTTTTTGAAAACCAGTGCTACAGCGCCATCGTCGTCGTTATTTTTCCTGGAAAAAGTAATGACCATGGCGTCGCTGAGCTCCACCGCCGACATCACTTTAACATTATCGCGCAATTTTATTTTTTTTTCCAGAAAGAACGATAGCGGAGACGAATACATAGAAGTCATGGTTTTTTCTTTTAATTCGCGGTTATAGTGCGTAATTTTATTATCTTTGGCGATTATCACGTCGGAGGCGGGAGGTACATAGTAGAGTTTCATTTTATTGGGTCTTTTTAGGATGAAATATCCGGAGCTTTTTTCGCCGCGTCTGTTTATTTGAACGAATTTCGACACGATGGTTTTTAGAGAGTTCAGATATTCTTCCAGTTGTGTGATATACTGATCTGTTTCTTGGGGATTTAGAATGCGTTTTTTAGGGCTTTCGTTTGCGGTTACGCTGCAGCAACACACAATGATCAGCATTGTCCAAATTTTTTTAGTTTTAGGGAACATTTTTATCTTCCAATAATTTCTCTTTTGCCGACATGATTGGCTGCGGACACAATGCCAGCGGTTTCCATCATATCTACGATTCTAGCGGCTCTATTGTAGCCTATTTTCAGGTGACGTTGTATAAAGCTTGTGGAGACTTTTCCTTCGCGAAGAATTAATGATACAGCTTCCTTATACATAGGATCGCCATCTTCTCCGTTGTAGAGCATTTCGTCATTGTCAGCGTCTTCGTTTTCTTCTAGGATGGTTTCGATGTAGTGTGGTTTATCCTGTGCTTTCAGATGCTTTGCCACTTCTTCCACTTCGCCATCGCTCACAAACGGACAGTGTATGCGGGTAGTGCGCCCACCGGAGGCCATATAGAGCATATCTCCTTGTCCCAGCAGCTGTTCGGCGCCTTGTTCTCCGAGGATTGTGCGACTATCGATCTTTGAGCTCACCTGAAAGCTGATTCTTGTGGGAAAATTAGCCTTGATGGTGCCGGTTATGACGTCAACGGACGGACGCTGTGTGGCCATTATTAGATGAATCCCCGCGGCACGGGCCATCTGCGCCAGTCGCTGCACGGTGATTTCGATGTCCTTTCCGGCGACCAGCATCAGATCTGCCATTTCGTCCACAATAATGACAATGTAGGGCAATTTCTCCAGGTTCATCGACTGATGTTCGTAAATAGGCTCTCCGGTTTCCATATTGAAACCGGTTTGGACACATCGCGTTATTTCTTCGCCAGAATTTCGCAACGAAGAGAGCTTGGAATTGTATCCCTCTATGTTTCTAACGCCCAACTTCGACATGGATTTATAGCGGGATTCCATTTCCCGCACGGCCCATTTCAGTGCCACAACCGCTTTTTTCGGATCCGTGACCACCGGCGTCAGCAAATGCGGAATATTATCGTAGACGGACAACTCGAGCATCTTCGGATCTATCATGATGAATTTACACTCCGTCGGAGATAATTTGTACAACAGCGACAATATCATGGCGTTTATGCCCACCGATTTGCCAGATCCCGTCGTACCGGCGATGAGCAAATGAGGCATTTTCGCTAGATCCGCCACAATGGCTCCGCCGGATATGTCTTTTCCCAACGATATTGGCAAGACACCGGCAGATTTTTTATAAACGCCGGACTCCAGTAGCTCTCGCAAAAACACCGTCTGACGTTTAGCATTGGGCAGCTCTATTCCCAACGCGTTTCTGCCCGGAATAACGGCAACTCTGGCCGAAACAGCGCTCATGTAGCGGGCAATATCACTGGATAATCCTATGACACGCGACGATTTTATGCCGGCCGCCGGTTTGAGCTCATAGAGCGTCACCACCGGTCCTGGACTTACTCCGCTGATCTCTCCCTTGATGCCAAAATCGTTGAGCACGTTCATTAGATTGGCAGATCGCTCTTCCAGCTCCGCGGAGCTCAGTTTTTCCTCAGAGTTTTTTGGCTCCCGCAGCAAAAGCACCGATGGCAAAATAAATCTTGCCGCACGACCACCGGAAGGCATTTTCTCTCCCGATTTGGAAGAAACTTTTTTCTCGCAAAATAAAGAATCATCGGCTGCGTCTTCATTACCTGTAATGGCTGATTTTATTTCGCTTATTTTTTCTAGAAATTCTTCCGTATTCACCCTAGGTTTAAATCGCAGAAGAAAACAAAATGGCTTTAGCAGGTCCGATGGATAAATGCGAAGCGCGTGCAGCAGCGTTACCAGAAAAATAACGCCGATCAGTAGCGCCGCCGCCTGGTCGGCGTATTCGAAATTAATTAAATGCCGCTGATGCTTCAGGATTTCAAAAAACCATGACCCGATTAGGCCAACTCTCTCGGACGCTACTCCATAATAAAACGCCCCCAAAATAGACGCAGATACACAAGCCATAATACAAGACGTAATCTTCCAAAAAGAAACTACATGATGACGTATCATTTGATATCCGAACGATAACAGTGTAACGGAAAAAATATAGGAGGACGTTCCCAAAAATTGCATCAGGACATCGGCATAATAACTGCCGGGAAATGACAGCATGTTCGATGGAATTCCGTCAATGGCGGTGTTCAGCGATGGATCCTCCGGGCAGTACGATACCAACGCCACAATGGTCGCCAGCGCCGTAAAAAAAACAACCGTTCCCAGCAGCTCCACCAAATGCCAATACAAACTCGAAATTAATTCAAAACACATGTCAAGATAGCGTCTTTTTTTATTCATTACTTAGCCGCGTTAAACTATAAAACATCCAATTTTATATCACATATGAGATCATTATACGGAACGCTCTGCAATTCCGTCTCGAAAAGCACTTTTTGGTTCGGCAGCAGTTTATTATACATTAAATCGTGGGTCCAGACTTTTCTATAGGGCACTTTTGAAGCTTGATCGTCGTTTTTCAATGATATTACGAGACTCGGCATAATTTGTACATCATTGGAAACGTTTATAAGCTCCCCCTTCAGTCCCATGTATAGCTTATTGTTTTTTCGCACAAAAAAATTCGACACGTTTTGTATGGCAAACATTTTTTTCGTATCATGCGGACCAATGCCAAAAAAATCATAAAAACAAATCGCCGGCGGCCAAATTTTGATTACGATGTTTTTGGTGAAAAATAAAGAAAATAATGATACAAATACCGTAAACCAAAATAAGATCCACTTAATATGTTCAACGTGATTTTTTTTGTTTAACGCCGACTCATCCACAAAATCCTGCTGCCATGTGGTGGAACATAGTGCACAACGGACCATCTTGCTATCGCCAATAACGTTCGGCTGAACAGAATATTTACAATGACACCCCGGGCATGTAACTACCATTTAACTTCCTAAGCTATATTAACCATATATTAACATAAAAAACAGCTAATTGGTAGCGCTGCAAACGATGAAATCAAAGATCATCGGTGGAAGATTTTCGACCGGCTATAGGGACGGTATCGGCAGCGATTTTCCGAGACTATTGCCTAAAGGCTTTTTCCCGCAATGGTCTTTTTCCTGGAGTCAGGATTTTTCATATGCCGTGAGTAACGAACAGGCGAATGCTGAGTTTGCTAGGCTTTACGTCAAATATCCACACCTTATTGTCGACTTTACATTGTTTTCCATCGTCCTTCGACGTAATCGACATGCGAAGATCGCCTCTGATACTCCAGGTGTCGTTTATTTTATGCTCCATACCAACACCAAACGTCGGATAAAATGAGCCAAATGACGTACTATATCTAGCATCCATTTGATTATTCCGTTTGAACACGACAGAGCCCACAACACGTGCAAATCCGACGGTCCCGTATATCAAATTTCCGCTTTCCGGCAGCAGATATCCTATTCTGACATCCATATCGAAACCTACGCTGGAAGTATGTCTCAAACCTATTTCGCCATCTGCGAATTCTGTTTTTTTACTGAATCTTCTAAAAAGTAAAAAATCAATGCCCGCATAATATTTTTTGTAGAAGGCCGAACCGAATCCAGCGATGAGCGCAAAATCATACTGATTAGCAGAACTGCTCAGTGAAACCGATTCCCTACGTTCCGGAGTGGTACCGTAAGTGGCGTTTAACTTGTGTTTAATATTGGCAATGCCCAAACCTACTCCCCAGTAGGCTCCGCTGATGGTTTTGTGTGGCTCGGATAATTCTAGAAAATCATCTTCCGACGCATCATTTGGGACATCTGCAGGATCTTTAACGGAAGAAAATACGTCAAAAACCAAAAATAACGAACATATAAAAAGTTTTTTCATGCAATCAACTTCTATTCCATAACTACTACTTCACCCTAACAAGAACACATTATCATAATTATATCTCATAAAACAGTCGACGCCAAGCAGAAACTAACAAAATGCAGACGCCGACCTCATGTTACTGGACAAACCGCCAGTGATTATAGTGATTATTCTGCTAATTCACGCATTCCTTAAGATTTTTGCCAGGTTTAAATCTGACAGAATTTCTCGGTGGTATATTAATTGAAGCACCAGTTTTAAAATTTCTACCGCTTCTACCTGCGGTTAGTTTTACAGAAAAACTTCCGAAGCCAACCAGTGTTACGACTTCGCCATTTTGCAATGCACGTTCCATTATATTTATAAATGAATTAATGGCTTTTTCAGAGTCTAGCTTCGTAAGCCCACTATCTTTAGAAAGAGCATCGACCAGATCAGATTTATTCATAATAACCCCCCTCTCACCACTTTTCAGAGTCTGAACGGTTTTTAAAAAAAAATCAATAGATCAAGTTGTCATTTTCAGTGGTTTCTTTGATAAAAATTGCATTTTTCAAATAAATCTATGCCCATTGACGATTTTACTTCACATAGAGTCTTTTCTGCAACACTTTTTGCTTTTTTAGTTCCCTCAAAGCATAAATCGAGGAGATTTTTTCTTTTTAGTCCAGCTCGTTTTTCGCGTATTGGTTGCAAAAAACGTTGTAGAACATCGTTCAGCAGCGATTTTATGGCGATATCTCCAAGTCCTCCTTTTTGGTATTGTGCTTTCAGTGCCGATATTTCTTTAGCATCCGGGTGGAAGGCGTCCAGATACTCGAAGACCACGTTTCCCTCGACTCTTCCGGGATCCGATACTTTTAAATGATCCGGATCCGTAAACATTGCATATACTTTTTCTTTTATGATATCAGGGCTGTCGCAGAGAAATATTGCGTTATTCAGAGATTTACTGGCTTTTGCTTTTCCATCTATGCCCACCAATCGTTTAGTTTCACCGAGATATGCGCTGATTTCCTTCAGGCACTTGGTATCGTATAGCCGATTAAATCTGCGAACGATTTCGTTAGCTTGCTCTATCATGGGCAGCTGATCTTCTCCGACGGGAACAATTTCTGCCTTAAATGCCGTAATGTCTGCCGTTTGGCTGACCGGATAGCAGAGGAATCCGGCCGGAATGGATTTTCCGAAATCCTTTTGGGCTAATTCCGCTTTTACGGTAGGATTGCGTTCCAGTCGAGCGACCGTGACTAGATTCATATAGTACATGGTCAATTCGCAGAGGGCCGGCACCTGCGATTGTATGAAAATTGTTGATAATTCAGGATCTATTCCCACTGCCAGGTAATCGGACAGAACTTCTATTATATTGTCCACCACCAGCTGAGAATTTTCGAAATAATCGGTAAGCGCTTGAGTGTCAGCGATCATTATGTACTGATCATGGCTGTACTGGAGATTTATCCTGTTTTTTAAAGACCCCACGAAATGACCCAGATGAAGTTTTCCGGTAGGTCTATCACCGGTAAGCGCGACGGTTTTGTCCAAAATAACCTCCTGATGCCGATTTCATAAAATTTGAATGGTGCCCCTGGCCGGAATCGAACCAGCACGTCCTTGCGAACAACAGATTTTGAGTCTGTCGCGTCTACCAGTTCCGCCACAGAGGCAATCCATCCCATACATACAACAGTTGTTGAGCATAATCAATATAAAAGCACCGATAGCCGGAAATTTTTCTCATTTCCACCGATGCGGAGCACATTTTCCACTTTTATAAAATGGCATCTGGTGGAAGAAGTCCTGCGCGACACCGTTGCTTAATTTTTACAACAATCTCTGGCATATGCGGCCTAAAAAGTTTTATAATTACCGGGATTTATTAATTGGCATGGCTAATGATTTTTGTGAATTCTCCAGAGTCCGTCTGTGATTTTTGTGAAATATTTGCCGCTGACGTTGCTGAAGCTTCGGAGGAAGATAAATTTATCGCTGTCGATACGGAATTTATACGAGAAAACCTCTCGATTCCGCTGATGTGTCTTGTGCAAGTGGCCACCGCCCGCACGGTTTTTGTGATTGATCCGCTGGCCGTAGATCTAGCATTTCTGAAACCAGTGCTGGAAGATGAAAAATTGCCGAAAGTCTTCCATGCCGGACAGCAGGACGTCGAAATATTGGGAATTCACAATCTAGCGGTGAAAAATATCTGTGATACGCAGCTCTACGAAATGCTGCTGAGCACTCATGACAGAATCAGCTACCAGGATATCGTAAAAAAATATCTGGACAAAAATATCAACAAGAGCTATTCCACGAGTAATTGGATGAATCGTCCGCTGAACAAAAAGCAATTGCTCTATTCCGCAGAAGATGTGCTGTACCTGCGGAGTGTCCACAAGAAACAACAGGAATTGCTGCGCCGCTGTGGGCGGTGCCACTGGCTGGACGGCGAAATCGCGTCTTTTTACAAAAAAGACAAAACACCGAAAACTAAAGAATCAAACCTGTTTCAGCAATTATTTGGCTGGAGAGCCGCTAAAGCAGCGGAAATCGGTATGGATGCCCAGTCCATCGCCCACGATACCCTGCTGAATAAAATATGCAAAAAAGGAACCCCTCTCATAAGAACTGTGCAAAATTCCCGCTGGATCATCAATGATACACGCCGAGAATTTCTGCAATTCGCAGAACAGCTAACCAAAAATATGAAAATATCAAAAGACATCCGCCCTAAAAATATTTCCGTGTATCTGCTGAAGGCCATTTTGGAAATAAAATCTGCCGAAAGCAGCGTCGCAGCCTCCATCATTGCCACCACCGGCGAACTGGAAAAATTATGCAATGGATACTCTGATGTAAAATGTCTTCGGGGCTGGAGAAACGAAATTTTTGGCCAATATGCGCAGTCTTTTCTACGGGGAGAGCTGACCATCGCCATGAAAAATTCAAATGTGATTTTAAAATGAAAAATAAACACTCTCCCAAGAATAATTTCCTATTGGCGGTCACCGCTTGTCTAAAAAGATGTTCCGCAGCCGTGTTCCACGACGGCATCATTAGCGAAAAAAATTTGAGCGTCGATGCATCAAGCAATTTTGTCAGCGTCGTTTCTGATCTTCTGCGGGAAAGCAACATCAATGCTAGAGAAATAAACGGCATCATTACCGCCTCTGGTCCGGGATCATTCACCGGTGTTCGCATTGCCCAAAGTTTCACCAAGGGAATGGCATTTTCTCTGAAAATTCCAGCCGTTAGCGTCGATTATTTTGAGGTCATAGATTCAATATTCAGACAACAATGCAACAACGATTTCCCCCGAATAATCGTCATCGAGAGCGAAAAAAATCAGCTGTATTTCAGACGCCACGAAGAAAAAAAATTTATCTACGGGGTTGATTCTTATGAAAATATAGAATCTTATGTCGAAAAAAATAATGTCCGGATAATTATCAGCAATATCACAAAAAATTTGGGGGAAAAAGCGGAGTTTTGCATTGATGACTTCCGAAATGCTCGACACTTGCTCTCGTTTTCGCCGTTACTTTCGCCAGAATCCAGGGTAACACCGCTGTACATAAATGCCAGCGGATCTTCAATCGTTCAAATGTAGATGCTTCAAAGCAGAATTAAAAATTCCGTAATATTTTTTTGTAATTATTTAGTAATAAAAAATTTTTTTATTAACATTTCACGGAACATAGTATATAATTGGTTTATATTTTATTGAGGAGAACATTTATGAAAACTTTGATCTATTGTATATCTGGATTGGCTTTGATGTTGACCACTTTACCAAACGCCTATGGCATGCAGCAGGGAATAAAGCATGTGTCTTTTAATGAACAGCTAGAGAGAATGATGAGTCGGGGCCTAAAAGTAGATAGGGACAAGATTATCAGTCATCTACGTAAACATCGTAGAACGGAGAACGCTCCAAAGGCTACCACGCTGGCTTCTACGAGACCAATTTTAAATACCAACACAGTTGTTGAAACATTGGCGGCCAATACAAAGGCAAAGGCAAAAGCGACGGCGACAACTGCTCGCACAAAAGCGAAGGCAAAAGCAACGACGACAGCTCCGGTGACAACTCCAGTAACAACTCCAGTAACAACTCCAGTGACAACTCAGGCGACAACTGCTCGCACAAAAGCGAAGGCAAAAGCAACGACGACAGCTCCGGCAGCAGTTCCAGCGGCAGTTCCGGCAGCAGTTCCGACAGCAGTTCCGACGACAGCTCCGACAGCAGTTCCGACAGCAGTTCCGACAGCAGTTCCGACGACAGCTCCGACAGCAGTTCCGACGACAGCTCCGACAGCAGTTCCGACAGCAGTTCCAGCGGTGTCACCAGAGTTGGTTATGAGCCTTCTTCAATCTCTAATAACTCCAGAAGTGTTTAATCTCTTAGTGACGTCTTTAGTAGCACCTCAACAAGCAGCAGCACCTCAGGAAGAGGAAGAGGTAGTAGTACCTCAGGAAGAGGAAGAGGTAGTAGCACCTCAGGAAGAGGAACAAGTAGTAGTACCTCAGGAAGAGGAACAAGCAGCTGCACCTCAGGGACAAGCAGCAGCACCTCAGGAATAAGCGAAATAGGTTGCGAATGTGTTATCAGAAAAAAAACGAATAAGTGATCCAAATTCAATCAATAATTGGAAATAGGACACTTTATCGTAAAAGTCAACAAGTGTAGCTTTTTGGGCTACACTTTTTTTTATCAATTGGCTGACAATATTTTTGGAAATCAAGTATTTGCAAGAATTTTGAAGGAAGAGCAGAGACAGTTGTCCTGGAGCACAGGATCGGAATGTATCGGTTGTATGTGGGGTCCGAGCAGCGAATCTGACATATATAAAATATAAAAAACCCCCGACGCCGGTTTCGAAAGCATTTAACTTATTATCAAAGATCTCAAGTTATCTGGTGCATTTTTTTCTAATTGTGCATTTTATTGGGTGGAAAAAATTTCGTAATATCCATAAAAAAAATAAACTATTATTTTTGGACGAAAATAAATGCAGTGCAGCCCTAAAACACCTACGTTTTCTAGCGCTGCACTCCGTTCTAAATAACTTATGTATGACTTAAAGACTATTATATTGCTACTATTTTTTCTGTCAAGAGTTTTTTTTGCAATTGTACGATTTTATTTTTTTGTTTACTTGATTAACGAATCGCTTATGTTACTCTAGGGATGTATTTTTAGAGAGCATTGCATAACGGATCTTTTCGCAATCGACTTTAGTTGGAATCCCAGGCCAGGATTTGTGTACGGCGGATATCTGTGGTTTTGCGCACTCCGTCCCAGACGTGGGTGTTTTGTTTTATTTTGGCAGTGACTTCTCGTGCCATGGTGGCTTTTTCGAGGAACGGACGTTGAAATGTCAAAAGATATTATATGCATAATATTTGCTTATCTGGTGGGATCCATACCGTTTGGTCTATTATTGGCGAATTTTTTTGGAAATGGAATGCTCCGGAAGAGCGGTTCCAAAAACATCGGAGCCACGAATGTACTGAGAACCCAGGGCAAATGTCTTGGATTGGCTACTTTTTTGCTGGATTTCCTAAAGGGATATGTAATTCTTCACTATGTTCATCCGGCCAATGAACTTGCCTGCATTGCTCTACTGATGGCTCCGGTTTTGGGTCACATATTTCCCCTATGGTTGAAGTTCAAGGGAGGAAAGGGAGTGGCCTCCTATTTCGGAGTGCTCTGCGCTCTGGATGCGCAGTTTTTTTTCGTTGTGTTGTTTATTTGGGTGGTGATGTTTCTCATATGGAAAATTTCATCTATTTCCAGTTTGGTTAGCATATGCATGAGCTGCCCATTTTTTTATTATTTACATCACTCTCATTTGCACTTTATTAATCATTTGTGTGGTTTAATAATTCTATCGGTTATTATTGTGGCCAGACATCATGAGAATATAAAAAGACTTCTGCAGGGTAAGGAATTGAAAGCATAAAAGAATTCTTGTCAGCGGTGGCTTGGAAATAATTCCCGGTGTCGTGCAATGGAGAATTATTGTGCTATCCCAGAAAGAAAAATTAGCTCGCTTGAAAATAGTTCGCAGTGGATCCATTGGGCCGTCAATATTTTGGAATCTCATAAATTCATACGGTGACGGAGAAAAAGCTCTTCAGGCTCTGCCTATTATTTTCAAATCCGCGTCGAAACCAGTGGAAGTATACAGCGACCAAAAAGTCGAGCAGGAATTGGAAAATTTGAAAAAAATCGGAGCCCGGCTGGTTTTTTTCGAAGATGAACTCTATCCGCCATTACTAAGAACACTGCCGGATCCTCCGCCTCTGCTGACATTTTTGGGTTCCCTCGAGAAAATGGGAAAATTTTTTCAAAAAAATATCATATCCGTGGTGGGATCCAGAAATGCGTCCCTGCACGCGAAAAGATTCTGCATGTCCCTGTGTGAGAAATTAAGCGACGAAGGCGTAATAATAGCCTCAGGCATGGCCCGCGGCATCGATACCTGCGCTCACATGGGGAGTCTGAAAAACGGCACCATCGCCGTACTGGCCGGAGGGATAAACATTATTTATCCGCAGGAAAATACTAAATTATATGAAGAAATTGCGGCAACAGGCTGTATTCTTACGGAAATGCCCTATAACACAGCAATGCAACCGCAACTCTTTCCCCGGCGAAATCGCATAATTGCTGGAGTTTCTGTCGGTACGGTGGTGATAGAAGCGGCGGAGCAATCCGGATCCCTCATAACAGCCCGATTCGCCCTTGAATACGGCCGAGACGTGTTTGCAGTTCCAGGATTCCCTCTGGACCCCAGGAGTATCGGCTGCAATAACCTGCTGAAAGATGGCGCAATACTTGTGCAAAGTCCGCAGGATATCCTCAATTACATCGAAAATAGAAAAGTAATACAGCAATCTTTGCTTGAAGAAAGGCCGAAATTTGCGGCAAAAATTTCTGACCATGACTTAAAAAAAACCCAAAAAAAAATATTGGAATCTTTGAATACCGTACCCATAACTGTTGACGAATTGATTTCATCCATTCAAATACATCCGCAGGAGGTTTTAACGGCTCTCATGGAGCTAGAATTGGCCAACAAAATATCTCGCCTACACGGACAACAGGTTTGTCTTGCTCCTGGATTTGAAAATTATGATGGAAAATCATTTTAATTTTGTTTATTCTTTATTGAAACTATGTGTTTACAATAATTTTGACGAGGGAACGCAAATATTCGCATTGCTGCATAGGACTAGGATGTACTCGCTTTGCAGGAGGATATAAACAATGAACCTGATGGATGAAAACTCATAAACACCGGCTTCGAAGAACTTTGTTATAGTACAGTAATTTCACATGAAACTTAAGGAGTATAGAATGAAAAAAATATTAACAGCTTTGACGATATCTGCTTTTTGTGGCGGTTTTGGCTACGCCATGGAAATTGAGAACAATTCTCCGGAGAAAATTCATGAATCAATGACGTATCTTACGTCCATTATACGAGAAGCAAATTTGGATGATGAATTCAATAAGGCGCAAGAATTTTTGCAAAAGCTCTGTTTTGGCAAGATGAGCGATCTTCTTACTGTTGCCAAGTCTGCTCAAGCATTGTATCACGACGAAAACTCTGATAATACCGGAATAATTTTGACTATGGCCTATTTGGCGCATGCAATTGGATGCCCATTTATTGAATATAGCTACAGAAAACAGATCTCTTCGCTATGTATGCCCATTGGCAATGTGGAATATTTTAATTGCTGTTATCATATATATCGAGAAGCTCAAAAAGATATTCGCACCAAAGATGATCCTAAAGTTTTTCAAAGCTTCTGCGAAGCGGATGATCTTTTACGAGCTGAAGCGCAGTGTGGAAATACAATTGCCCAGGGTATTTATGGAGCAAATCTCATAAAACTTTCCAGGAGCATAGCGGAGCAGCAGATCGATGGTGATGATAATATGTCCGGCTATCTGGCCCTATATTCGTATCTTGTGAAAAGATTGCCCGTAGAACTGCCGGTTGATGGCTCTACTTTATATGATTTACCCACTCTGATCGCTTCGCTTTTGGCAAGCGGGAACATTGCCTCCTATGAATTCTACACCCAAACTCTTCTAAAAGATCTACTGGAGAACGCATACGGAGAAAACTACATTACATCAAATGCTTTTGGTCATCTGGGACAAGGCATAAGTCATATATTACAAGGAGAAATCGCTTCGTATCTACCAGGCGCCAACGCTGATGGCGATGTGAACTCCGTACTGGCACAAAAAAAAGTAGAATACGAACAGTATAAAAGAGAGATGAACAATAATCTGGCGCCAATAGCATCGATCGTCCGGGGAGCGCTGGTGCCCTACGTGTTTTTTCCTCACTATGTGGAAAAATACAGCCACGCCGACAGAAAAAACGAGCTTTTGGAATGTCTATCCTGCGAGAATATTCCTTTTCTTAGGTACCAAATAGATAATTACAGCTGCTACTCTTGGAAGTATCTTGATTATCCGTTGTTGCTGGAGGCGGCTAACAATAAAGATCTGGATCTCGTGATAAGATTATTTTACGCTGGAGCAGACGGACATCTAACATCAACAAATGGCAATTTTACGGCATTGCATATGGCTCTATCTCACGTAAATTCAAATAGAAAAGCTCAGATGTTGAAAATAATAAAGATTCTTGCCATGATGTGCGACATCAATGCTGAAAACGATGATAACCATACGGCCTTCGAATTGGCATGCCAGTATGGTATGTTCGATGTGGCAGAACTGCTGCTGGATAAGTTTGCAAGAGTAAAAATAGACTATCTGAACAACAATCTTTTGGGGCTCTGGAATATTGGCCTTTTAAGCCCAAGCTTTTGGAAGAAAGCTTTGGAAGCAGGCAGAGAATTTGTTGCGATAGCAGAAGAATTTAGGGCAGATGACCAAGGACGAATTTCCAAACCCCCTTTGTCTCTACTATCGGTCAAAAGAGTATTTGTAGCAGATGACCAAGGACAAATTTCCGAAACATTAAAGTTGATACCTTAGATTTAGATATTGCTCAGCAATTGCCTTATTTCTCGTAGTTTAGGCGGAGGAGACTTGCGGAAGCCTGACAGTCTCCTTACGCAATGCGCGACATCTAGAGTTAATACCAGATTATGCCCGCGCACCACTTGGTTAATTATTTTTTCATACTTGATTAGTAGAGTGGTAGCAGCAAGTTTGGAGTTTTTATTTGTGGTATCATTTTGTTAACTGGCGCAGTGAACGACCATATATTTGCCCGAGAGATGCGGCGACAGCGACCACGAGAGTGTCCTGTGGTGTCCGGGAGATTCCCGAAGCTGTCCGCCGGATCAGCAAATTCATCTGCCTGACGCTGTTTCTGATCGCCACCGCCGAAGTTGGAGCTCCGGCCTCGGCTTCGGCCACGGATATTTATTATAAAGAAGCCCAAGTAGGTTATAAAGGAGCCCAAGTAGGCGATTCGAAGGATTACGGTTT
>JAITQS010000012.1 GCA_031288795.1 Holosporaceae bacterium | reverse complement strand
AACGTCGCGAGACAGTTTGGTCCCTATCTGCCGTGGGTGTTCGAGAATTGAGAGGAGCTGCTCCTAGTACGAGAGGACCGGAGTGGACATGTCACTAGTGTATCGGTTGTGACGCCAGTCGCATCGCCGAGTAGCCATAACATGGAAGAGATAACCGCTGAAAGCATCTAAGCGGGAAACTCGCCTCAAAATTAGTTCTCGCCATCAGGGACGTGGAAGACCACCACGTTGATAGGCTGGGTGTGGAAGCGCAGTAATGCGTGAAGCTAACCAGTACTAATATCCCGATTGGCTTGATACTTGCAACAATCAGTCATAAGCTTCTTCGGCTTGTGAGCTTTATTCGAAGTTTGTCAAACGAAGTTTATTAAAATAAATTTCGGTCTGCTTTTTATTGGCTTGGTGGCCATGGCGAGGAATAACACGCTCCACCCCATCCCGAACTGGAAAGCGAAAGTCCTCAGCGGCAATGGTACTGCGTCTCAAGGCGCGGGAGAGTAGCACGCTGCCAGGCTTATAAAAAGCAGACCCTTTTGTTTATGAAAATTCTCTTGAAATCTGCGTTCTCCAGAACCGGAAGGATGCCAAGTTAAGTGCTTTTTTTCCTCAAGATCCTCCTCCTATTGTTCGGGTTGCTATTGCATTATAAGCGCAAAAATGAGAATATTGCGGCACTAGGGGATTTTATTCATGATTAGAAAAATATTTGCAATGTTATTCTGCGTAATGCTTGTATTATCCGGATGCGACGAAGAAAAATCGAGCAAAAAGATGAAAATTGGCATTTCTGCTGACTATCCGCCCTTTGAATACTACGACAATGGCGAACTTAAGGGATTTGAAATAGATCTGGCTCGTCTGGTGGCGAAGGAAATGGGGAAAGAAGCAGAATTCGAAGACATGCCTTTTAGCTCTCTATTGGCGGCACTGCAGAACGGTTCTCTGGATGCGGCAATTGCGAGTATTACTTCCACTCCGGAGCGCAGAAAAAATTTCGATCTTTCCAGGTGTTATTATGCGGAAAGCATTGCGTCTATGTACATGAAAAATGAACCCCACAGAAATCCCGATGAAATGATCGACAGTAAAGTGGCTTGTCAATTGGGAAGCACCATGGAGATATGGGCCAAGGAGAAGGTCACCGCTGCTCAGTTGATAGCGATGGATAACGTCGGGCAAATAGTAGAAGCGCTGAAGGCGGGTCAGGTGGACTGCGTATTGCTGGATAACGTGCAGGCCCAATCTTTTTGTGATGTTAATCCGGGATTGGCCTATAATATTGTTGCCAAATCTGATGCGGGATATGCGATTGTTTTTAAAAAGCAATCTGATCTTCGGGAAAAAATAAACGTCATTTTAAAAAAGCTAGAGCAGAATGGCGAGTTAAAAAAATTAATGAAAAAATGGCGGTTGCCTGAGGAATAAAGATTGGAAAATCTTGCATCTAGTATTATTTATGTGGGAACCGGCATAGCGATTACCCTGAAGCTGCTGCTGGGGGGGATATGCATTGGCATTGCGCTGGGACTGCTCATGTCTATTTTGAGATACAATGGCGTCTGCAGGTATTTTATCAACGGCGTAATTTCGGTTGTTCGTGGGACTCCGGTTATTTTGCAGCTAAGTTTCATTTATTTTACTATACCGGGGATTTTTGGTGTCAAACTTACGGCCATTGGTGCTGGAATTATTACATTTGGTCTCAACAGTTCGGCCTATGTGGCGGAGATTCTTCGTGCCGGCATCGAGAGTATTCCCAAGGGCCAATTTGAGGCGGCTAGGACTTTGGAGATTCCGATGGTTCCCATGTGGAGAGATATAATTTTGCCTCAGGTTGTGAGAAACATTCTACCAGCCATGGTGAGTGAAGTAATAGCTCTGCTGAAGGAGACGGCTCTTATTGCCACCATTGGCGGCATGGATCTGATGCGGAGGTCTCAGACTCTTGCGGCGGAGCGATTCGAGTATTTTATGCCTCTGTGCATTGCCGGAGCCTATTATTATTGTCTGGTACTGTTTATTGAGTTCGTTGGAAGAAAAATTGAGCGGAGTGAAAAATATGCTAAAGGTATTTGACATCCGCAAACAATTCAACGAAATTGTTGTATTGGATAGCGTAAGTTTTTCGGTGAAGAAGTCTGATATCGTTGGATTGGCGGGGCCGTCCGGCGGAGGGAAGTCCACGCTGCTGCGCTGCATACAGAAGCTGGACACGCCGGACAGCGGCTCCATCGAATGCAACGGCAGAGCTGGATTCATGTTTCAGGATTTTCAATTGTTTCCCCATTTAACGGTGCTGGAAAATCTGACTTACGCGCCATCCCTGAAGGAAAAAAAGCAGAATTGTCTGAAGCATGCTCGAGACATGCTGAAGAATCTTGGAATTATGTCCAAGGCCAACGCGTATCCGAGGGATTTATCCGGCGGCCAGAAACAGCGCGTCGCTCTTGCCCGCAGTCTCATGATAAAGCCGGATATTTTACTCTGCGACGAGCCTACGTCGGGCCTCGATGTGGCCACCACAACCGATGTGGTGACGCTGCTGGAATCCGTCTGCGAAATGGGGGTCACCATGGTGATTGCATCCCACGATCTCGATTTTTTGACCAAAATATCTGACCGCATAATTTTGCTGAACGGAGGCAAAATTGTCGTTGATATACAGCCGCAGCGGCTGGATAATTCCGTAGATTATCTAAAAAAATATTATTAATTTCAAAAAAAATTTCTTTTTTAACTATTTGTTAATTCTTTTTGTCTAAGCTTAAAGTGTTCAAATTTAACAAGGAGAAAATAATATGAAGATAAATTATGTCATTGCTGCAATTTTGGCTTTGTATGCTCTAGATGCAGGCGCGAAACCGTTTGAATCCGGTAAAGGCAAATATAGTTCAAAAACGAGCAGTTTTGCGAGCAAACAGGCTCCGGTACAGGGAGATAGCGGATACGACAGCGCAGCCTACTATCCGGAACAGGAAACGGGGGCATATGCGGGAAAAAGTGGAAAAGGTGGTAGAGGCGGAAAAGGCGCTAAATCCGGCAAATTTGATGGCGCATCCTACTATCCGGAGCAGGGAAATGGCGGATACGACAGCCCAGCCTACTATCCGGAACAAGAAACGGGAGCATATGCGGGAAAAAGTGGAAAAGGTGGTAGAGGCGGAAAAGGTGGAAAAGGCGCTAAATCCGGCAAATTCGATGGCGCATCCTACTATCCGGAGCAGGGAAATGGCGGATACGGTGGCGGATACGACAGCGCAGCCTACTATCCGGAGCAGGAAACGGGAGCATATGCGGGAAAAAGTGGTAAAGGTGGTAGAGGCGGAAAAGGCGGAAAAGGCGCTAAATCCGGTAAATTTGATGGCGCGTCCTACTATCCGGAGCAGGGAAATGGCGGATACGGTGGCGGATACGACAGCGCAGCCTACTATCCGGAGCAGGAAAGTAGCGGAGGCGGATACGACAGCCCAGACTACTATCCGGAACAGGAAAGTAGCGGAGGCGGATACGACAGCCCAGCCTACTATCCGGAGGATGAAACTGGTGCGTATGGTGGAAAAAGCAGGAAAGGCGGAAAAAGCGGAAAAAGCGGAAAAAGTGGAAAAAGCGGGAAAGGTGGAAGAAGTAGTGTATCCGAACAAGTGGAGGAAGGCCAATAATTCGGCAACCTTCTATGGAAATGAGTGATTATTGCGTAATTGAGCAATAGTGAGGTTCCGTAGACCGTCAAGAAAAATCTGCAAAGATTTTTTATGTGCGCCAGCAAGGATGGCGGCTGTGTCCTACGTCCGCAAGGATGACCAGGAAGGCCCAGTCGTCATTCTTGGCGAAGCCGAGAACCCGGAATTTTAAAATAGCGAGTAATACCAAGTTCAGATATTGATTTTCCTAAACCGAATAACGCGGTGCTGTTGCTTAACGTTTACAAAAAAACAATTGGCCAATTGAAGAGACTGTTGCCTAATGAGATTTTTCTTGCAAGAACGAAGAAAAACGTAGCGCAAGACCGCTGTGTACTGCCTGTACATGAGGATCTGATACCAAATTCAACAATAAATTGATCAGCCAGTTCTTTAGAAGTGTTGAATAAGAGCGCATTACCATCTGGTGCTGATCATTCGATTTCTGGATTTGGTATGAGCAACGGATTTGACGAAGTCGATGGCGAGAAAAAGCCATTAGGCAACTGTCTCTTGAATGTTGAACTTGGTATAAGGTGGTAATGACCAGAGCTTTAATTGTCCGATTTTTAGGCATATAATCTTGAGCCTACGGCAAATCGCCAAAAAAATCATGGGACACCTCCGCTTGTTCTTCGATAAAATCTTGAAAATACTACACAGATACTATAGAATGCGTTCCCGAGACCTTTGCCTAATGAGATTTTTCTCGCCATCGACTTCGTCAAATTCGTTGCCCAGATCCTCAAGTACGGCTAGTACACTGCGGTTTTGCGCTACGTTTTTCCTCGTTATTGCAAGAAAAATCTCACTAGGCGAAGGCCTCTCATATTGATTTTTAAGGAATAGAATTGTGCTAACTTTGCAAAATATCAGCTTCAGTATTTCCGGAAATTTAATTTTGGACGGTGTAGATCTGCAACTTAGCGGTCGGCAGCACATGGGACTTGTGGGGCGCAACGGTAGCGGCAAATCGACCCTTTTTAAAATTATTTGCCGGGAGCTGGAGCACGACGGCGGTAAGATTCAGCAGGAGCGGGGAAAATTGATTTTATCCGTGAAGCAGGAAATGCCAGGCGAACACATGACTCCGCGGGAATATCTGCTATCGCGGGATCTGTTGCGCGAAACATTGCTGAATCAGCTGGAAAATTGCCATAATAATCCGGAATTAATGGGAGAAATCTACGATCAACTGATTGCCATCAATGCTTTCGAAGCCGAATCGAGGGCGGCAGTGGTGCTGAAAGGACTCGGTTTTGACGAAGAAACCCAAAACACTCCGCTGGAAAATTTTTCCGGAGGCTTTCGCATGAGAGTCGCTCTCGGCGCTATTCTGTTCCAGGAGCCCGATCTGCTTCTGCTGGACGAACCCACTAACCATCTGGATCTGGAAACTACAGATTGGCTAAAGGATTTTTTAAATGCATATCCGAAAAGCTTCATTTTAATATCTCACGACCGAGATTTCCTAAACGACACCGTAGACGGTATTTTCCATCTGAAAAATAAAAAACTTACCAGATATACGGGAAATTTCGATACTTTTCTCGATACCTACTCCCAAAAACAAAAAAATATTGAGGAGTACAACGCAAAAATGGAATTAAAACGAAAACATATGATGGATTTCGTACGACGATTCCAGGTAAAGGCCACAAAGGCAAGACAAGCCCAGAGTCGCTTGAAAACCATAGAAAAAATGAAATTTCTTCCGATTGAAAGCAGTGACCCCACGGTTGCGTTTAATTTTCCGGAACCGGACACGATACTGGAGTCCAATATAATATCCTACGATCGGGTATCGCTGGGGTACGGGGCAAAAGTGGTGCTGAAGAACGTGTCCGGCTCGATAATGGGCGACGATCGAATTGCCATTGTTGGCTCCAACGGAAACGGAAAAACGACTTTTGCGAAATTTCTGGCCGGCGAGCTGAAGCAAAAAAAAGGCACGCGTGAAGCCAATGACAAACTAAAAATTGGATTTTATCGACAGGATCTTTTTGAAAAACTTGACATTCGAAAGTCTGTCTATGATTTTGTGAAAAATCTCATGCCGAATTTTTCGGATAGGCAAGTGCGCTCTCATCTGGGACAATTTGGTTTTTCCGGCGACAAGGTTTTTCAGCTGATCGGAGAGCTTTCCGGCGGAGAACGGGCGCGACTTGTTTTCGCCACCCTAACCATCAATCTTCCCAATTTGCTGATACTGGACGAACCCACAAACCATCTGGATCTGGAGATGCGGGAGTCGTTGATTTCCTCTCTTACGTCCTATAAAGGAGCCATTATTCTCATTACCCATGATCGGCATTTTCTGAATAGGGTAGCGAATATGATTTTTGTGGTTGCCAATGGCGGCGTTACCCAGTTCAACGGAGACCTAAGTCAGTATGAGACGGCGGTACAAAGCGTCAGGAAATGATTAGAGTTTTTCCGCGGTTGTTTTTTTATTCATATTCATAGAATCCTTTTTTAGTTTTTTTTCCGAGTCTTCCGTGGAGCACGTAATTTTCCAGCAACGGACATGGCTGAAACCGTTCTTCTCCTAGTTCTTTCTGGAGGGTTTTCATGATGGCAAACACCGTATCCAGGCCAATTAGGTCTGCCAGAGCCAGTGGTCCGGTGGGATGGTTTGCTCCCAGCTTGAGGGCTGTGTCTATTTGCTCTACCGTCGAACCCCCTTCGTAGAGGACGCAGATGGCTTCGTTGATCATGGGAATAAGGATCCGATTTAAAACGAATCCCGGAGCATTTTTAGCGGTTATGGGAATTTTTTCGATGGTCTTGGCCAATTTCCGGAAAAAATTATAGGTGGAGTCGCTGGTACAGAGTCCGCGTACGATTTCGACGAGGGCCATCAGCGGTGGCGGATTCATAAAGTGAAAACCAATGAATTTTTCCGGCCATGGTACCATTCGGGACAGGGCCGTTATGGAATAGGAGGACGTGTTGGTGGCTACGTAGGACGTCGGCTGCAGTATTTTTGATAATTTTTGAAAAATAGAGGTCTTTATGGAGAAATCTTCAAATGCCGATTCAATGAATATGTGAGAATTTTCGAGGTCGTTTATGTCCAAGTAATGGGATATGCGTTTTTGTATATGGTCAGCAGGTTCTTTCAGCAAATTTTTCATCTCCAATTTTTTCAGGGAATTCATGATTTTATTTTGGGAATTTTGCAATATATTTGCGGAAATGTCGTAGATTTTTACCGAAAAACCGGCGGATGCAAACACCTGTCCTATGCCGGAGCCCATTTGTCCGGCCCCTATTACTGCGACTATTGTATTTTTATTCATATTTTTGCCATAAAAAAATCAAAATGACCCACACGTATTATATATTAGTATTGTGGCTATTGTTGTGGCAAGTGGAATCAGCAGGCATACGACGAATATATCTTTGTAGGAGTCTTTATGGGTTAGTCCGCAGATGGCCAGCAGCGTTATTAGGGCTCCGTTGTGGGGCAGTGCGTGTAGTGTGCTGCAGGAGAGAGCGATGATGCGGTGCAGTGCCTCGGGATTTATATGAGCCTGCTGACTCATTTCCAGTAATTTTGTGCCCATCATCTGCAGTGAAATACTGAGTCCCCCGGAAGCGGATCCGGTGACGGCGGACAACATTCCGGTAACGATGGATCCTGAAATAATGGGATTTCCCGCTGATAGTGACAGTATCCAGTTTTTAATTATGGTGAATCCCGGTAGACAATTGATGACGGCGCCATAGCCAACCACGGAGGCGGTGTTAAATATCGGAGACAAGGAATCCGCTGCTCCCATATTTAGACAGGGAATTAGGTTGATGCGTTTGCGGTGGTATCCCAAAAGAAACACCAGAGCGGAAAATACCGCAACGATGACGGCCCAATTGCTGGCGACGGTTTTTATGTCGGTGGATCCGTATTTTTCCTGCTGCAAATACGAAGTATCCAGCTGAGGAAATATATGTTTAACGCAGACGTAGTTCATCAGCACAACTATAATTATCGGAGTAACCGCTTCCCAGAAATTTGGCAGTTGGTTTTCGGCTATGGCCACGATTTTGTCATTGTGGTTACCGTATCCTTCGCCGCCGGAGCTGGCAATTTTTTGTTGTCGGTTCATCCAGGCTATTCCGAGAAAAAATAACAGTGCCGACGCAACGATGCCCAATCCCGGAGCAGCAAATGTATTGGTGCCAAAATATTGGGCCGGAATGGCGTTCTGAATCGCTGGAGTGCCCGGCAATGCCACCATCGTAAAGGTAAATGATCCAATGGCAATGGATCCCGGAATGAGTCTTTTGGGCGTGTCGGATTTGCGGAATAGCTCAACGGCAATCGGATAGACCGCAAATGCAACCACAAACAGCGACACTCCGCCATAGGTTAATAGGCTACAAGACAAAACAACGGCCAAAATGGCATTTTTTGCTCCGATCTTCTCCGAAACGTAGTTGGCGATGGATTTTGCACTGCCGGAGCTCTCCATAAGCTTGCCAAAAATTGCACTCAGCAAAAATAATGGGAAATATGCAATGGTAAAATCTCCTAACTTCACCATGAATATCTGGGTATAGTATCCCAGCGGCGACTCCCCAATGTTGCACAGGACCGCAATCATGGCGGCCGCCGGGGCCAGCACAAGTACCGAAAAACCACGGTAGGCCAACAGCACCAAAATGACCATTGAAAAAATTATGCTGCCTATTTCCCACATGTTTTCCTCCCAAAAAAAGAGACTCACCTGAAATTTATGCGAACGTACCACTACACTAGGGAGCACGGTTAATTCACCAGTGTCAGGGGATTTTCCATGGCGACAATTCCCGGCAGAGAATTACCCTCCAAATAGGTGAGAAAGGCTCCGCCGGAAGTGGATTTGTAGGTCAAATCCTGGTCGATGCCGAATTTACTCATGGCGAAGGCCGTATCACCACCGCCGATTATGGATGTCAGCTTCCCCTCCCGGGATCTGGCGGCGACTTCCTGCGCAACCGATAGGGTACCAAAATCAAACGGAGTTTTTTCGAACAGTCCCAGCGGTCCGTTCCACAAAACCGTGGCACTTTCCCGAATGTGTCTCCTAAATAATTCCACCGACTCCGGACCTATGTCGAAAACCGACGTCTTGCCGTTGCCGGAATATATGATGGTGCGATTATCGTGATCATGTTTGTGGATAAGGGCAGAGAAATCCACTGGTAAAATTAATTCACATCCGCATTCTTGGGCGTTTTTCAAAATTTCCGTGATGTCGTTTCGGTATTCTTCATAATGAAACATCTTTAGTGAATCATTGCCGTAATAGGCTAAAAATGCGCCGGCAATTCCTCCGCCCAGAGCCAATTTATCTACTTTTTTTACTAGATTTTTCAGTAAATTAATTTTTGTCGATAATTTAGATCCACCGACTATGGTCATCTTCGGAACTGGAGCATTGTGAAAAAAATAATCCAGCATGCGCCATTCGTCCAGGAACGCCAGACCAAACGCGTGGGGAAGAAATTTCGGAACGGCACAAATGGAAGCATGACGTCGGTGAGATGCCGAAAATGCATCATTTATGTAAAAATCTGCCAAAGATGCGATTTTTTTTGCAAAATTGCAGCAGCAGCTCTCTTCTTCCAGATGAAAACGAAGATTCTCCAGCAAAATCAAATCATCGGGAGCCGCTGCATCAATTATGTCAGAGGCGTTTTTTTCCAAACAGTCGTCCACAAACACGACATTCGCGTTGTATATATTTGATATGGCTGGTATCAAATATTTCAAGCTTAGCTTCTCTTCGTAGCCAGATGGATTTCCCCAATGAGACGCCAAAATTATCTTGGATCCTGCTTTTCTTAAAAACTCAATTGTGGGAGCAACGTGTTTTATCCGGGATAGATCCTGAATGACTCCCTCCTGCACCGGGACATTGAAATCTACCCGCAGGAGGATTTTCACACTCTTTATATCATCGATGGTTATTTTTTTCGTATGCATCCCAAAGTCCTCTCAAAAATAACAAAGCTTCTTCTAAAAAAGAGCAAACCTGCCGCTAACTCTAGAAGAAAGCAAAAGAAATTGTCGACGATAGGCATATGCCAAAATCATATTATGGCTCAACTCTCTCATCGATCTGATTTCAATAGCCAGAGCATTATATATTCTTTTAGTTAATTTTTTGCTAATATAAATATTCTACTGCGCGATAACTCAAAAATACAGACTTATGGACAATGCAATAAAAAACGCTACTTTATCTTGGTTTCTTTGAAGGAAACGTGCTTTCTAACAACCGGATCATATTTTCTCATTTCCATTTTTTCCGGCTGCTTGCGGGGATTTCTTTTTTTCACATAAAAAAAACCCGTATTGGCGGTACTTAACATCTTTACGACCATGGTGGCGGACTTAGCCATAATAAACTCCATTTTTCATGAAAAATCTGCTAGATTATATACATCAGACAAGCCAAAAAATCAATACGCAAGAGCGTTGATGGGATAGTTTATTGGGAACTTGGAGTCGGTGGCGCTTAATTTCGCTTTTCCTTGGTTTTTTTTACTATGACAACACAAATACCTTCGAAAAAAATTTTCTCAATAGCTCATTGGTGTTTTGGTGATCTACTACTTGAACCGAAAGTTTAGGGCTGGTATAAAAAAATATCATGAATAATCGTGGAATTTTATTTATATTGTTGTTATTCGCATTTGAAGTATACGCCAAACCAGCGATATCTCTCATTATTCCCGTGTACAAAACCGAGCGTTTTTTGCGGGAATGTCTGGATTCTGCTCTAAATCAAACAATGAAGGATATCGAGATAATTTGCATAAACGACGCGTCTCCGGATGGCTGTGGGAAAATTCTCGCCGAGTACGCCCAAAAAGATTCTCGCATTAGGGTGATTAGCT
>JAITQS010000065.1 GCA_031288795.1 Holosporaceae bacterium | reverse complement strand
TCTTTGATGCCCGGGACGACTCCAAAGAATCTTTAATCCGTAATCGCGGTTGCTCAAGGTAATTTTTCATGACCCCAAGGCCTTTTCCGAAGCTGGATCATAAACAAAGTTGATTACGGGATTACGGATTCAGGATTGGCAACAAAACAGAAATGGGGTATCCTGATGAGTCACTGGCTGTTTCCCATGGTCCAAGAAAATTCGAAACTGTGCTTTTGGCAAAAAAAGACAATAAGGAAGAAGACCTGACAGATGCGTTTATCGCTTTTATCCCAAGCTCGGGAGATAAAAACAAAGGAGAAGCCATCACCGCTTCCCCTTCGCCCGATCTCGGGAGCCATCCCGGCGCTCAGGTCACTCGCCAGTGTTGCCCTATCCTCCGGACGGCACAAAACTTATCGGTGCGGAAATAAACAAACTTAACCGCCTGAGGACGCAGATCGGTCAAATGGCGTGCTACCTACATTGGCCAACTTAGTTTGCTATCGACAGGGGAATTTTTCCGAATTCGCAAACTCGACACTGGCCTCACCACAATTGACTTTCTAATTTTCTCGCTAATAGATCGATGTGTCTATCTGCCGTATTTTTTGCGAGCGCACATCTCTGAAGCTTTCATTATGGCTTTTGTAAAACCAGATAAATTAATTTCCTTTTTTAGTGATAAACGAGGGAAGTATATTTTCATCACATTACCGTGCATCATATGCAATACAATATTTTGGTTTTCAAATCTTTCTAAAGGTATCATAAATGTTCCATCATTATCTTGAAATACTGTATACATAAATTTTGATTCTTTCCCATCAAGTTTTATATATCCAACAATATTGTTCATTTGATAATTAACGCGCTTAGCTCTAAAAAGCTGCATGAGAAAATTGACATTTTCACAATCATCTCCATCGTGATATACTATAAACGTAAATAGATTAGGAGGATGCGGACGAAAATACTTTGCAGCAAACCAAGGTTTCCCATCACCAAAAGAAACAATGCTTGACTCCCAATTTTTAAATTTTTGCAAATTCTGTTCAGCAACAGACGCGGGTAGTACCATAGGTGCGGATGTAAAAATAAAACACAGTGATGCGCAGAGGCATAAAAAAATGCGGTGCATAAAGATTTTCTCTTTCATTTTGCAGTTGGAATGGATATACTTCCCACAAAGGTATCAATGTCAGAGTCCCTTGGGAGAACCATGTACAGATAGTCGCTCTGTTTAACATTTTTTAATACTTCAATCCCCATTTCGTTTTTTTCCGTAGGTTGCGGGCGCGCATCAATATTTTTTTGTATAGTCTGACGTAACATTTTAGATTTATTTTTTATCGTTGCGATCATTTTTTTTGACATCGAGGATTCCAAACTTTTTATTTCTAGCGCAACGGCATTTCTAATTTCTGCATTAGGAGCATCTGCTAAACCTATATACATCCATAACAATGCCTTTTCATAATCTAGGACAGTTCCAATTCCAGATAGATAGCATTCTGCTAAATCTAATTGTGTGAAGTAATATCCAAGTAATGCTAATTCACTTGCGAGCAGAAAACGCTTTTTTGGCATATTATTAAATTTTTTATATAAATTAAGTAAAGAAATTTTACAGGAAATACTCTTTGAAGCACACGACGTTAGATACATTTCAGAAAGTTCTTTACTTTTATTAAAGCAATCACCATTAGCATACGCAATACCATAAATTTCAGCGCCGTATTCATTGTCTTGATTATAGAGTTCTTCAAGCCAGTAACGCGCAGGCTCACACCTATCGGTTGCCATATTAAAGAAAAAAGCTAGAAATTTGAAATCGGATGAATATCTATTCCTCTCTGATAGGCCAGCAACTGTAGGAAAATTTTTATATAATTGCATAGCCATGCGATCTTGTACAGTTCGCTCATCAGGAATATTTTCGCTCACCTGCTGTTTGCTGTTTTCATCTTCATGCGTAGTAAATAAATTGTCAATATCTTGTTTGCTGTCATTAGCCTGAAGCTTCACGGAAGTTTGTGGATTGTTTATATAACTTTTTAATTTATCGCCAATATGACTGGGTATATTTTTATTAGCTTCTTTAACGGCATCTGCATTAAAAAGTAAAAATCCATAGATTACAACGGTAACTACAATCATCAATATAAGCGTAACATTTGCTATTTTATTTAACAGGGGCCTTGTTGGCTTTTCATCTTTTTCTGATTTTTCTCTATTTACTTTGAAAATTCTACTTTTGAAAACAAGGGCGGCTACACCAAAAATTACCCCAACAGTAATGCCCGATAATAGTGCACCACCGCCGGCTTTAAACCCAAGAAATTGGTCAAAGATGGATTTAATAAGCAATAAGACAATAACTACAGAAATAGCTGCTACCCATCTCATGACTTATACCTGCCAAGCGTCTATTTATTTATATCTCCACACAACCACAATGCAGTTTTCAGGCTGTGAGCGTATATCAAAAAGGAAGAACTATGTTGAATATCTCGCAATTCCGAGGGGTTTACCCGGAGTACAACGATCTCTCGGACTACGACCTGACTTGGGCCTTGCATCATACCACTGCCCCGGACATGCCCTTTGAGTAGTTAGCAAGTCAGTTCGGCGGGCCGACGCAGGAAGACCCGGGTGGGGTATGCGGCTGTCCGCTCACATCGGCTGTTCAAGGCCGTGAGAAGACGAAAGCACAGGGCGCGGAGAAGTCAAAAGGCTACTTGAGAAAGGCCATCACGGCCACAAGCAAGGCGGTTTGCGCGAGAAAGCCGCCCATCATCCAGCGGAGAATGTCGTGTTTGGTTTCGGCAATTTTTACATGCAAATTTTGCACT
>JAITQS010000055.1 GCA_031288795.1 Holosporaceae bacterium | reverse complement strand
ATCATCGGTTGCTGCTGCATCATCGGTTGTTGCTGCATCATCGGTTGCTGCTGCATCATCGGTTGTTGCTGCATCATCGGTTGCTGCTGCATCATCGGTTGTTGCTGCATCATCGGTTGCTGCTGCATCATCGGTTGCTGCTGCATCATCATCGGTGGACATTGCTGCTGCATCATCATTGGTGGACATGTCGCTAAAATAGCACTACTAAGAGCCATACTCGGCAAAATTGGCTGTGATTGTATTTTTACCGATTCTTTCGGAAGCATAAGTTGCAATTCACCAGTACTTTTCGTTGTCCAGAGAAAGCCTTTATGCGAAGCTTCTCTGTTGTCGATTTTTAGATACGCAATATTGTGCATCCGTATGCCTTTATCCTCAAGAGATTGCTTAAAATTGTCAATGAGTAAACCATTAGAGGGCCTTGAAGTCTCAAATATTTTATAGGCAGAAACAGCAAACACAGCATCCTGAAAAGATCTTTCCGAGTCGTTACCAATTGAAAACTGCACACTATTTACAAAATCATAAACAATTCTTATCAAACTAGGCACAATTTCTGATTTGTTGCTCAATATGTCGCCCAAGTTTGGTAAGATAGCAGGAAGAAGAGTAAAAGTTCTGCATAAATGATACAGCGTCAGAGGATCATTCTCCGAAGACTCCCGAGACTTTTCCTGCATCAGCCACATAAATGCCGCATAATGTAGCGTAAAATAACTGACAATAAAAGATTCTCCATTCAACCAAGATTCCATCTTTTTAAAAACATTTGAAATTAATAAAGGGTTATTTAATAGGTGTTTTTTCATTGTGGAAGAAATATCGGAAAAAATAATGTCATTAAAGCCAGAAATGGCAGGCTGAAATTTTCCTTCCAATACAGTCTTTAGTAATCCTTTAAATAAAAAAAGCATACGGTTATTGTAGGCCAGGGAATTTCTTAAATTTATGTCTAAGTTCGAGTCTTTCATAGATTCTGCAAAAAGGGAGGCATAATCTGGAGCATACGTCAGTTTTATATCTACTTTTTGGCACAAATCTTCAACGAATCTCGCCAAGACGTCGAAAATATTATACTTTTGCATAAATGTCGTAGGTTCATGTTTAGTGATGCTATCGTATATTATTTTGGAACAAATTAACTGCGACAGTATTTGCAAGGTTTTTTTGTCGCTTTCGTTCTTTTTGTCAAAAAGTGTTCTGTAGATGTCAAAGAGCATATCTTCATTAATACCATCTAAATTTGGCATTGGTTTAGAACTTAGTGGATTGCTCAAAAACTCGAAAAATGCCGGAATATAGCGCTTTCCAGCTTCGGAAATGGAAAAATTTCCCGAAAGCGTTGGTACCATCACCTGGCCACTCTCGATGATCAGATCTGTCCGAGGATTCTCTTTAGTTTTTAAGACTTTTGGAGCCTGCGTACTGTTCATGGTGCCAAAAGATGAAACTGACAAAGGGTTATTGTCTACTAATCCCGGAGGAAGTTCGGTTGAATTGTTATCAGGCAACGAGATCATGGTCGGTGGCACGCTAGAAGATGTAGAACCCCTAAAAGAAGAAGGCTGCAGTACAGTCTCTGCATCTAAGACCCTCGAGCTTGCTAAAATCGTCACCTGTGAATCGACCTTAGGTCTTCCTAAGATCGCCTTGGGATCCGCTCCGAGCTTCTTTGGGCTTGTCGAAGTTTTAGGAAAAAATGGCTGGGCCTTTGGACTGATCTTCTTGGGACTCACTGGGGTCTTCTTTGGGCTTGTCGAAGTTGTAGGAAAAAATGGCTCAGCCGCTAGACTGATCCTGTTGGGATTCACTATGGTATTTGTAGGAAAAAATGGCTCAGCCGCTAGACTGATCCTGTTGGGATTCACTGTGGTATTTGTAGGAAAAAATGGCTCAGCCGCTAGACTGATCCTGTTGGGATTCACTGTGGTATTTGTAGGAAAAAATGGCTGGGCTTTTGGACTGATCCTCTTGGGACTTGTTGAAGTTGATGAACTATGTGGGGACAGGGACCTGTCGCTATCCGATATTTCAAGGGCTGTGGCAAAAATGTGGGGCAAACAAAAGCAGCCCACAAGTACAATTTTTTTCATATCTTTCTCCGTTTTTTTATAATAAATAATTTGGGATTATATTATATTTTCTTATTTAAAAAAACAATATTTTACGAATAAAAGTAAATTTTTTTCTGAAATAAAAAATCCTTAAAAAGGCGTTTTACTAAAATTGGGCAATTTCAAATCGAATCTGGCATTATATTGTTATCCCTCAATTTTTTGGAGAGTACATATAGATTTTTCCACCTGATACACCTGGGACACGGCCAGAATATCCTGGAAAAAATTTATGTCTGTGCCGGTGAAAAATGTCTGTACATTCAGGCATATGAGTTCTTCGGCCAGATTTTGTCTGCGTTTTTTGTCCAGATGTACCATGAGATCGTCCAGCAATAATACGGGAATGCCGCTGCGTGATCTCTGGTAAATTCTGAAAACAGCCAAGATTAGCGAAATTAAAAAAGCTTTTTGTTCGCCGGTGGAGCAATTTTCGGCCATCAGCAATGTTTTCCGGTGAGAGGTTTTCCAGAGGGTTTTTAGAACACCCGTCGATGTGGTTTGTTTTTCGGAATCCTCGTAGCGATTTTTTCGAAGTATGTCTGCTATTTCTAGTACGGCGTCTTCTTCGCTATTGCAGTGGTATATTTTTTCTATTTCTCCGGAAATGTCGACGATTGGGCGCAGAAATTCTGATGGATACGTATCGAAAATTTCCCGGAGTAATTTTACGAATTCCAGTCGTGATTTGGTAATTTTTACATTTTCCTCGGCTATTTTTTCCTCAAGAACTTGGAGCCAATCCTCATTTTTTCGATGAAATATCACGTGCAGGCGTTCTTTTTGCAATTCCATTAGTTTTTTCAGGTTGTATTTGTGTTTTTTATCGTAGCCACTGACGAGGTGGTCAAAGAACGCGCGTCTATCGGCCATGGAATTTATGAAGATATTGTTCATGCTTGGCACGACCCACAGCAACCACAAAGTTTCCTCAAATTTAGAAAGGCTTGGTACTCCTGAGCCGTCAATGCGTGCCGTTCGTCGGCCATTGAGCGTGGTTGTGGAGAGCAACGTCTTGCAGCTGTTTTTTTCCAGCAGCAGATCCACGTTCCAGGAAGATGATGGACTACCTAGGCTATTTAGGTCAGAAATTGGAGCTTTTCTCAATCCACGATCGGAGGAAAATAGCGATATTGCCTCCAAAATATTAGTTTTTCCGGCTCCGTTTTCCCCATAAAACACCACAAATTGCGAAGATATGTGGAGCTCCAGCATTCTATAGGAGCGAAAATTTTTGCAGATGAGTTTTACAATTGCAGAATCCACGTTGACCTAAATTCTCATGGGCATTACCACAAAAAGAGATTCCGGTTCCGATTCATCCAGGATAAGAATCGATGCCAGGGCATCCCTTATGTAGATTTTCAGATTTTCTCCCTGCAATGTTTGGGCGATATCCAGCAAATAGTTGGCATTAAAGCCGGCATTCCAGCTGGGACCGGAATAAATTACATCCATTTCGTCTCTACCGCTGCCGACTTTGCTATTGGCTACGTAGAAATACAGTGTATTTTTATTAAGTTCCAGTTTTATGGATCTCACTTTATCGTCCGAGATAACGGCGACGCGATCAATAATTTCCGTAAATCCAGCGCGATTTACCAGGAAAAAATCCGATGATGTTTCCGGTATAACCCTTTTATATTCTGGAAAATTTCCTTCCACTAGCTTAGAAATGAAAACGACATTTTCTACGACAAACTGCACCTGATTGGCGCTAAAGGTCATCACAACCTCTCCGGTGAACGCGTCCAGCATTTTTTTGATCTCGAATATGGTTTTTTTGGAAATTATTATTCCCTGCAGGCATTCTTCGAAATCGACGTCGATTTGGGACACGGACAAGCGATGGCCGTCCGTAGAAGCTGCTTTCAGCTTCGAGTCTTCCTTATGAAAGTAAATACCATTCAAGTTATGTCTACTTTCTTCGGGGGATATGGAAAATTTTGTGCGGCTAATGAGTTTATTTAAATCCGCTGCTTTTACGGTAAAATTGCAATTATTTTTGAGGGGGGATATTTCGGGAAAATCGGCACAATCCAAAGTAGATAACTCAAATTTTGATTTACCTGCCATCACCAGCAATTTACGTCCTTTATCGATCAGCGAAAATTCCAGGGTGGAGTTGTCGGGCGATTTTCTTACGATGTCATTCAAAGTGACCGCCGGAACTGCAACCATGCCGAAGGTATCAACTTCAGCCGGCACAAGCTCTAGTATGGAATGATCAAGATCCGTCGCCTTTAGTTGCAGGCCCGATTCGTTGAATTCCAGCAAGACATGCGACAATATGGGAACAACAGACTTTCTATCCGCTACGCTCACGGTTCTCATGACCGCCGGTAATATATCTTTTTTCGTGATTTTTGCTCTCATTTATACATCTCCCAAACAAAATCCATAGAAAATCCAGATTATAATACAAAATAATACTAAACGGTCCATAAAACAATACATGCCTGCGAATCATAAGATGAAGATCAAGGCCATTTCGTTATCCGTGATAATATTGCATTTTCCACTGTCTCAACCGGGATTCTACGCAAAATATTTGATGGCGTAGCTACTGTATTTTTTTGACTAGAAATGGCTGGGGTGGTAGGATTCGAACCCACGAATGGCGGGACCAAAACCCGCTGCCTTACCACTTGGCTACACCCCAAAGGAAAAATAATTATAGCAAGAGCTCCATATTACAACAAGATTAGCGTAATTTCTAGTGGTTAAGCTATAATTTTGCAGGAAAAAATATTTGGTCTGGTTGAGTGAATTGTTTCTTTTGGCAAAAAAACAGAAAATCTGCGCTAATCATGTGTCTAAAAAATCACGCTATTATTTTTTTTCGTTTTTTTATTGACTTTTTTAGAGAAAAGTATATCATTAATATGACAATTTTTTTGTCGTGGAAAAAAGCAATGCACGGTGGAGACACATTTCCTGATACTTGAGCATCGCCAGTTTTAGCTCCGATGCTTTAGAGAGACCGTTGCATAATGAGATTTTTCTTGCAAGAACGAGAAAAAACCTAGCGCAAGACCGCAGTGTACTGCCTGTACATGAGGATCTGAGCAACGGATTTGACGAAGTCGAAGTCGAGAAAAAGCCATTAGGTAACAGTCTCTTAGATGGGTTTTTGGATCCATTGTGTTTTAGAGACCATTGCTCCGTGAAATATTTTTTGCAAAAATGAAGCGGAACGCTGATACTTGTGGCGAAGCACAAAGTTAAATGTGCCGGCGGTATAGGAGGATCTCAACGGCAGATTCCGTGAAGTTAATGGCAAAAAAGATTCATTGGTAAGTGGTTTTGTTTTAACAAATTTATGCAAAAGGGAGAAGTAAAAATGAAAACATTTATGGCAGCAGTGTTTTTTTTGGCCGCTCTTGAGTTTTTGAGCGCAGCACCAGCTAAAAAAGAAGAGTACAAATACTTGAAAACACATGGTCACATAGTTAACATAGTTTCCAAACCCGGTTGCAACTACAGCTATGTATACGATGGTCCATTGGCAAACGGTAAGCCCTACGGAAAAGGCAAATTGGAAATAAAATACGCCAACGGCCAAACCTACCAAGGAGATTGCGAAAATGGCCTGCGTTCGGGAAATGGCACCGCAACCTATCCGGACGGTAGTACCTACATCGGCCACTTCAGTAACGGCAAACGAGACGGAAACGGAAAGCTTTGCGACGCCAATGGTAAAGTTCTGCAAGAAGGAAACTGGAAAGAAGATCAATACACTCCGAGCATTCCAGATCAAGAAGAAACAAAGGTAGAAACAACCACAGATAAACTAAAAGAAGCAACCTCCGGCATAACCGATCTTCTGAAGAAAATATCAGATAAATTGACAACAGGAGATACGGAAGATGATGAAGTAAATAAACAACCGGAATCCGTAGCCAATAAATTGAAGGAAGAAAATGCTAAAATAAGCGCTCTTCTGCAGGAAATATCAGATAAATTAGCGAAAAGAAATGCCGAAATAGATAAACAACCGGAATCTGTTGCCAATAAATTGAAAAGAGAAAACGTAAAAATAAACAATCTTCTGCAGGAAATACTAAATAAATTAACGGAAAGAGATGCAGATATAATAGACGAAGATAAACTCGTCGATGATTATAAAACGTCAGATGCCAATGGAGCTGCATCCGGTAATTTTTGGTCCGAAGCGTTCCCGAGTAGCAGTGACACCGCTCCTATCCAGAATCCGGAGAATGTCCCTTCTCTCTCCGAGGACATACCTACCCTGGAGGACAACAACAACGGCCAGAGCAGTAAAATTCCCGTTACCGTTGCCGAAACCGTAGTAACGACACCGAGCAGCAAACCCGCTCCTTTTCCCGCCCAAAATAGGGATAAAACAATCAATATTTTTGGCGATGAGCTGGATTTTTCCGATTTCTTTTCTTTTATTTGATGGAAAAATTGACCAAAAATGAGGTTTTCTAGGAAAAATAATGCTACATAGGGTCAGAATATAAGAGACTGTTGCCTAATGAGATTTTTCTTGCAAGAACGAAGAAAAACATAGCGCAAGGCCGCCGTGTACTGCCTGTACATGAGGATCTGAGCAACGGCGAGAAAAAGCCATTAGGCAACGGTCTCAAAATGTCAAATGCCAAGATTCTTCAGATGTATGGTCATGCGGAACGACGTTTCCGGCCGCAAATCACCGCCGGTGTAATTCGTACGTTCCAAAACCATTTCCAGTTCAGAGCATTCATTTTTATATTGTACTCCAATATTGCTCCGAATTAGTTTATCTTTTTCCTGTCCCAGAATGACTTCTGCGTTTAATTTCCATTTGCTATTGACTTTCCATCCGGCTCCCAACATGAGGCCACGATATTTTTTGGCTCTATTTTCTTCGGTTTCATCCAGACGATTTCGCAAAAAAGGATTTTGAAAGCACTGTTTTCCGTCAAATATAAATAAATCCGCGTCGAATTGATGATTGGAAAATTTTATACCGGACTCGATTCTCAAAAACCTTTTATCTTTGGTGGAATAACTTCCGTTTAGACACAGCGAAGTAGTGTCCGCCATAAAAATTTCCGCAGAGGAAACGATGTTAGAGTTTTTATACTTCAGCCCGGAGATCTCCATTTTTTCGTTAGCCTTTGTCAGTTCCGTCGATCTTCCCACAGCGATGTATCCCAGCGCATCTCCATTTTTGTAGGCAGAAAATTTCACGCCGTAGCAAATTCTACTGCCGGAATCGACGTTGTAGGGCGACATGGATTTACTGCCATCTAGAAAATTTATGTCGTTTATTTCGCAAAATGGATCCTCGAACAGATCGCAATATCTTTTATTGTGGGCCAATATGGCACCAATCATGGGAGTGGCAATTATTTCGGCAAAATCAGAGGTGATAACCAGTGGCCACTTCCAAATTATTGATATTTGCGGAGTTATCACCAGTGCAGAGTCGTAATTGGAGCTTTGGCGTTCTGATATATTTATACCCTTAAACGAGGTTATTCCCTTAAAATCTATTATATGTCCGTTGGCGAGCAGAAAACTTTTGGCCCAGGACACGTTGGTAATAATTTTTTGCGCCACGCGGGCATCGCAGAAATATAAATTTAGGAACATGGCATCTATGCCAAAAGTTCCGCCCCACAATGTGTCGGAAAAATTTCGCTCTATTATCGGAAGAACCTTTTGCATGGTGACATCGATGGCTAGATCTTCCTGAAATATTGCCGTTTTTATTTGGGTATAGTTTCTGCCGTCGAATCCTTCTAATTTTGCATTGCTTTCCAAAATACGATTAGGCTGTTCAAAAAACGGGAATCGTTTTAGGTAATAGTAATCGGAGGTGAGATTGATATTCGAACTACATCTCCAGGTATTATTTATTTCGTATCTTACTTTTGAAAAGATATGTCCTCTATATCCGGAGGAATTTATTTTTTGGATATTTTTTTCATCATGGGCATCATAATTTTTTACGGATTTGGTATCTGTTATGCTGGCGTCTATGTTGAATTCACCATTTTTCAGGCGGTGTCCGTAGCACATCCAGCCGACGCAGCCGACCTTCGACGTAATAATTGGTTTTAGCACAAGTTCTTGGGATTCCGAAATGGATACAAGGTATTTGGGAAGAACACAGAATCCATTTTTGCTGGAAGTGGAAAATTGCGGTGCAAGAAATCCGCTTTTTCTTTTGGTGCGCGGACTCGGATGCAGTAAATACGGCGTATAACATATGGCATTGCCCCACAATTCGAACTTTGCGTCGTGGTACTCCACCGATTCATCCGGATTAAAAATAACCCGAGTGGCTTTTATCTGCCATGTTAATTCGCCGGATCCGCAGCATTCGTAGCAGGGAGTATAAACCACGTTACTCAGCAGCAATTGGTTATTTTTTATGGTGCAATCGGTGGCGGCCAGACGAGATTTATCCGGCATAATGATTTTTATATTTTTGGCTTTGCCGTCGGAAAAACTTCTATGTATCTGCAGTGAATCCATGAAATAGATGTTATGTTTTTCGTCTTTTAGGATGATGTGTCCAGTGGCACATATGACGTCTTTGACTTTGTCAAAATAAATTTCATCGGCCGAGATTATTTTGCCGTAATAGAACACAACTACATTGCCTTTGCAGCAGACACTCTCTTTTTCGTAGAGCGTTTTATCCGAATTGATAAACGTAATGTCGTCGCCATGGACGCCACCGAAAAGAAAGAATAAAAAAGTCAATGTTTTTTTCATGCTTCATTCCATACTAATATAGATACCGCCAAACACAATAACACCAACACAACTGTCCAGCAGGCCACAATTACCGGCAGCACTCCCGTATAAGCCATGGACTCAAAAATATTATTGATAAACCTCAGCATAACCGCTATGCAAATCATTTTTACGGCCACATCTGTTTTGGTTTTATAGCGATTTATGGGAAAACAAATCACCGCAGCAATCAGCGCAAAAAGAATAAAATTAGCACAGTTCGCCAAAAGCTTATGGAGCTCCAATTCGTATGCCTTCAGCAAAACCTTATCCCGATGCTGGATGCGGTATACCTTATACAAACCATAAATGTCTTGTTTTTTAGGCGAACTGGATAATATCTGCAGAAGATTTAGGGAGATGTTATTATGCAGTGTTAACCTATCAAAATCACTCACGTCGCCGTCTTTTACGACGGTCACATCCCGTAGTTCCCAAGAGTTTTTTCGGATCTCCGCATTTTTGGCAAAAATTCTATGATCTTCCTGCAAATAATATATGTGCAGTCCTTCGATGTTGTTGTTAACAATGCCGCTGATGAATATTATTTGATTGTCTTTCGGATAATCTATCCATATGTCGCAGTTCATCTCGCTACTAAAACTAGGGTTGACGGTTTTGTTGTAGCAGCGGTCAGACCATTGTCCCAGCGGATGCAGCAAAAATAACCACACCAGCGAAATAAAAAATGCACAGCTTATAAACGGATATAAAATCTGCTGCGGCGATCTGCCGGACGACTTCAGTATCGTTATCTGATGCGAATGACACAAATTCCACATGGTGAATGTCGCCGTTATAAAATATATATAGTGAAGAATTTCACAAAACGTGTTCGGAGTTCTCAGAAAAGATAATTTTATGGCAAATGCCGTTTCTTCCAAATTCGAAATCGGAAATTTTCTCGCGATCTCGGCGAAATCGAACAATAAAATCAGAGAAAATATGAAAAATGACACAAAAAGCATCGCTGTCAGCTGCAGGTGAAATATATGTCTGAATAGCCTTTTGTTCATATTTTCAATCACACCCTTCTGATATAAAAAATACTAAGTATCAGTGGGACCAAGATCAAAAATACGATAAAGGTATAGTTGAATGCAATGAAAATTGGATTTTTGGCGGCGGCGTTGGCCATCCAAAAAAAAGTTCCCTGCACGAAAATAATGGCAAAAGTCAGCGTCAGCATTCTGATGTAGGACGGCTTTCTACGATACGGAGACAACAGCAGCAGCAAAAACGACAACAGAGCAAAAATAAGCGTCAAGGAAGGCGACATCATTTTCTGATGGAACAACGCCCGCTGCAGTTTATTTTGGATATCGTCGTTGGTATCCTGCAGCAGTTCATTCATGAATTTTTCATTGGCCTGGGATGTTTTTTTTACGGTCGACAATATATTCTGGAGATTATGCTGATAGGATTCAAATTTTATTATCGAATGGCGATGTCCTATTTGATCAACTTCGATTTGTTCTCCATCCATCAGCAGCAGCATATTATTTTTTACGGTGCCGGACTTCGCGTAGTAGCAATGGGTTTTTTCGGTGCAGCGGCGATCTATGACGAAAATATTTCCGAACAAAAAATTCCCTTTGTACTGCTGTGCATAGACGTGGAATCCGCTTCCGGAAAAAATTAATCCGGCTTTTTCCGGTGCATCTATATTATTTTTTATGCCAAATTCCATTGATCGGAAATTTGTCCAGGCAACCGGAGAGACGTACATATTGCCGAAATATATGCCGATCATCAGGATACAGGCCATTTGCATCAGGGGGATCAGTAATTTTAGCGGCGTTATGCCGGCAGCCTTGAAAGCAACAAGCTGATTGGATTCGTTAAAACGATGAAATATAAACGCCGAGGACATCGCAAATGATATGGGCAGTATGACCAATATAATGTCCACCGAAAGATAAGAGGTAAACTCCAAGAATTTCGCTAAACTCACGCTGTTTACACTCAATATTTCCATATACCGCGACGACTGCACAACCCAGGCACAGAACGCCAACGCAACCGTTGAGTAGAAAGTAGTTCTCAGCATCCGGAAGAATATAACACTAAACAAATTGCGCACAGATATTCCTTGTTTTGTTCTAGGATCATTATATTATGGCCCGCTGAGATGTCCAAAAATTTATGCCGAAGCATCAGGAGATCATCTTTTTTTGCCAGCGGCAACTGTTTTACAGGGCCAACTTGCCGCGTTACTGCATTTTTTTTCACAGAAACGATTCTCCTCCCCAAGATCAATCTCGCGAAACAATGCCATAGCAGTATCGGATCCGGGAGCCCATCGTCATAATATGACCTAAATGATCTTTCTCCAAGTTGATTTTATTTTTGATTTATGCTTTTTTTCGTAGTAGTCTGTAGTAGCCTATTAGAGATAGTGCATCAAAGATGGATTATTAATATGGCCCTGTGTTGTCGTTTCGCTTGCATAGTAAAAATTTGGAGATTTCTGTGAAATTCGCTTTACCTTGTTTTTCGATTTTATTGTCTATCTTTTTCGGAATATCTGCTGTTAATTGCGCTTCTAAAAGTAACAATCGTCAAGAGGAATACAATGGGATTGTTGCCACCGTAAACGACGAGATAATAACGTTCTACGATCTCGAAAATAGAGTACAATTGGTGCTGCTGTCCATCGGAGGTAACGTCTCCCAGAGCACAAGAGCGAAAATCCAGTCGGAAGTTCTCAATGAAATGATAGATGAAAAGCTCAAAAATCAATGCATCAAAAAAATAATGCCCCGGGGCGGATGGCTGTCACGGCGAGAACTGGCGGAAACCATAAATAACGCCATCGGAGAAATGGCAAAGCAAATTAATAAAACTCCAGAGCAATTTCTAGAATTTTTGAAATCCAAAGGCATTAAAAGCAATACCATTAGTTCCCAAATTGAAACTGGTCTGGGCTGGATAGAATATATAAAAGCCAGATTCGCAAAAAATATTAATATTTCCGAGTCTGAGCTCAACAAAATTTGTGCCGCCGTAAAGGAAAAATTGACAAAGGAATCCTATTATGTGTATCGGATGTTTCTGCCCATAGCAAAGCAATCGGAAGAGCAAAATGTTGCGATTCACGCCAATAATTTAATAAATATGCTGCATAACGGCGCAGATTTCACTCGAGTGGCTAAGCAGTTCTCCAAAAGCGCCGACGCCAAAAACGGCGGAGAACTAGGCTGGATATTCCAGGGACAATTATCCCAAGAAGAAGAAGACACCCTAAAAAAAATGGCCATCGAATCCTACAGCATCGTAAAAAGTAGAAGAGGATATTATATTTTATATCTGCGGGACAAAAGAGAGTCCGGCGTCCGAAGCATTACGGATTTAAAAATTGTTCAGGTGATTGTGCCGTTCCGCGAAGCAAAACCACCTCGAGAAATAGTTGATCCGCTGTTGGATTTCATAAATGACCTCAGAAAAAATTCATCCAATGCCGAAACGTTCATAGCGAAGGCAAAGGAGTCGGGCATTTTGATAGTGTCGGATCCAATGTTAGCGGTGCTTGAATCAATGCAGCCGCAATTTAGAAACACCGTGGCAAATGTATCCGTAAACGGATTCAGTAAGCCCATAATAATCGAGGGAGGTATATTGGTTCTCTGTGTTTTGGATAAAAAAGCTACCGCCCTGAAGGAACCGTCCCGCGAAGATATCAAATGCCAAAAAACCAACGAAAAACTAAGTTTGTTTGCGGAGCGAGAATTACAGGATCTTCGAAAAAAAGCTGTCATTGTGGTTGATAAAAAATTCACCACTAAATAATTGATGCCATGGACCAAATCTCGGCTAAACAAATATTTGAGCAATATTATCGTAGAACTACCAGAAAATTCGCTCAAAATTTTTTGTTTGACGCCAATATCAATGCTAGAATTGTGTCTGCCGCCGAAGATCTCCGGGGTAAGATCGTGGTGGAGGTGGGCCCTGGTCCCGGAGGACTTACGCTGGAAATACTTAAGCACGATGTTAAAAAGCTCTACCTAATAGAATATGACGATCATTGGGTTTCCGTTTGGCGGGAGCTAAAAGCACAATTTGGAGAAAAATTAGAGGTCATCGGATGCGACGCGTTGCATTTTAATCTGGCCGATCTCTCTCCCAACGTTGTAATTTCGAATTTACCCTATAATATTTCCACGCAATTGCTTTTTCGATGGCTACCAAACTTTGATCTGGGCGAAAAATTCGTACTAATGTTTCAAAAGGAAGTGGCAGATCGTTTGATTGCTGTTCCATCCACAAAGGCCTACGGAAAATTGTCGATTTTAGTGCAGTGGAAGTCTCGAGTGCGAAAAGTATTTGATTTGGAGCCGGGAAGTTTTTTTCCGGCTCCCAAAGTGAAGTCATCGGTGTTACAATTTTCTCCATTTGCCCCAAACAACGGCGAATACCGCGAAAATTTCGAATGCTTTTCCCAAATGCTCACGGACGCATTCGCCCACAGACGAAAAACAATACGAGGACCTCTGGGAAAGTATTTCGCAGATCCGCTGGAAGTGCTGCGCAGTCTCGGCTACAACGAAAATACCAGAGCTGAACAGATAACGGTGGCAGATTTCGTAAAAATATGCCAAATGTACTCTGATTCTAAACGCTCGTCTACATTTATGCCGCACTATAGGTATTAACCGAAAATCCCCTTGACAGATACAGTACGAAATCCTGGAGTTGTATAAACGGCTCCCGTCGCACTTCCACCGGAAGAGACGGTGAGGCAAGAAATAAAAATCCCTGTCCGATATCCGCCTGAGCATCTTGTGCACAACTCAGGTGATCTCTATTTTCTATACCTTCGGCCACAACTTTACATCCGATATCATGGGCAAGAGCAATGCAAAATTTCAACATCGATCTGCTTTTTTTGTCATAGGGAGCACTCTGCACAAATTTTTTATCCATTTTTATGATATCGACGGGTAATTCCTTCATGTATTCCATGGACGAATACTGAGTACCGAAGTCATCAAGGGCTATCTTGACGTTGTGCCTACGCAGCAGACTGAAAGATTTTTTCGCCTGTGGCATGGACTCAGGATGTGTGCTTTCATTCAATTCAAGTACGATTCTGCGGCCATCGATTTTGAAATGGTCCATTGTTTTGAGAAACTCATCGCAAAATTTCTTGTTGGCTGCATCTTCCAGTGTCATATTTATGAACAGCAGAAAGTCCTGATCGCATTTGCAATGGGAAGCGATGCTGCGCAATATGGCAGATGCACTCGGAAATTCGGAAGAGTGTTTTTTGCTATACAGCGCTTCGTATCCAAAAATAGATTTGTTATTCAAATCAACTAGTGGCTGTAATCTTATTCTGCTATCCATATTGTACCTCTATTAACTTTATCTTAATGTATGTTGATTAATATATAGTGACTACATGACGTTATTCAAGATCTTTCAAAAAATTTATCTAAATTTTTTGTGGATAATATCATATATGACGGTCTACCGTGGCAACATTGCGCAATATTCAGAGTTTCTTCCATTCTTCTCAATAGGTGATTCATCTCCTGGAGGGTCATTTTTTTTCCTGCTCTCAGGCTATTATGGCAAGAAATTGTCGAAAGTACGCGATTTATTTTTTCATCAATGGCGTATGTATCGCCAAAAGTAGATAATTCTGCAACTATATCCAAAACCAGCGACTTTGCGTCAGAATCATCTAGCATAGTCGGAACGGAATTTATAACCACCAGATCCGGAGCGAGCTTTTCAATATATATGCCGAATTTTATCAGGAGATCATTGTTTTTCTGCAGGATTTCTACTTCAGACTCTGCCAGATTGCACACTTCTGGCATAAGCAGATTCTGGGAATCGAGAAATAGATCCCGCTTTAATTTTTCCAAAGTAATTCTTTCGGCGGCAGCGTGCTGATCAACTACGATTATACTATCTCCATTTTCCGCAATTATATAGGTATTTCCGATCTGGGCCAGAGCATTACCGAGATAGATCTTCTCCGTCGAAACCGAATTTTTCGCGACAAAAAGATCGGTGGCTGACGCCGCATTGTCCTTCGCCGTAGAAGGTATGTCGGCGGCGGCGGAAGGAGCATCGGCCGTCTTGGACTGAAAAAATTTCGCCTGATTCCGCATTGGGGAAAATGCATTTGTGGTGCCGGGAAAAGTTCCAGCGCCACCACCATCGCCGGTCCGCTGGAATGCCGTTGGCTTTGCCGTCGATCTTGCATCAATGGCCCCTGGATTTGCGGGAAAAACGCAGGTTGGTTCCGCCGCAACCGGGACGCTGGCTCCAAAAGATAACAGCGCTTTTTTCAGTGTCGATACGAGAAAAAATCGTATTTTTTCCGAGTCCCGAAAACGAATTTCTACCTTTGCCGGATGTGCGTTTACATCAACCTCCGGGTGAGGCATTTCCAGAAAAACTATGGCCACCGGCTGACGTCCCGGGGGCACAAGTCCGGAATACGCCGACTTCAGTGCGGACGCAAAAATTTTATCCCTAACGAATCGGTTGTTGACGAAAAAAAATTGATGACCGACGGTGGCTTTATTGAAAGTTGGTACTCCGATAAATCCATAAAGTTTCAATCCGTCGTTTTCGGCATTTATCGGGAAAATGTTTTTTACGAATGCCTCGCTGAAAACATCTTCAATGCGTTTTTGAAGGCTATCTGTTTTCTGGTAATTATATTTTTCCCGACCCGCGTCAAAAAACCGAAGACTAATGTTTGGAAACGCCAGCGCGACACGATTAAACACCGCCTGACAATTGTCCGATTCATAGGAATCCGATTTTAAAAATTTCAATCGGGCTGGTGTAGCGAAAAAAAGGTCGCGTACCTCCACCGTTGTACCTTTTTTTCTATTGACGGGGGCCAGGCCGAGGCTATTTTGTCCTTCCAGGCGAATGCACCAGGCCTGTTCGGACGACTCCTGCGCAGACGATATCCCCAAGCGCGATATGGACGCTATGGACGGCAGTGCTTCCCCGCGAAATCCGAAAGTGTGTATGTCAAAAAGGTTTTCCGACGTTAGTTTAGATGTGGCGTGACTCTGTAGACACATTTCCAGCGATTCTCGATCCATGCCAACTCCGTTGTCTTCAATGGAGATGAAACTTTTTCCGCCATTTATTACGCTTACGGAAATTTCAGAAGCTCCTGCGTCAAGGGCATTTTCCATCAGCTCCTTTATGACGGAGGAGGGCCGCTCAATCACTTCTCCGGCGGCAATCTGATTGATCAAGTTCTGGGATAATAATACTATGGACAACTCAAACCTCAAAATTTTCCATTATACGATCATAGAAACATAAATGACAAAGTTTTTCAATATTTTTCCTTACTACCCGACTAATCATAGGAACATCCACAAAGTATGGGAAAAAGTGGCATAGAACAAAGAGTTAGTTATAATTCGCAGTCCTTGCTTAAAAGATGAGCAGAAGGATCTCCAGAGT
>JAITQS010000060.1 GCA_031288795.1 Holosporaceae bacterium | reverse complement strand
TCTCTCGACGATGTCGCTGCTTCAATTCTGCTCGTTCTGCTTCTGTTAAAAAATTCTTCATACTCTCTATTTAGCACATTACAGTTACAATTCCAACTTTTTGTTCACGAATGGTATATCTACTATTTAATAGTATCTTCCTGCAGCTCTTCTGTCTCTGGAGTGCCTTGCTGCGGCTCTAATGAACCATTAGAGAAGCCTGGACACCTTCTGTACGTTCCTCGCTCACTGGGAGGATAGCATTCATCATCCTCGTCTATATAGATGTATCCCAGACGGTATGGGATATTCTCTTCTTTCGATGGCGTGAACAGTGGCGTGAACAGTGGCGTGGACGGTGGCGTTGACGGTGGCGTGGACGAATCCGGATCCGACACCTCATTCGGAATGATCTCCCAAGTGATACACGAGCCTGTCGTATCCTGCAGAGAGGAGCTTTCTCCTTGCCGCTCTTCTGATTCACTAGAGATGCTCGACGTATCCGACGACGCGGGCGGTAGCTTGAACAGTGGCACGAACAGTGGCATGGACGAACCCGTCTCATTTTCGGTCGCTACTCCAGTTAGCTTGTCAAGATATCTCTTAAATAGAAAATAATTCTCTTTTTTTGGTAGGCTTTCCTCTAATATGCCCAAGAATTTAGTTGCAAAATTTTCTCTTACAGCTCTTGAATGTTCTCCTAATACAGTATTTAGCACATCTTCAAATAATATATTGCTTCCTTTTATTTTTGCTTTTTTTGTTATTGCATCATAATCCCCGCAAAAAATGCTGTATATTTCCTTTACCAAAACTTTTTTGAGATGATGAGTCACATTTTCTGACTCTTGCTCTAGTATTATAAATGACGTCAGTAGATCACCAACATCTTTATTTACTTTTTCTAAACCTTGAAGCATTTCTTCGGCATATTCAGCTCGACCTTTTCTCTTAAAAAAGGCTAGGAGTCTCGAATCGCTATGCAGCTTATTTCCAAAATATTTTTTATATACGCTACAAACGGAAGCCAAGAACAAACTGTGAACAGGATGAAAGGCTTTCCCCCCCTCTGCCTTAGTATCCAGCAATCTCTCAAGGCTTAATTTCACCGCTGCTTTTTCTATTTCTGTTCTTTGGTACTTTTCATCGACCTTTTTTTCCAACAGTGATTTAAATTTCACAATTGTCATATAATTTGTTTTTCTTGTACCACGAGACGCGTCGTATACAGCCTGAGCAAAAACATTTTTAGTATCTTTTCCTATTTTAAGGAACTCTTTTTCCGCATCGTCAAAAAGCTTATCCAAAGCTTCTTTTGTTTTTTCGCATGTCGAAATCACCAATTTATCTAATTCTTCAGCTCGACTTAGGTGCGCGCTCATTTGTTTCAGCTGCCTAGAGGATACTTTTGGCGCGGGGCTGTGCGCGGGGCTAAGCTGCTGGCTAGCATATGTCATATCCATACTCATGACAACGGCAATGCTCGCAAGCAATAACATTTTTCTTTTATTTTTCATTTTTTTCTCTCTTTTTTCTCCAAATTATGCGAAGACACAATTATCCTCGATTTTCACGAAATCATTGCATAATGTAGTATTTTTTATAAAACAAACCCGCCTACCACACCAAATAATGATGTAGTTGCGGGATTGGAGGATTTAAGCTGCAAAATTGACAAAATCAATTGCGAAAAATCTACTATGCAATGGGTCTATTTGTACCTTAAATATCCAATAGAGTCAACTTTATTTAGAATTTTTTAGCTATTTTTTTTCTAATCCGAAGTTTTTTCTAGACTAGCAGATGAAAATATTGTTTCGCGGATGTGATCGCCGACGCTAGAAATTTCTCCTGGAGAATGCGGAATAAACACCACATTTGATTTAGAAGCGCCTCCTATTTCTTTTAATGTGTCTATGTATTGGATTATCAGGACCATCTCCATGACACTTTGGGCATTGGCGCCGGAAATTTGGTTTACGAATTCTTCCACGGATTGTCCGAGTCCTTCGATTATGGCATGTCTTTGGCCGGCGATACCTTTTCCGTGTAGTATACTGGCTTCCGCTTCGGCTTCAGCTTGTTTTACCTTTAGTATTTTTTCTGCTTCGCCTTTTTCGGCGGCGGCCACCCGCAGACGCTGTGCCGTATTGATTTCGTTCATGGCGGCTTTAACATTTTTATCTGGATTTATGTCCGTGACCAGTGCTTTTATGATGCCGTATCCAAATTCCGACATTGGTTTTTCCAAATCTGCTTTAACGGCGTCGGCTATATCGTCTTTTCTGGAGAACACGTCATCCAGCAGCAACTTTGGCACCTGAGCCCGCACCAAATCGAACACGAAGGCTTTGATCTGATACTCCGGATCCGACAGCACATAGCAGGCCTCAAAAATTTTGTTCCGGAGAACGACGTACTGGACCGCAATCACAACATTCACAAAGACATTGTCTTTGGTTTTCGTTTCAACGGCCACATCCAGTTGAAGTATGCGAAATGTTAAACGGGTGACAATTTTATCCAAAAATGGTATCTTCCACCTTAGTCCGGGATGGGCAATGCGATAAAATTTTCCCAGTCTTTCGATGACAGCACAGCTCTGCTGCTGTACCGTGAAAAACGAAGTACAAGCTAAAATAATTACAATACAAACACAGAATATAAAAAATCCACTAAGCATGCTGTTTTCTCCATATTATTTTAAATTTGAAACAAAATTATTGTACTCGAAAATTATTGATTTGTAAAGCAAAAATGTATCTTTTTGTTTCCGGACAAGAAAATTTTTCAGCAAATATTGCTGTACAATGCATTGCGACAATATTATAATAAATTTAATTATTTTTTTTGGGTTTTTTTGATGTTTTGGACATTAATGGGATGTGCGCTGCTCTTAAGCTGCAGCAGAGTTGATGAACCCCGAGTTCCCCAACAAAAGGGAATGGATCACAGGGCTTTTGAATTTTTGGCGACTCCCGTCGACGATTATCTGCAGGATCTGAATCTCTCGGACAATGCTGATTTTGATGAAACTCCTAAAAACGAAAGAATCAACGGGAATTTTTATCGGAACATTTCCATTTCGGTCACGGAAAAAATGCCGCTGCAGGACGTTCTTGTGCAAATGGCAAATCTGGCGGACGTAAATATTTTTATTGCTCAAGATATCAGCGGGAGCGTTTCATTTTCGGCCAAAGATCGGCCATTTCTGGACATATTAAAAGACATCTGCAGCAGTTCGAATTTCAAATACCGCATCGAAGGAAACTCCGTAAAAATAGAGTACGATTCTCCCACAGTGCAGACCTATAATATTTCGTCTCTGAACATATTGCGGGACACTAAAAGCTCCATGTCGATTGCAACGGACATATTTTCCGGAGACGTATCCGGATTTGCAGGAACTCCCGAGCCCTCCGCAAACAACACCATCCGGACAAACGGCTCCAGCAGCTCCATCACAGGTACCAGCCGCAATGATTTCTGGACGGAATTAGAGTCAACCCTAAAAGCTATAGTTGGAAACGCCGATGGAAACTTTGTCACCATTCATCGGCAGGGAGGACTAATAACCGCCTGCACTACTCAGGAAAAACAGGAGGAAATCAAAAATTATCTGAATTTATTGAAGGAGGTGTCCGAAACGCAGGTGCTCATCGAAGCGAAAATTTTAGAAGTCACCCTAAAGGACGAATTTAGAAGCGGTGTAAACTGGAGTATTATGCGAAAAGGTCACGAGATCGTCACCCAAAAGTACAGCGGCGATGGACTTTTTGCCGTCGGCGTTAATTCCGACGGCCTGAGCGTAATTTCCAGCTTTCTGGAAGGATTTGGAGCCGTAAAAACGCTGTCCAGTCCGAGAATCACTGTGCTCAATAACCATTCGGCGGTGTTCAAGGTCGCCCAAAACGAAGTGATCTATATGCCGGAGTTCCAAAAACAATACAGCAGCGGCAGATCCGACGCCCTAAACACAGATCTGCTATCGGCAAACGTGAAAACCATTCCCATAGGATTGGTAATGACCGTGCAGCCCTCCATCGACAGAAAAAATAATACCATCCTGCTGACATTGCGTCCGACAATATCAAAAATAGCCAACTACAAGGAAGTACCCTTTTTGTTTCATAACTATTCCGGACAGGGCAGCAATACCCTCGGATCTCCACAAGTGCAAATGCAGAAAATCCCCATCGTGGACGTGCGCGAATTGGATTCGGTGCTGCGACTCAACTCCGGACAAATCGCCGTAATGGGAGGACTAATGCAGGAAAAATCCCTGAATAGCAGAAAAGGTATACCTCAACTGAAAGATACTGCCATCGATTTCATAACCGGATCACGAGAAAAAAATACCGAAGTAACAGAATTAGTAATCTTCCTAAAAGCAACAATTTTAAGAAATAAATCCCCAATGCATCATAGAGCGGATCAAAAAATATATGAAAAATTTTCGTCGGATCCACGTTCCCTGAGGTTTAAAAATGACACGACAACCCCAAAACAAATTGAAAAATAATTTCGCCGGATTCTCCCTGATCGAAGTTGCCATCGCAATTGTCATCATAGGATTGATCACAAGTTTTACGCTGAAGGGTAGAGAATTAATCCATACGGCAAAACTGAGATCCGTCATCGAACAGATAAACTCCATTAGGATTGCTGTCCAGGCATTCACGGAAAAATACGGAAGTCTGCCCGGCGATCTGGCCAACGCCAACGATATGATCGGTCCCTCCGTCGAAAACGGCCGCGGAGACGGCGTCATCGCCTCCGGTGACGATGCCCAGCGATTCTGGAAACATCTGGAAGCATCGGATATCATACATTTGGAAATAAGCAACGGTCATCCCACTAGCAAAATCGGCGGATCCTACAGCATATCCACCAATGTCGCCGGATATCCCGGAACCTGGATAATTCTCTCCGGAGGAACCACAGATAATAAACGCTTCAGCGGCATAATATCCCAGGAAGACGCCTACTTCATAGATAAAAATTCCGACACCGGAGATCCATCAACCGGCGATGTAATAACTCTCAAGGCATCCGATACCGCAGCAATTGGACAAAAATATGACATCAAAAATAAAAATAAAGATTGCATCATTATGTTCAAAATTTTTTAATCCACAAAAAACTTATTCTCACGGATCACTACTGCTGGAAATGGCCATTGCCATATCAATTATCGGACTAATTTCCAGCTTTTTCATCACAAGAGCCAAAATCGCCCATAAAATTATGAAAGCAAAAGCAACAAAAGAAAATATCGAGATCGTAACGACCTCCCTGGCGGCATATCTGGCCTGCAATAATCGATTGCCGCGTCCGGCCAATGACTGCGGTGGTCTGGAATCTACCGCTACCGGATTTATCGGTAATTACGTGGGAAATGTGCCATTTAAAACTCTCGGAATTCCCGAAAAACAAGCCAAAGACGGCAACGGACGTCCGCTCGTCTACGCCGTCGAGCCGACTCTGACAATGCCCTTTGACCGCATATACTTCGGTAATTATCTCGAGGCACCGGACTATTTCTGCACCCATATCCGGGATCCCAAAATTCATCTGGATACCATGAACACACAGGATGTCGTCGCTTTCGCCATCGATACCGCCGACAACCTTCCTTTCATAGCAGACGACGTCATACACGTAAAAATTTCCACCAATACCTACTGGATCTGCCGAAATTTCCTACTGATAAAATATTTGAAAAATAGTCCGTGCAATTGCGAAACTCCGGAAAAAACGCCAGTTTCCGACGCCAATGGATCGGTGGAAAATTACCTTGACGATTATTAGATACTGTTGCCTAATAGATTTTTCTCGCAGTCGACTTTGTCAAAATTAGACAGTGTCTTCCGGGTCATACTTGCAAGCGCAGTGCTAAAATTCCTTCCCAACGCTATTTCAGTTTCGGAAGGAATTTTATCGGTTTACGGTTATTTGGTTCACTAGGAAGCTGCTTCTTCGAATTCTAGTTTTCTCACGTTCTCGCCCAATTGTTCCGCAGAAGAAGTGGTTTCTTCAAGGATTCCTTCGGCAACTTTGTTTTCGTCTTCGGTCTTTGTCAATTCTTCCGTCATGGCTCGATCTTCGACCACCAGAGAGGCTTCTGCTGCAGAATCTGCTGTAACTTCAGCGTCATTTTTAGGTTCACTTTTCTTATCTTTGTCGTCGCTTCCGAACCATCCAAAGAAAGAAAACGCATGTGCATTGTGGAACATCAGTGGCGCCAACAGTATCGTGGATAATAACATTACTCTTTTCATAACTCTCTCCTTCGTGTTTCGTTTTAAAAGACTATAATGCACGATATCAAATAAAAATTAACAAGGTGCTAATGAACACCCTAAATTAAGAAAAATTTTTGCGGAAACTATAAGCCGGATTCTGTAGAATATTCATATTCCGATGGCCATTCATCTTGTGCTCGCGTCACCGCGAACATCCAGCGATCTACCCGAATAACTTTGCCTTTTGCTCATCGGTTTTACAGCGCAATGCGCCCCAACGGCAAATAAGCTATATGCGGAGGGCATACAAGGTATTCCTATTTGATCTTGCTCCAGGTGGGGTTTGCCCTGCCACGGTCGTTACCGACAGTGCGGTGAGCTCTTACCTCGCCATTTCATCCTTACCCAAAGGGCGGTATATTTTCTGTTGCACTTTCCCTAACATTCGATGCCTGTGACCAGATCACCAAACATTGCCAGACGTTATCTGGCACCTTCCTCCGAGGAGTCCGGACTTTCCTCTATTAAATCAATAACAGCGGCCATCCGTTTCCGCAAAAACACTTGATAATATCATTTTTATGTGCGAAAGTACATTAGGGTGTTTTGTGTTCAGAGGATAAATAATTTGATCAATTCACTGAAAAAAGCTAGAGAAGAAAAAAATTTAAGCTTGAGTGACGTGTCAGATGCACTCAAAATTCGAGAATGCTATCTGGACGCTCTAGAGCGCGGTGACTACGCTTCTCTCCCTGAACTGGTTTATGCCGTCGGATTCGTAAAAAGTTATGCAAAACTTTTGGAAATCAACGACGATAACATAATCCAGGAAATAAAAGGCCATGTGATCCCCTTACCAGAGTTTTCCGTAAATAATCGCCTTACGGGAACAAATGGTAGGCTTTGGTCAGGTTTTTTTAGAAATAAAAACACACCTCCGGAACAAAAAAACGAAATGCCCCCACTGCATATTCGCGAAAAAAAACGTACGGAAACGCAAAATGCAGGTAAAAATAACGATAAAAGTGAGTTCTCTGGTGTTTCCGCCTTTTTACGCGACTTTTCGGGTATGCAAATAGTATATGCGCTGGCAATAATTGTCCTATTAATTGCCGCCATAAGTTTGTTGTAAAAGTTAATATTATTGGAGGAACAGATGGATAGATTATCCTTTTTTAGTAGTCCGTTATTTTTGGGATTCGACCACTTTGAGAGATTAGTGGATTCCATGTCTAAGGCTCAGGACGATTCGTACCCGCCCTACAACATTGAGCAAATCGGAGAATCGGGTTTTCGAATAACACTGGCTCTTGCGGGCTTTCGAAAAGAAAATATTGTGATCTCACTGGAAAATAACCAGTTGACAATTCGTGGAAAACAAGAAGCTGATCCGAACGCCGTCTATATTTATAGGGGAATAGCCACGCGGCAGTTCATAAGAACCTTCGTGCTAGCGGACGGAGTCGAAATCAAAAATGCAGAATTCGATAATGGATTGTTGCACGTAAATCTTCTGCGAATACGTACCAAAAGCAGCATAAAAAATATAGAAATTATGTCACCGTCCGAGAATAGTATTTCGACCACAGAATCCCCATAAGATCTGCCGAGGTCATCGCAGATACACGATGGCCGTTTCCCATAGCCTTTTCCGGGTGGATGATGTTGATCAAAGCGCAGAGTTTTTTCGTCTACAGACTTTGATCTTGAGCGATATCTCCAATTATTACGGTGCGTAACCGCGATTGATCGAATAATTTTTTCATCATTTCCTCTAGAGCTTCTTCGGCTACCTCGTCATAGGGAAAAGAAGTAGTTTCAATTTTTTCATCCAAATCCTGCAACGAAAAACCATTACAGGATATTTTTATGAGATAGTTCTTAGCTTTTTCCAACGCTCCTAGATCCAGTGTTTGCTGATATTCTGCGAATTTTTCGTATAAATATTTTTTATAATTCTCCAGATCTTTTTTGGCCAGAAACACCGAAATGAAAAACACATTCGACATATCTCCCCAAATTACCTCACAAAAAGCATTATGGCTGATATTTCTTCTGCGCAATCCCCGGGAGAAATCTCCGGTTTTGGCATTGAATATGCCTTCGACGATGGTCTTCAGTGCGGCTTTTTCCATATTCGAAAGCCCATCGATGCGTACGCCGGTCATCACGCATACGACGTCATGCAGGTTAGGACGAGTTATCACCGCCTCGGTTTCCGCGGATAAATCATCCTTCAGCGTCTCGAAACGGAACTTTTCCAGCTTCGTTGTCTCCGGAAGTCCGGCGAATAAGATTTTCAGGTAGTCATCAACTTCGAAGCGAGAAATTTCTCCCACGAAAACCACATCTAGATTATCCCGTCGCAGGGTATTCCGAACGAAATCCTGAATGTCCTTGGTGCTTAGGCCGGATATGGACCGGGAACTGCCTGTGTCGCTCATGCCGTACACGCTGTTGGAATATAACATGCTCCACAAACGCTGCCGCAGCAAATCCTGCGGAGCGCTGGTTTCCACGTCCAAAATGCTCGGATAAAATTTCTTGATGTACTCCAAATACGAGCTGGAAAAATTTGTGTCGGAAAAAGCATGGGACAGAAATTTTAACGCATCGGTTATCATAGCTTTTGTAACATAGAAGTGAAAATAAAAATCCTCGCCGCATGTGGACCTAGTAAAGTCCCAGATGCCAAGATCAGCAAATTTTTCAAGCACTTCTACGTAAGATAGACCATGAATTTTATCAAATAGCATGCGGGATGTCACCGCAGAAATACCATGCTTTTCAACAGAATTGCATTGAACACCGGCGTTTTTAAATTTACACCTTACATATATAACATCTCCGCTATTTACATACACCAGCGACGTTTTTATGCCCATGTTGTTGCTGACATCCACCACTTCCAGAGATCGCTTTTCGTTTTTCAAAAAAATAGGAATCGATATCAACGCAATTACCGCAATAGACGTAACTATTTTTAATTTTTTATGCTTCATTCTCAGTTATCCAGTTTAAATTTCGTCATAATTTTAAACAGTGCATTTTGTTGAAAAAAATTTTCCACAAAAGCACGAAATTCCTTGAGATTAATCGCCTCCAAGCCATCGGCGGAGAAATACGTGCCATTTATATCTCTGTTGGCCAGGCATTCGTACAGCATACTGTGGTAGGCGTCTCCCAGATTAGCGAAAGTAATGCAATCGTATACCCTCTTTCGAGCGGCAACCTTTTTCAGAGATTCCGGCGAGATCCCCAAAGCACATATTCTTTTGATAAACGCCCGATAAATATCGCTTAATCCCTCCAGAGAGACCGTCGACCTCCGCTCCAGAGTAATCAATTTTATGGACCAGCCGTTTTGCCCAATATCATCTAGGCTGCAGTTGGCAATTTTGTATATGCCATTGAAATATTTTTTCATTTCATGAAGCAGGATATGGTCGAAAAAATTTCCGAATTTCATATTTTCATCCGGAGATAAAGCATAGGCGTAGATGATGGCATTTCCCATGAATTTATTTTCCAGCAAGACATCCTTTAAGCTACTCGTCGCCAGAGGAATCGAAGAACGCGCCCTTCTCCGAGGCAAATTGCTGAAGGAATTGTGCAGCATTTTCAACAGGCTCTTGTAACCTATGGCTCCGCTGACGATCACCGTAACCGGACAATAGCGAAAATTATTTTTGTAAAAAAGCTTCACGTCAGATTCCGTGATGGAATTTAGCTCCTGTTCCTGGAACATCGGCAGTGTATTGCCGTTGGAAAATTGCACATTGGCCGCTATGTTATTCGCCAGGGCATCTTGGCCGCAGTAGGAGGACAATTTATATTCCAGCACCAGCTGCTTTTTGCATATTTCGAGATCTTCCACGGATATTTCCAGCATCACTTTGCACATTTGGATAAAAAAATCACGGGCACTTTCGGGATTCATGGAAGCGACAATTTTAGTGCAAAAATAATCTGAGCTCGTGCAATAATTTATGCCGAGATCGTAAAAAACGTCGTGGAGTTCGGAATTTATGAGTTTTTTTTCTATTAGGTCGATCATACCAAATTTATTGGGCGGCGCCTCTGCTTTGCCCAGGTGAAAAACGATACCGATCACCACCATTGGCATTTTGAAATCCTCGTGAAGCACGACTCTTACGCCGTTTTGGAGGATGCATTCCTGAACTTTTTTTTCATTATTTTTGGCGAAGGAAATTTGCGGCAGCAGCAGCAATATTACGCATACGATTTTTTTTATCATTGTTCGTTTCCACCAATTATTATAAATGCGATGTTATTTTCATCTAATGTTTTTTTTGCCAAATCGTTTACATCTTCGACGGTAACGGCATTTATACCTTTCAATGTATCCTTCAGAGCATTTGCTCCGAACCCTTCTTGCATTTTTGCAAAATAAAAACGACATAGATCCCGGGACGTTCTCAGGGAAACCAGCAGAGAACCACTGATATTACTTTTGGCAAATGCAAGATCATCCTCCGTAATACCATTTTCCCGAAGATCGGTCAGGATTTTTTTCAGTGATTCAATGCTTTTTTTCACATTGGCATTATCTGTTTTCAGAGCACCTCTTATGAAATCGGCGTGGTTCATGTGTATAATTTTGGTATGTCCGGAATATATCAATCCTTCTTTGGAGCGCAGCTGGGCCATAATTCTGCTTTTCATCATGCCACCGCCGAGTATTGACGACAGCACCGTGGCCACATATAGATTTGGCGAATGATTTCGCTCCGTTTTCAACGCAAACACCAAGGTACTCTGGGGAGTTTGTTCATAATACTCTTTCGGAGCGGATTCTGTTATGGGATCCGTATCCGGCACCGTATCTTTTGCCGGAACTCCTTGGGGAACATTGCGAAATATTTTATCCAGCAGATTTTTAGCTTCTTCCCCGGATAAATCTCCACAAATACAGGCTTCGGCGTTGGCAGCTGTGAGAAAATCCGACTTATATTTTTTCAGATCGTCGCCGGACAGCATCATGAGATTTTCAGCGGTTCCCGCGAAGCCAGCTTCGTAGGGATGCGACTTGAAAATAAGTGCCGGCAGAAACATCCTGCTTGCCGCAGCGCCGGGATCTTCCGCGTAATCTTGCAATGATGCGGCCAATCCTTCCTGAATGCGTTTTACTTCGTCTTTTTCGAATGTTGGTTCATTGAGATAGGCGTTAAACAGTGCTGCCGCTTCTTCCAGAACGATCTTTGGTGTCGTCATGGAGAAGGCAATGGCGTCGGAGTCACTGCTGCAATTCATGCTAATCAGTCGATTGGCCAATTCCCGCCTAAACTGAATCCGGGAATATTTTCCGCTGCCGCAGGACACCGCCCCGCTATAAAATACCGGCACTCCGCTTTTGGTTTTTTCCTGATAGGCGGATCCGGAATATTTAAAAAATAGGCACACATGCACCACCGGCGCACTGCTATCGTGCATGAACAAGAATCTAATACCGCGATTGCTTTTCAGATCCTTCACATTGGACAACCTATCGTATTTTTTAGCATCGTTGCCGACGGGGGTAGTTTCGCACAAATTTGCCGTCGGAATCAGCAAACATCCGACTAAAAACACAACCCTCCAGGACGACGGTTTCGGAAAAAATCTATAAATCACTATCGTACTCCTTCGGAATCATTCTCGAAATTATCACGGGCTTGGGGGAAAAAACTTCCCGCAGAACGGCGTTACATTCGGCAACTGTTATGGATTGCATAGTTTCGTCAATGGATTGAATGTCCTTCAGCAGATATCCGGACGACAACAGTTGTGCAATGTATTGGGATATTTCACCGATATCGTCTTTTTTATATGCCATAGCAAGTTCTTTTTGTTTTTTTACCATGTCCAGATCGTTTTTTTCTATGCCAACGACAAGTAATTTTTTTATTACACCGGCGAGAATCTTCTCGGCGTCAGCAACGTCGTCAGTGAATGAGTCACCTATGCCGACTTCCACAATACCATAGGGGAAATATCCCTCCAAATAGGAAAAAGTTATGGATCCTACTTTTTTCCAATTGTGTTCCAGGAGTTTTTTTATAAAAGAATCCGGTTGATTCAGCACAGAAAGCAACAGTTTCAGGGCCAGACTTTTTCTAAAATCTTGTTTATGGACAAACGGTACATGATATATATATCCCACAGTGCTTAAGCTAATTTTCGGAGATGCGTATGTGATTTCCTTAACGCAGGAAGGTCGGTTGGCTTCTTCCGGCTTCCGTTGCAATTCTTTTGCCTCCAGACCTCCGAAATATTTCTCCGCCAATGATTTCATTTGGGACACATCGCCAATGTCTCCGATGATTAAAATTGTTGCGTTGTTGGGAGCAAACCAAGCGCTGTGAAAATCCTGCAGATCCTGCGGTTGAAGCGACTCTATCTCCGATCTCCAGCCAATGACGCTTATGCCGCCGGCACTGCGGTTGAAGCCATTGGCGGTTAATGCTTCGTAGGCCGCTCCATAGGGACTAGAATCGTAGCGCATGTTCCGCTCCTCCAGAATCGCACCTTTTTCCGCCAAAAATACATTTTCATCGATGTCCATTGCCTGCATTCGCTGGGATTCATGCTCAAATACGGTCTCGATATGCTCACCGGGAACTATTTCATAGAAACAAATCGATCGCAGCGATGTATAGGCATTTGTCTCGGCCCCAACGCTCTCCAGAAATGTACTAAATTTCCCGTGGTTGAACTCAAAGGCCATATGCTCCAGATAATGTGCAACTCCTGATTTGGAAATGGCATCGTGCACAGAACCGCAGTCGTACAGTATCAAAAACGACACTATGGGAGAAGTGGTTTTCTTCATGCAAACCACTCGCAGTCCGTTTTTTAGCGAAAATTCACTGAGGTCGTATCTGGCATCCGAATAAAAAATACTGGCTACTAGCAAAGTAAATAGTAAAAATCTTTTCAAAATGTATCCTAATTCATAATAACTAAGGAGAATGATATCAGAAAAAACGCAACTTTATCAATGTCATTATTTATATCTTAAAAGTTGTGGATTTCGCCTCATCACGACACTAAACACAACCCCAATAAACCAGCAATGCCCTAGGGTTATAGATCGTCTGATAAATACCCAAACTCTCCGGAAAAAAATTCTCGGATATCAACCATTCTATGGATAAAAATATGTTTTTGTAACAAAATATATTTTCTTGATTAATTCAATGTGTTATCATCTTTTGAAAATTTTGTAAACTTGGCATTGCATTTGCTTTATTATGGGTTCCCGGATAGAATCTGGAATTGGTAGTTTTATTGCATAACTTAGGCGAGAGTTTTTGTATGCTTCCAAATTTGTTAACAGTATCTAGAGTATTTTTTATTCCGTTTATAGTTTTATGTTTTTATATGGAAGGTTTTTGGGCACATTTATCGGCGACACTGCTCTTTATCATGGCCTGCATAACCGATTTTTTTGATGGATATCTTGCAAGACAATGGAAACAGGTATCTGCCTTTGGTAGATTTATGGATCCGGTCGCAGACAAGTTGTTGGTATCGACGACCTTACTAATGTTATCCGGATTCGGTGTGATAGATGGTCTACATTTGGTTGGAGCATCGATAATTTTAGCGCGTGAAATTATGGTTTCCGGCCTGAGGGAATTTATGTCCGAGATGCAGATGAAAGTGCCGGTTACGAAATATGCCAAGTGGAAAACTGGCATGCAAATGTTGTCCATAACTTGTTTATTGAGTGCTCATATGTTTCCGGAGACGATTGCAATAAAAGACATCGGCGTTGTTACGCTGTGGCTTGCCGTAATAATGACGGTCTTCACTGGAGTTCGCTATTTAAAATTCGGCATAGTAAAAATGGCGAATAATAATGGATCCCTCGATTCCCAAAAATAATTTCGCTGTACTTTCTGCATATCCAATTGATTAGCGTTGTTGGGTAGTTTATAGTGCGGCTATGGAACCGTTGAGATCCGGAAGTTTTTTGAAATAGCGGAAAGAATTAAACGAGAAGCGGAACACACGAATTAGCGTTTGGGCACCGCAGGCTTAATCTTAACGTTCAGCCCGGCAGGAGCGCCGGAGGAACAAAATTCCGGATGCGGCTGTTCTGCCATTGCAACGCCTGGAAGGGTGACAGAGTGGTCGAATGTGACGGTCTCGAAAACCGTTGTGCGCAATGACGCACCGTGGGTTCGAATCCCACCCCTTCCGCCAGCAGGTGTGACACCTGCACTCGCCAACGTAACGTTGGATCCGCTAATTTTTATTTACCAGAATGCAATAATACCCCGAGCCCTTTGATACAGAGGCTTTTACAGCTAGTAATGTATTTCAAAATTAGACAAAATTATATGTATTTGCCATCATTTTTCCAAAATTCAGCCAATAAAATACACTAAAAATAGAGCATAATCTGATGCTGCTCGCGCTGTAGTCAAAACCAGTTCGAAAAATCAAGATAGTCAAGCAAGTCGTAGCAGGCAGAACTCCAATTAATCATCTTTTTTTGCAGATAGGCGAAAATATTTTCTTGAATTGCTATTTTTAACTAAAAATTATTTTTTTTTTTGCTATTGTTATTGGTGTATTTAATTAAGGAGAATTTATATGAAAAAAGAATGTATTGCAGTAATGTTGGCTATTGGAATCCTGGGCAACGCCTCGGCTACTACTCCAGGGAGCGGCACCGACCCAAATACTGCAGACACTGCCGCATCTTCTCTCTCGTATAGCGACATGCAAAATTCAATGGCTGAGGTAATAAAAGAATTGGATGAATATCAGAAAGCTATAGAAAAACTCAAAACGGCAAATGTTGATCTTTCCTCTGAAAAGTTGGCCCATTATTTTCATACTAAGCAAAAAGCCGATCCTTCCCCTGAAAGCTTGAGCAGTCCTTTGGGTACTCCAGAAGAGAAACGGATAGAAATAATCGACTCCCTATGTGCCGACAAGGATGATAATGTGAAGAAAACGTTACAAAATGCCTTGGAAATCAGAGAAAAACTCCAAAAAACATATGATATCGATCCCTATTTTATTTACACAGATAATACTGCCTGGAGCACTGAATGGAAAGATTTCTGCCAATGCGTTGTTAGGGTAAACAGCATGAAGGAAAATAATGGAAAGTACCTGCCATATATCGGGACAGGAACGGTTATCAACTTAAATATACCCCAACTGGAAGGGCGAGTGGTAATTACTGCCGCCCATGTTGTGAGTGATAATTTGCTACTCAATAATACGTGTTTTAATTGCAAGGAGGGATTGCTTGAGTTTAAAAAAGAAAAAACTTATCTCAGTGTAACACCAGAGATAACAGAAAAGGACCTTCTGATGGTAAATATGCCAGAAGAATATCTTAAAGATGAACATTTAAAAGTAAAACAAGTGTATATTTACAGAAACGCTGCTGGCGTAGTGCAGGATACCGCTGTTTTAATTCTAGAAAAACCGGTTCTTAATGCAGATCGCAAACCACTGGCCGGAGTAGATATTACCAACAACTTATTGATAAGAAATGGTAATTTTTCCAATCATAACCGTTACTGGATTGGCTATGGTCTAACTGGATGCATGCACATAAAAGAAGATAAGATAGGTTCGCTTGAAGAAGCAGTAAAAAATAATCTTTTGGAGGCTCGGCAAAATCTCCATAGGCGACTCGGATTTAATAAGAAAAAGCTTGTCTATATGTCTAAAACTGAATACGATATGCTCATTTTATCTCGACTCGGCGGAGGCTTCAGTGGTTCCCTTACTGTTGACGTAGACGATAATGGCGAAAGAAAATTCACTGGACATCCATATTTTACTAATTTTATTCCAGAGACGAAAGAGTTTTTGATTTCGCTAAAAAAAGATTTAGAATTCTTCTTGAAGTTTGGGGGCTTGGAATAGGGACTGCGCCATATAGATAGGAATTGTCAAAATAAAACGCTGAATTTTCTGGCCTTTTAAAAGAATGTTAGGAGATGAAGGTTATCCCTCTGAAACTGGTTGAAAATTCAGAGTATTTACCAAATAATTCCTATCTTTACAGCGCAATCTCTTAGTCTTTATCTTTCGAAAGCATAAATTTTCCAATAATGGACTCAAGATTCGTTGGTCCAACGGTGTTTTCAATTTCCCCGCCGGCCCCAATATTTTCCTCTGCTCCGCCGGGATTGAGGGAAAGATATTTTCCGCCGAATAGTCCATCACTTTGCACAGAAGCGCTCGTGTCTTTGGGAAGTTTTATGTCGTTAGATACGGAAAATTCCACCCGCGCCAAAAATGTGTCCGGATCGACCTTTATATTCAGAATTTTTCCCACTCGGACGCCACTGATTTTAACATCTATCCCTTCGCCTAATCCATCAGCCCTATCAAACTTGGCCGAGAGCACGTAGCCATTTATATTTGCCCAATTAGACCTGCTGTATACAAAATAAAAAAAGAACAACGCCACCAGTAAAACAAAAAAACCGACTATTGTTTCAAATGTACGACCTTTTTCCATGTTTTCCCCTATAAATATTGACCACCATTTATGTTCAAGGTAATTCCGGTTACGTAGGATGCATTTTCATCCACCAGATACAACACCGCCTGCGCTATTTCATCTATTTTTCCGAATCTGCCCATGGGAATGCCGGCTACGATTTTTTCGCGGACGTCTTCGCGAATAGCGTCGGTCATGTCCGTGGAAATGTATCCGGGCGCAACGGCGTTTACGGTGATCCCTCGGGAGGCAGACTCCAGTGCCAATGACTTGGTGAATCCGATAATGCCGGCTTTGGTCGCAGAGTAATTACTCTGGCCAATCTGGCCTTTTACGCCGTTTACGGAGCTCATGTTTATAATGCGACCAAATTTTTTTTCCCGCATCGGTCCGATAACCAAACGGCACATATTGAAAACTGAGGTTAAGTTCGTGTCTAGAACCAGCTGCCAGCTGCTCGGCTCCATTTTGTGTAACATGCCGTCTCTGGTAATGCCGGCGTTGTTAATGAGTATGTCGATGCTGCCTTCCATCATCGCGCAGACATCCTCTACTCCCCGGGCACAGGATTCGTAGTCCGAAACATCCCAGGAAAATATCGGTATTGCGGTTTCGGCATGAAATTTTTGCGCCGCAGCGACGTCTTTATGATAATTGGCTGCCACCCGATAGCCGGCTTCCTTTAGTCTTCGAGCTATTCCTCCGCCTATACCTCTGGTACCTCCCGTAACAAGAGCGATTTTTTTCACAGCACACTCCCTTTAGTCCAAAAAAAATAACATATTCCTATCTATTGGTGCTAATATAGTAACAGCAAGTAAATGAGTTCGCTATAAAAATATGATTTACCAGAAGATTTTCTCAGTTCTAGGACACGAAAAAGCAGAGGCGACTTTGGCGCATTCCATTGTCTCCGGAAAAATATTTCCCACCTGGATTTTTCAAGGACCGTTTGGAGTAGGAAAATCCACGATGGCGCATAGGTTTGCCAAATGTCTTCTATCCGACACGATTCCTTCCGGAGCGTCGCTGGATATTTCTCCGGAAAATCCCATACACAAACTGATAAAACTCCGCACGCATCCGGATTTTTTTATATTGGAACAGCGGGAAGATTCCGTTTCCATCGATGAAACGCGAGAGTTGCTCCATAAAATACACAAGACCCCAACGCTTTCCAAATGGAAGGTCTTAATACTGGAAAATGCCGCCAATCTGAACAAAAATATATATAATTCACTGCTAAAAATACTGGAAGAGCCTCCGAAAAACACCGTCATTGTCATGATCTGCGACAACACCGGACACATTCCCAAAACTCTACTGTCCCGAGCCGCAAAATTGCGTTTCGGAGCCATTGATACGCATCTCGTGGAAAAAACATTGGAAAGCGTTGGCATCGAACCTGCCAAAAAAATCGCAGCATTGTCCGGTGGATCCATCGGAGCGGCGATGTACATACATCAGCACAACGGCGTCGCTGCATTTGATCACCTGCTTGCGGCATTTGACTGCCTCTCCGGAACTGATAATCAAAAAAAACATCTGAAGTATCTGCTGGATAATAAGCTCTGTGAGAATTTTTTTATTATAAAAAAAAGTATAACCTATATCCTAAAAATATATGTTGATATCATCAGCGATAATATCGATAATGAATACTCCGACGTAGTGAACATTCTGAAAAATCTACGCTGCAGAATGCCCGGCAGTCTAGAGACGGAAATAAAAAAAGTAATGGAGATTATCTTTATGTTAAATAACGGAGAGCATCTAATGCTGGATAAAAATTCTCTGCTGCTGCAGGTATTCGAAAAATTTTTTCCGGCGGAGTGGTAAAAAATTAATGGGACCGGATATAGAAACTCTAATACAAAAAATCTCTCGATTACCGGGATTGGGACCGCGGTCCGCCCGACGTATAGTCATACACATGATTAGAAATCGCGAAGTTAGCCTAGAGCCGTTGTTGCTGAGCATGTCTCGTGTTTTCGAAAACGTGAAGACCTGTCCAACCTGCGGCAACATTGATGTCTTCGAAGATGTGTGCTCCATATGCTCCGATAAAACCCGCAGAAACGATGTCATATGCATAGTGGAGAGTGTTGCCGATCTGTGGGCTATAGAACGAACGTCCTGCTTTCGGGGACAGTATCATGTCTTGGGAGGATTGCTCTCGTCCATCGAAGGAAAAGGGCCGGAAATTCTTCTGTTGGACAAACTCTTACACATATGCAAAGCCAATGCCGTAACGGAAATCATAGTGGCTCTCAGCGCAACCGTCGAAGGCCAGACCACAGCCCACTATATTAAAAATTTCTTCACTAGTCGAAACATTAGAGCAACGTCTCTTGCCCATGGCATACCCATCGGCGGAGAACTCGACTACCTGGATGACGGAACATTGTTCGCAGCATTCTCGGACCGCAGATAAAAAAACCCAGATCGAAAATGCGCAATTGAATAATACCAAATCCAGAATCTGCAATGACGTTTGGCCTAAGGTCTTCACAAAGATTTCGCCAGACCATTGATGTCCGGGAGGTCATTCGGGGTAGGCGGATTCGCTGATGGCTTCGCCGATGGCGGATTTTTTTCGCCGTGCAGGCTTGGGCACGAGGCCGGAAAAACCGGCCAAGCAATCGGAGTAAATTTATCACCTACTTTGGCCATTGGCGTGACCTTCATGATAATTTTTGCCGTTAAGAGATCATGGCCCTTGGCCGAATCCGCGACCGGAATGTCGAATTCCAGCAGCACGCCGCCGACATATTCCACGTCTTTGCGCATTTTTTGCTGCTCGATCATGCGGAACAACGCCCATTTTCCACCATAGGAAAACTTGGCACTGGCTCCACTTATGGACAAATTGCCTTTGGCCGCCTCTTTGTAGGGTTTATCGCTGGCGGAGCCTACCCAATTGAACGTAACGTTCACATTATTGCCATTGAAGTAGGTGGCGTTAGCGCCGTCGGCGATGTTATTACTGTTTACCTCGACTATTCTCTCCAGCACAGACGACGTAAGCGCTTCCGTAGCTGCAGCCGGGCGCAGTATGAAATTAAACACCATTCCGGCATTTTGCGGATCCGGACTCTTGGAATGAGCAACCCAAGATTTCAAAAATGCTAGTAATTTATCCGTGGAGGCCAGAAAATCGAAAATTTCTGGATTGAGTTGCCTAGCTTCTTTGTTTTTTTCAAGCACTCGCTGCAGGTTGACGGAATTTTTTTCGTAGAGGGCTATGAAATTTTCCACATCTGTCAGGGAAGCCTCTTCTTCCACGCCTCCAAACGGAAATTTTTTCGCTAAAGCTGCATTAAAGTTGTTGAAGATTTCTTTGTAGGCGGCGGCGGCTTTTTCATACAGCACCGTTTCAGCCCTAGACATGAGTGCTTTTGCCACATTCGAGCGTCTTTCAATGAAGAAATCACCTCCGGTTTCGGAAAATTCTTTTATTTCTCCCTGCTGATCCAGCGCATCCAGCGAGACCTTTTTCAGAGTGCCCGACAAAAACGCCTCCAGACTGGCGATGGAATTTCCCGGCTTTTGCAATTCATAATCCGTGACATTGGTGATGATTTCGTTCCATTTATCCAAAAGGTCGGTGCGTTTTACTTTTTCATGCACGTGGGGCATGGACAATAATTCTATTAGGGGAGCAGCCAGATCCTTGGCCAAAAACTTTATTCGGGCAAATTGGGACGAAAGATATTTTTTCAGACTATCCTGGTCACTTATGTTGAGATATTGGGGTTTGGATTCTCCATCCCAGCCGTCGAACAGCGCTTCTCCGGACGAATACGGCGTTTCCAGATTGAACAGAGCGTCGATTTTTTCCAAAAGTCCGGTGTAGTGGGAGACAATCATGTTTGCGAAGCCAAAATCTTGTATATTGTCGATTTGATATATTTCGTCCAAAAACCTGATAATTTTGGTTAGCAGAACCGTAGCTTCCTTGACGTTTTGCGATTGGCGCTCATAGGCGTTTTCCAGTAGGCGTTGGGATTTTCCCAGCGGTATGTCGTCCATGATTTCTGCGCTGCCTACCATGGATTTTAGGGTTGGAAAAAAACATTTTCGGGCTATGGTTTTATACATGTCAAAATACTGGGGGCGCATGTCTTTTGGTATTGCTGCGGTGAACTCGTAGTATTTATCGACCAGATCCGACAGCTCCTTCAATTTTTTGAGATCCCAAATGAGCATCTTGTCGTCCATGATATTGACCATGAATGTCGACGGAGGTACGGCGCAGATAAACGGCAGCTCCAGCATGGCCTTCAGTTCTTTCTGCAAACATATGAATCCCTCCGATGGAGCATTCAGATTCTCAGATAGTAGATGGTCCGTGATGGATGTTTTATAATCTTTCAGCTTATGTTTGAATTTATGAAATTCCACTTCGGCGATTCTCACAAGATTTTTAGCATAATTTCTGCTGATAACGTCGGATGCTCCGAATCCGTTCATCATATCCACGTATTTTTGTGTAGGGGCAAAACTATTGGCTGATATCCACTGGAAATTTTTATTTTTCATGATGTCGCAGATGAGTACAGTTTTTTGATACATTTTCGCCAGGTCCTGCGGAGCGAAATCCACCGCTGCGTCTTTGGAAATGGCCACCATGTGATCTATGTCACCAGCTACCATTTGGAATATTTTTTCGAGTCTATCGCTGAAAACATCATCGAGGAAAACTTGAAATAGCATTCTCAGGGTATTTTCGATCTGCGGTCTAAGGGGTTCCAAACGAAATTGCGGTGGCATGAGTTTTTTGTTGGGAAGGCGTGTCTTGACTTCCTCGGTTATGTGGAATTTGCTGTTAAACAGAGTCCTGGTGAGATCAATGACGCTTTTTCTATCCTCCAGCTGACGTATTTCATTATATTCGGTGCTCACTCTTTGGATGGTGTGCAATTTTTGTGCAAAATCCAGCAGAGCTTTTAAAGTAGCAAAGGAATTTATGTCAAATATGTCTCCTGATTCGTCCTGATGCTCGATCTCCGGAGGCAGAAGGATTTGCCTGGCGTTTATGTTAAGATCGATGTACATGGCCTTCACCACCACGGCGTCAAACACCAGTCCTAGGGAGTCCATTATGTTCTCGCGAATGCTGGAAAACCACGACTGCGGCACAAATATGGAAAACACGTCATATCTATTTACCACCGGCATATTCTGGAGCAAATTGGATATCTGTTTGTTTATGACGTACTGATCTTCCGGACCATTTATATGTTTTTCCAGAAACTTCACCTTGAATATCATGGACCTTATATCTGCCAGCGAATGATAATAATCGGCAATTTTTATCCTTATTTTGTGGTTGCCATGAAACCAGCCCATGGAAATTATTAGGGCTCCGGAAGCAAATATTATTTTATTGCGCAGAGCAACGCTGCTTACCTCGACAGTGTCTACTTTTATGGGAGCCGCCAAATTGAACTCCTTAAAAATTTTTTCGCTCAGCAGATCCTGCACAAAATACAATTGATCCTGGGAGGAGCGACCGGCAATAATACCGTTGGCGTTCGACAGCAACTCCGGACTCAGCGCCAATGGCTGCAGCAGTTCGGTCGGTGCTTCCGTTGTCTTTTTTTGCTTACCGACGCAGTACACTCCTCTCAGCAATAGTCCGTCCATTGGATTATGCGCCTTGAACATCATGTGCAGATACTGGGATAAGGGATTCTTCAATTTATGGAGCTGCGCTCCCAGTAAAACGGCTTTTTCCAGATTAAAATGAAATTTATTTTCCTTCGCAAAAGCAAATATCGCTTTTCTTATGCCGGCGTTGATGGTATCGAAAATTTCGTCTACCCAGGCCGTGGAGAAGGCACTGCCGATGGCATAGGGATTCGACCAGCCGAAAATCTGCTGCTGCGCACGCTCATTCAGCAGATGCGCCAACTCTGAAAATCCCGGAACGAGGTCGGATTTCGTGATAATTACGTAGATGGGCAGACGAAAATTTACCTCTCGCTGAAAGGCAAATATTCTATCAAACATTTCCTGAGCGTGTTTTTCTATGGAAGAAGCCTCGGAGATCAACATATCCATCGGCAGCGTCACAATAATTCCGTCCAGGGGACGTCTCGGGCGAATAAATAAAAATAATTCGCTGATGAACGACCAAAATTTCTTTTTGTCCTCGGTGGTTTCCATGCGAGGAAACTCAAAAACCGCCGCTTTTTTGAACAATTTCCAGAGGGGATCTAGGGAAGAACCATCGGCGGTCAAATATTCAAAATTTAGACTGTTGAGCATCGTGGTTTTGCCGCTGTTTTCGGGACCAACCACCATAAAGCACGGCAACTTATATCTCCAGCGCACTTCGTAGGTGCTGTTTCGGATGACATTCATGATCTGGAAAAACATTTTTGTTACCGGTCCAGCCTTCAGGATACCGTGTAGCGTTAATATTTCTCCCAGCCTACCGGAAATGATCGGCAGATCCTCGTGGCGCATTTTTTCTTTCGTGATGTCTTTAGCGGTGTCTTTTTTTTTTTCTTTTCTAATGGTAGCCGGAGTTGGCTTCGAATTTATGTAAAAAACGCACAGCGAAAAGAACACTATGATCAAAAAAATTGCAACGATTATCATGCCCATTGTTATGGCGGGGACTACTTCTTTAGGAATGGAAGCGAGATTCTCTCTTACGACGTTGATATTGCTTTGTACAACGTCAAGAGCGCCGCTTACGGCTTCCATACCACCTTCGACGGCGGCGTCCACATTGCTTGCGACCGTGTCCAAGCCGCTTTCGATAGAATTTGCGTTTTCAACGTCAGTAGTCATGTCAATTATCCAACAGTGCTATACGAGAGATTTCTTGTATTATGCCATCAATGTCTCTAGTTTCGAGTATCCAAACTGCGGTACTAATCACCAAAAACATGAAAACAAAGAAGGAAGAGATATAGGTGATGATGGCGGCATCCGGTAGTAATTTTCGATGAATCGAGGGAATGGTGTAGGAGTATTCCTTCTGAAATAGGTGACCATCCAGATTCATCACCGATATATCATACTGTGCCAGAGCTCCCAGAAGCTTCCGGAGATATATGCCAATGTGTTCCGGCTCATTTTCAATTCCGCGAAATTTTCCCTTGAACCCCAGCAAAAGCGATTTGATGTATATTTCGGATTTTTCCAAAAAAAGAGGACGTCTTTCCAGCAGAAAATCGTCAATTTTTTCAAATACTACTTCTCCCGCCACCTGTGTGCCAAAAAATTGCTGTTCCAGCATGTTATTTTCCCAGAATTTTTTTCCACTCCAGTCCATATTTAGGAAAATTTCGTCGGCGAGCACGGCGGCCATGTAGAGGGCTTCCTTTATTTCCTTGTGAGAATACAGATTTTTGTCATAGGTCAAATGTGTTTTCAGGAAGTCGCTCATTAGTTTATGCGCATGTTTAAAGTCGAATTCATCTTTTTGGACTTCCATCAGATTTTTATTTTCGAATATTTGTAGACAGAATGCATCAAATATTTGCACAAAATTCACGCCGTAACCGCTGTCTTTTGGGGGGAAGTTAGTATTCGGCATAGAGTACCACCTCCTCCGGCAATATCTGCTGAGACGAATTTACCAGGCATAGATTTTCCGATGTCTTTATGTAGGCGCTTTTGGTTTTTACCGCCAGAATTGTCATACCGTTCGGTTGGGTAATGTAGGCACCGCGTTCCATGATGGATCGCTCTGCGCCGAGGACTCTTCTGTCTTTTATCAGGTGCAGCATGGATTCGCTGGCAATTTGCACTCCGGATATCCAGTTGAGAATTTCATTATCGGAGGCGGAAAAAGCTCTTTGGATTCCTATGGCGATTTCCTCACCTTTGAGCCATTCGGGTCTCATTTGCAATTTGAATACATTTTCTTCTTTTTGGAAGTGGATGATGTCGTAGCGCTGTTTCATGGCAGCTAGGATACTTTTTGCATACTGTAGGAGTGCGTTGAACGTAGAAAATATATTTTCATGATCATAGGCCGGCAGCATCGGTATCAGCGAAGTCGGATTTATGGAAATAATGTTGGATACCGCATGCAAGAGGCATTTATACATCTCAAACGGCTGTATTCTATTGATTTTTATGATGGCTTCCAGAGGTAAAACCGCCTGCATCAGCAGTCGTAGCGCCGTCATGGACTCGTCTAGAGCGGTTGAGGCGTAATTGTCCTTTCTATCGGCAAAATATGACACCTTTCCCCTGATAATCTGAGCTACTTCCCGGCACATGACAGATACTTTGGAATGCTCGTCCACAGTAATATAGGGCGGAATAAAATTTGTTGCCACAACTCCGCCGTCAATGGCTTTTTCCGCCTCAAAAATTGGAAAACTCGTGTAGCGAGCGTCAATTTCGTGCTCCAGCAATAGGCGCATTCGGGGCCTTAGTACCGGAATATTAATGAGATTGTCACCGGTATTTTCATCGTTTATGCCAATTATTTCGTCGGAATAGTAGCGGGCCATATCTCCCGTGAGCTCATTGCAGCCTTCTTTTCTCACGGGAATTGCTAAATATATTTTCACCGGCGCCGTATGGCTCAGAAAATACTCGCTGAGATTCTTCTCCAGTGGAGTATCAGACAACGCATCGTAGTCAAAGTGATATCCGTCCTGAAAAATTCCTCGCGTTTTCATAAGGCGAATCACTCCGGAAGCCAACGCCGACGTGTCCACCATTAGCTCATGAATTCCATAGCAAAACGCATGGCAGGATAATCCAAATACGCTAAACAAATGCTGCATATAACCGTCTGATTGCTGAAAATGCTGCGGAGATAACAGCATTCCCTCATGCCACTGTATAAAGCTCTGAACCTTGCTTACCATATTATTCACCACCAAAACTACCAATCCATTTTGTTTAGAATAAATTGATAATAGTTAATGGTTTATTAAAATATGCGACGGTGTAAACTTTTTTAAGGTGCGCCCAGGTGAGGCATAATGAAAATAGTGCCGAAGCCCAAAATACAGAACACAATATATTAAAGAAATGTATCTTGGAGACTCTTGCGCTTGGATGGAAGCTATACAGAACAAGAAAGCAGGAAGTGGCAACATACCATTGCCACTGTGCGCTAGGCGAGCCGAGCGAATTATTTTCCTATAGCAATTGCTACTAGTTCTTGCTTCAGCCGCTCAATCTTTTCTCGAATTTTTTCCGCATAAGCTAAGAGATTTAATTGGTCAAATTTCACCCTTACCTCATCAAAATTTTCCGTTGTTATTCGCGTACTATGTTCAGCCAAAATAATACTTTTCACTTTGCCAACCGCCTCTTCGTCCTTAAGACTACCCAAAATTGAGAAAATACCGTCAATTTTTCCCAGTCTTCCTATCCTCTTTTGCAAAGAAAGGAAAAAATCCGAAGAAAGGATAAGATCCGAAGAAAGGAGAAGATCCGAAGAAAAGATAAGATCCAAAGAAAAGATAAGATCCGAAGAAAGGATAAGAGCATATTTCGGATAAAAGTATATGCTTAGTATATTTCCTGCCATATGCCAGGTGTCTCTAGTCTTGAACAAAAGCAAAAATGCCAAAAATTCTTTGTGGTTTTCTGTACCTTTATTATATTCCTCTGCAAGAATCTTGAGAGCTTTCATATGTATTGAATCAGGATACCCAAGGCTAAAATGAAGCTTCTGTCCTTCCACTGACTCTAAAAGAGATGCACTCTCACTAAAAGATTTCATCAGGTCTGCCGGATTAACAAAGGGCACTCCTACATCGTTTGGCTTCAAACCTAGCGAATATTCACTTCTAAACTTATTGGGGCTATAATTAATACCGCTGTTTACCAACAGTTGCTCAACAGTAACCGCATTAAGTACAGCTTGATTCAATTCTTCTTCTTCAACCTCGCCTTCGAACAGAAAACGATAGGGAGCTTTCTGTACTGGCGGCAGAGATCCCTGCCATTGTTTTCTCAGTTGGGACTCCACTTGCTCCAGTATTAGCTCCAAATTATCCAGATCCGCAATCTTTTGCTGTTGTTTCTGTTTCTGCTGCTCCAGATCCACAATCTTTTGCTGTTGTTTCTGTTTCTGCTGCTCCAGATCCACAAGCATTTGCTGTTGTTTCTGTAGTTCCACCCGCGTGTTCACTGTCAGTAGCGTCCGTTTGCGCCTCTTCAGCTTCACACTCTTTTGCC
>JAITQS010000043.1 GCA_031288795.1 Holosporaceae bacterium | reverse complement strand
TTTTTGGTAAACTCATTGGAGAAACAGCTTGACCCGAAACGTAATTTGCTCTAGCTTATCAAACGAGTAAATCTATTAAATAGGAGAATGCGTGATGAAAAATATACTTACATGTGGTGTGTGTTGTTTAATGTTTTTCAGTGTACTAGGAAGTAGCCCGGAAAATATCTTGAAGGAAAATATGGTTCGTTGGCCGTCGTCGACATTTTCGCTTATGTCACAGACCGATGATAGTCTAATAACTGATATCTTGGGCAAAGATATGGCTGAGCGAGAAAGTAATGCAGCGTTTATGATGGGTTGTGATCCTCGTTTAGCGAGACGCCTTGATGAATCTGATGAAGCTAGACGTCAAGAGTTTCCGCTGCATTATGCCGTGACAAAAAGCGATGTCACCAAAGTTGAAAAGCTGTTGGCTAAATACAAGGGCGAATATGGCGCAGAATCCCATGAATTTTTGAAACTAATCAATGCTCCGGATAGTGTTTTGGACAAAACTCCTCTGGACTACACTGCATTTGATCACAATTATCCGAAAGCTAGAAAGCTGCCGGTAGTTTCGACGGTTCCGCAAAGATTGGCCATAGCGAAATTGTTGCTTGAAAATGGCGCCGACGTAAATAATAGCTTGGGTACTATATGCCCACTTGCGACTGCAGCTCGTGCTGGAGAGATAGAAATAGTGGAACTCCTGCTGCAGAATGGAGCACAGGTAAATATGGATACTAGCTTTATGCTAAGCGATCTTTTGGATATGGTCAAAAAGGACCTTTCCATAGAAAAACCTGTATATGAGATGCGATTATGGGACAATTCTCCCGTGGATGAAGCCATAAAGATGATGCAGTTTGAAATACTCGAACTCTTAATCAAATATGGGGCAAAAATAACACAAAAACATCTAGACAATGCTGTTTATTATAGTTCTCCTCGACGTACTGTGGAAATATTGCTGGATCAGGGGCTTGATGTTAATTATCGCCTACAAAAATGTCCAGAGCAATATACAACACCTCTGGAAACAGCTATCTTTAAAAATGCGTTTGAACTCGCTAAATTACTAATAGACCGGGGAGCAAAGGTGACTGCACCCTATGGTGAAGTAAATTTAGAGGATATAACGTCTCAGTTGTTTGAAAGTCATCGCAGGTTTGTGGTCAATGTTAGCCGTTCAGAAGAGCGCGACAGCATATCAATAGAAAACGAGCTAGATCAGTTCCTACTGCTGCCGGGAGAAAAAGAGTATTTAATAAACCTATACCAAAAAGCCTATGTCCAAAATAATGAAAAAACACTCTTTTCAAGTATAGAACTTCAGCGCTCCGGATGCAGAGCCAAACAGGAATATCTGGAAAATAAACTGAATACAGCAAAACTGATCAACAATAAATGGGTTGATCAGCTGACTGGCTCAGCTAATTAGCTTCTGGGGAGAAATCTGAAAAAGCTAAAAGTTCCGCTAGAACAAATTGCAACGCCTATAGCAGAGAGAAAATCTGGTATAGGCGAGCATGATGAGGAGTTTCCGCGCTTCATCGCTTTTTTGGCAGAAGGTATCTAGCCGAAGACCGAGGTATCGTTTTCTATGCGATTGAACATATCGCATAGGACCGCGGTGTTTTCGGACTTTAGATCCAGAGCATTGGCAATTTCTTCCGCCATTTTCAGGAGCGAGTAATTATCGGTAAATTCACTGAAACGCAATGAATTGAATCCGCTTTGTTCTTTTCCCAGGATATCGCCGGCACCCCGCAATTTCAGATCCTCTTCGCTCAGCAGGAATCCGTCGTTGGTTTCGCGCATTAGCTGCAATCTTCGCTGGCCTATCTTCGAAACCGGATGGTGATACAGTAGAATGCAGTAGGCGGCATCGGAGCCTCTTCCGACCCGTCCCCGCAGCTGATGCAATTGCGCCAACCCAAACCGCTCCGCGTGCTCGATCACCATGACGTTTGCGCTGGGAATATCAACTCCGACCTCTATAACGGTGGTAGAAACCAGCAACTTGAATTTTTTATTCTTGAAGTCATTTATGACGGAATTTTTTTCCTGGGGCTTCATTTTTCCATGTAAAATCCGAACCTCCGAAGCGGAAAAAATATTATTGAGATACTCGCAGCGGGTTGTTATGTCCATCAACGCTTCGGACTCTTCTATCACCGGACATACCCAATATATTTGGGAATCCGATTCCCGCAACCTTGCGGTGAGTTCACCTATTTTCGAGACGTTAAAAACCATGGTTTCGATGGGTTTGCGTCCAGCCGGCTTAGTTTTTATGGTGGAGACGTTCAAATCGCCGTAGCATCCCAGCAAAAGAGTCCGCGGAATAGGAGTGGCGGACATCGCCAATACATTAGAAACTCCGCTTGATTCTGTTGGGGGCGTAGAATTTTGGCCGCTATTCTGGCATTTTTTTATAAGCTTGACCCTCTGGAGAACCCCGAACCTATGCTGTTCATCAATGACCACCAATCCTAAATTTGCGAATTCTATGTTGTCTTCCAGTATTGCGTGGGTACCAACCAGCAGCTGGATACTATTATTTTTTAGATTTTCGATCTGCAGAGGTCTTTTTCGGCGATTGCTGCCCAGCATTATGTCGATGTTTATGCCGAGATTTTCCGATAAATTTTTTAGCGTACTGTAGTGCTGCATGGCCAATATTTCCGTAGGCGCCAGCAGAACCGCCTGAAATCCGTTTTCGATGACCAGGAGCATACTTAGGAATGCTACGACGGTCTTGCCGGCTCCCACGTCCCCCTGCACCAGACGATTCATGGGATCGGGAGAGGCAAGATCTTTTTTTATATCATTTAGACAACGAATTTGGTCTCGTGTCAATTTGAACGGAAGTTTCAGTCGTCCGGTTATTTTGCCATTTTCCCTGATAATTTTTGATCTATGCTCGTTCATTGTTTCGCGAATCTGCCGTAGACGTATTTGATTTGCCAGTAGTTCGTCGACGGCAATTCTTTGACGGGCCTCTGTCATGGTGACGATATCCGCTATATTCTTCGGATGGTGGATGGCCCAAATGGCTTCGTGAAACTTCATTAATTTGTATTTATTGAGTAGATCTGGGGGAATATGTTCTGGAATTTCCGGTATGTTTTTAAAAATAGTGGCAATGGCGTAGGACAGCGTTTTATTGGAAAGCCCTGCCGTTAGTGGATAAATTGCCTCTACTCCCACGTGATACTTGGCGTAGGAGGGCTGGGTCACAATGTCCGGATGAATGATCTGTAGTCCACCGATGGTCCTTTGGGCATTGCCGCTTACGCATAACGTCTCTCCAATGGGAAATGTCTTGTGTAGATAGTAGGCATTGTAATTGAAGTAGATTATCTGGAGCTTCAGCGTTCCGGCGGCGACAATTATCTTGTAGGGGTGAGATTTACCCGCGGGAGCCACGTGTTCCATGACTTGCACTACCAGCGTTAATTTGTCCTTATCGGAAAAATTATCGACGTCCGTTGTCCTATTTTGAATGGAGGAGGGAAAATGCAGCAGCAAATCTATTACCCGGTATCCGCCACAGCATTTTTTGAGAAGTTTGATGGTGTGGTCAGATATTTTTACGAAATCCGTCACCGGAGAAAATAAAAAATCAGAGGCTTTCATGGGAGTTCTTCCTTCGACATATGAGAAAAATACCTAAAAATACCAGAACAATGCTCAAACATTGATTCAGGTTAATGCCAATTTTCAAAAATAATTGCTGACTGAAATAGGAATCCGGTTCGCGAAAAAATTCGCAAATGACTCTCGCAGCGGCGTAGCCGGAGCAGAAGATTCCGCAGAGCACTCCGGATCTTCGATGATATTTCAGGGAAAACATCAGAACCATTAGGGCAAACAGTACAATTCCCTCCAGAATCGATTCATATATTTGGCTCGGATGTCTCGGTACTCCGTCGTTTAAAAATACGACGGCCCAGGGTACATCGGATTCCTTTCCCACCAGCTCTCCGTTTATAAAATTGGCAATTCTTCCCAAAAATAACCCGACCGGAACGCTGACTGCCCACAGATCCATGAATTTTAGAAATATCAAATTATGTCGGCGGCAGAAAAAATACGCTGCTCCAATGGTTCCCAAAAAGCCACCGTAGAAAGACATTCCACCATTCCATATTTTTATAATTTCGCTCGGATAGTTGCAATAGTGTTCGAAATCATAGAACAGCACATGTCCGAGCCTGCCTCCCAGTATTATGCCGACGATGGCGTAGCTGATGAAAGCGTCGATCGTATCTTTGCCCAGCCCGCTGTAGGATCTCTTGGCTAAAAAATTGGTGGCATACACGGAAAATAATATGCCAAATATATAGGCCAGTGAATACCAGTGCACTTGGAATCCGAATACATCAAAAGCTACTTTAGAAAAATTACATATCACTCAATACCTCATAAATTTGCTGGAGATCGCTCTTGCCGATAAAATATTTTCTGCAGATGTGCATTACGATCTCGCCTTTTGGTATGATAGTAGTGTTTTAGTTATATATCCAGAATTTTCGAAATTGCCGGATAAAATCTCTGAATTTTCCACAAAGTCACCAATTTTGATTACTCCTGTTAACGGCGGCATAACTCATTTTGGAAGTTCTCTAATATCAGCAATATTTTTCTAAAACATCAGCAAAAAAACCAAAGTTGCTATTGGGTGAGCCGCACTACGGCGAACAATTTTAAAAATTTCTTAATTTTTCAGTTTGAATGAGGATTTGTAGACTGTATAATTCCCGCAGGTACATTTATGTAGGGGGGTAGTTTTGTGAAACAAATCTTCAAATATGTCGGAAATTTCATTATATTTTCCGGGATTTTCCTGGCAACCGCCTGCGATCCTGTGACTATGGTTATCGGTGGTACAGCTGTTATTGGTACGACCGCCATGCGCAATCAGGAGGGTATTTCCGGTTCCATATCTGACAATGAGCTGCAAACGAGGACGATATATCTGCTTTTGGAAAAGAACAAGGACATCAGTGACAGGGTTGAGTTGTCTGTCAAGCATGGTATGGTTGTCGTTATTGGATGCATGAGGGACGATGCCCAGCGGGAAGAGGCTATGCGTTTAGTTCGCAGCGTAAAAGGGTTTAGGGAAGTTTTCGATGAGACTCAGGTGCAAGAGCCACCGACGGCGAAAAATTTTGCTATAGATTCCAGCATAACGTCACGAATAAAGTCATCGTTAGCATTTGACGGCAATGTGCAATCGTTGAATTATGATATTACGACCGTCAAGGGGGTGGTTTACATTTGCGGTACGGCCCAATCGAGGTATGAGCGGGATGTGGTATTGAATCATGCCAGAACGACTTCCGCCGTCAAGAAAGTGGTGGCCTACATAAAAATAAACAAAGATTAGGAAATTAAAGTGCATGCCAGCGTAACAACCGTATCTTTTTTGGGCATATCGACAATTGGCATAGACGTTCAGATACAGATGCTCAATGGAATTCCGGCATTTACAATTGTTGGACTTCCGGATAAAACCGTGGCCGAATCCCGGGAAAGGATTCGGGCATGTCTGTATTCCATGGGTATTTCTCTACCGTCCAAGAGGATCACGGTCAATTTGGCTCCGGCCGACGTCCAGAAGGAGGGCAGCCACTACGACTTACCCATAGCGCTGTCTCTGTTGGCGGCGATGGGAGTGCTAGCCGGCGAGGACATCGAAAATGTGGTGGCGCTCGGGGAATTGTCGCTTAACGGTAATATATCGAGGGTTCCGGGAGTGTTGCCGGCGGCCATTTGGGCAAAAACCAACAATAAAATCATCGTATGTCCGGAGAAATGTGCCAATGAAGCGGCCTGGTCCGGAGAAAGTTCGATATTGGCTCCTTCTAATCTTTTATCTCTGATAAACCATTTTAAGGGGGAGCAAATTCTTCCCAAAGTTGTACTAGATGACAGAGTTGCTCGGCCAGAGGCTTTTCCTTCCGGCTGCATGAGTGACATAAAGGGTCAGACGGTCGCCAAACGCGCCATCGAAATAGCCGCTGCCGGAGGACATAATGTGCTTATGCAGGGACCTCCAGGAGTTGGAAAATCCCTAATTGCATCGAGAATTCCTGGTATTCTGCCTTCTTTTTCTCCGGAGGAAGCGCTGGAGGTTACCATGATCCACAGCCTTGCGGGACAAATATCCGAGACCGGTCTTGTGGACGCAAGGCCCTATCGTTCGCCCCATCATTCGGCGTCTCTGGTGTCTATGGTGGGGGGAGGAATACACGCGAAGCCCGGAGAAATTTCACTGGCTCATCGGGGAGTGCTTTTTCTGGATGAACTTCCGGAATTCTCCAGGGCAACGCTGGAATCGCTCCGACAGCCGCTGGAAACGGGAAAAATTACCATTGCCAGAGCCAATAACCACATTACCTATCCGGCCCGCATACAGCTTATCGCCGCCATGAATCCGTGTCGCTGCGGATATCTGGGAGTGGCTGGAAAAGAATGTCACCAGGCTCCCAAATGCGGCAGGGATTACCTAAATAAAATTTCCGGACCATTGCTGGATCGAATAGATATATTTATCGATGTTCCGGATATAAAAGTCGCAGATTTCGCGCAGTCTAGGGAAGATATAGAACCATCCGCAACCATTAGAAAACGCGTAATAGAGGCTCGGGACATTCAGGCCGACAGATATCGCGGTACGTCCATAAAAATAAATGCCGAAGCCGACGGTCATGAATTGGAAAAATATGTCACGGCGGAAGCTAAAAAAATACTCTATGCATGTGTGGATAAAGCAAAAATCTCCGCCCGTGGCTACTATCGGGTGCTGAAACTTTCCAGAACACTGGCGGATTTGCAAAAAAGCGAATGTATTCGACCGGAACATGTGTATGAGTCTGTGGGATACAGAAGAATAGAGTAGGTTTTCGAAAAAATCACTGTGCATGGTCTCGGAGATACTAGATCTGCGGTTTGGGCTCTTAGGTGTGTATGTGGTTCTACCTGATGTTCTTCCTTAAAAGTTCCCGAGGATTCCAGAATTGATTCTTGAGGAGGATCGGGGGAAATCTGGGAATAGTGGTCCGTTGTTATGTTTTGTCACGAGGTGTGGCGCATTAAAATATTGAATAGTTGGATATTATGCAAGAAATAAAAAATTCACTTGGAGCGTTTTTGTCATTTTCCGTTGAAGATACGATGTTAATTGCCTCATTATTTTTGAAATTCGTCAAGAAGGGGCAATGCTTTACGCTTTCCGGAGATCTTGGGTATGGAAAAACTCTTTTTGCTAACCAGTTGATTCGTAGTATAAATTCCGAAATATCCGAGGTGCCTAGCCCGACATTTACGATTGTGCAGACCTATAATTGCGAGATCGCAGATATTTGGCACGTCGACTGCTATCGTCTCAAAACTTCAGACGAGTTCTATGAAATTGGATTGGAAGAGGCGTTGCCCAATTGCATCACCATCATAGAGTGGCCGGAAATTATAGAAAATTTCCTCCCGAAGGACCGAATAAAAATCAATTTTTCCATTGCTGATGCCGGGAGTCGCATTATATCCTATGTACTTCCGCCCAGTATCATTTTATAGAGACTGTTGCCAAAGGGCTTTTTCTTGCCATCGACTTCGTCAAATCCGTTGCTCAGATCCTCATGTGCAAGCAGTAGTCTCTCATAGGCTATTGTCAAAAAACCAACAATAAAATCGCAAAATATTGTATATTTTTTTTGTTTGTTAAGCAAAAATTAATGTTTTGTTGGTATTATAAAATTGATTATTGCTAAGAGGAGTCACCATGAAAAAATTATCTATTTGTTTGTCATCGATTATGTTTTTGTCATTTATTTTTGCTGAATCCGATGCTTTTTCTCTTTTCAAGAAAAAAACGTCCGACGATGGAGATACTCCACCGGAAAGCACTTCTCCGCTTGTTGTTTTTGGAAAACAAGATATATCCGCTGATATTAAGGCGGCCGATGCCGTAAAAACAGCGTTTGACAATGCTAGATCAAAATTTTCGTCGGCGGATACGGCCATCATGAAATACTGCACCGATCAAAAAGTATTTACGGAAAACTCCGAAGTTGCTTTTCTTTCGATACTCAGCAGTGTTATAGCCATAGAAGCTCGCTGCTTCGATACCATCAGTCGGGGATTCGCCCTCCTAAAGGATGGCATGAGCAGCATAAAAAGCTCCGGAAAAAATGTTGGTGGGAAAAAGGAAGTCGCCGGAAAAAAAGCTTTTAGACAGGGAGCGAAGCTTCTCGAAGCAATCTCCATATATCGCGTGATGCTCAATTCTATTATGTCGATAACCATACAGCATGCCGCCAACATAAAAGCAACCAGCGATACCAGGAAAGCCGACAGCAAAATTTTCAAAGCCATCCACGCCAAAGATATTGAAAAACAATTGAGAACACTGGATGAATTGCATAGCGATAAAAAAAAGCTGATCGGAACCCAAAAAGGCATGTTCACTGCTCTTGAGGAATATAAGGATCTCATAGCAGATCTCACGGAAGTAACAGATCCTGGAATGTCGGGAGCTTTGGATTCCATAAATAAGCACTTCGAAGATTTTACCGTGATAGAGGAGAGAATCAGCAAATTTGTCGGCGCTATTGGCCAGGCCATTATGGAGAGCAAGAGTTTCAAGGCTCAAGTGGAGAATCTTGCCGACTTTAACCGGGAGTGCAACGAGGATAACGCCGCTCTAAGTGAAAAGGCCAAAAGTGGTGCACCTGAGGCACAATCAAAGAAAAATAGTGAAAGTAAAGTAGAAGAAGGGGACGAGGACGAGGACGAGGACGAAGAATAAACGAAATTATTGCATAATGGGATGTTTTTTGCAAAAATGAAGCAGAACGAATACTTGTGTCGCCGCACATGATCGCGGCATACTTGCTGTAAACGAAGATCTGGGCAGTGAATCTGATACGCATAAAGGCTGCAAGAGACTATTGCATAATGGGGATTTTCTTGCAAGAACGAGGAAAAACGTAGCGCAAGATCGCAGTGCACTAGCTGTACATGAGGATCTGAGTAACGGGTTTGACGAAGTCGATGGCGAGCCATTAGGCAACGGTCTCTGCAAAGATGTAGGTTTAAAAAACTCTATTCCGGTGTATTCGTTGGTAACAGAGGAAGTCCAATGCTTCAGAAAACCATAGCGTCGCCCGTGTCGCTGGAGGGAATTGGTGTGCACAGTGGGAAAATGTGCCGTATTAAAATTTTACCAGCTCCCGAGGATTATGGAATTATTTTTGCAAGAACCGACTTGACGGAGAATAATATTATCCCGGCAGACTATAAAAATGTCTCGAGCACAACCCTATGTACGAGGTTGTCCAACGAATTCGGCGCAAGTATATCCGTGGTGGAGCACCTGTGCGCCGCTCTCTATGGACTCGGAATATCAAACGCCGTTGTAAACGTAGAAGGAGATGAAATACCCATTTTGGACGGTAGTTCCGAAATATTCGTGCGAGAAATTATGTCCGTGGGTCTGAAAAACCAGTCGAAGGCGAGAAAAATACTCAAAATAGAAAAAACAGTCCGGGTGGAAAATGGAGAAAAATGGTCTTCGTTGTCTGCAGCAGATCATTTGGAGATAAATTTGTCCTGCGATTTCACGAAAAAAAGCCTAAAAACCGCGCCATTTTCCTATGTCTTTCTTCAAGACAGTTTTGCAAAAGAAATTGCGCCGGCCCGCACATTTGGTTTTTGGGAAGACCTGAAATATATCCGAGAAAATAATTTAGCTAACGGCGCCTCTCTGGAAAATACAGTGGTGTTCGATTCCCAAGGCCGCGCCCTAAATGAAGGTCATCTTAGATTCGAAAATGAGCCGATTCGCCATAAAATATTAGACATAATCGGAGATTTATCACTATCCCAATACCTAATAATAGGGCGCTACGACGGATTTTGCTCCGGACATGAGCTCAATAATATGTTGCTGAAAAAAACTATTGGAGTATGAACAATAAATGCTTGTTTTGGGAATAGAATCCAGCTGTGACGAAACTGCTGCCGCCGTTGTAACGGAGGATCGTCGGATTTTATCCAACATCATTTACTCGCAGACAACGGAGCACGAGGCGTTTTCCGGCGTTGTTCCGGAGGTGGCAGCCCGAGCACATCTGGAAAAAATTGATTTTGTGACCCAAAAGGCCATCGCGGACGCCGATATAAGCTTGGCGGATCTGAACGCCGTCGCCGCGACTTGCGGTCCGGGACTCATTGGCGGTGTGATAGTCGGCGCCACATTTGCGAAGGCTATGGCGCTTTCGCTGGGTATACCATTTTTGGCCATTAACCACATAGAAGCTCACGCCCTTTGCCCTCGCCTTACGGAAGATGTGAATTTTCCCTACCTATTGCTGCTGGCGTCCGGAGGGCACTGTCAGATCTGCGTTGTCTTTGGCATCGACGATTTCGAAGTCATAGGAAAAACGCTGGACGATTCTGTGGGGGAATCCTTCGATAAAGTTGCAAAAATGATGTCTTTGGGGTATCCCGGCGGACCCATCGTGGAAAAGATGTCCCAAAATGGAGACCCAATGGCCTTCAATTTTCCGCGGCCATTATGCAAAAAAAATTCCATGGATTTTTCTTTTTCGGGCCTAAAAACGGCGGTACGCTTTGCGCTGGAGAAGTTGGAATCCGTTGATGATGAGCGAAAAGCTAGTATCTGCGCCAGTTTTCAGCGAGCGGTGGAGGATATTTTGTCCTATAAAATAAACGCCGCTCTCCGCTTGGAGAAATCGAGAAATATGGAGCTGGATGCGGTGGTCATATCCGGAGGAGTTGCCGCCAACAGAGGCATTCGCGGCAAAATACAGCGGACATGTCATGAACATGGCATAAAATTTTTTGCTCCGCCAATTCATCTGTGCACCGACAACGCCGCCATGATCGCCTGGAACGGCCTAGAAAAATTACGGACGCAGCAGCGGCAAGATCCACTAAATTTTCGACCACGACCGCAGTGGTATTTGGGAGAAAGATTTTAAGAGACTATTCATGTATTTAAATCCGAAAAACGAAAAAAGCTTCGAAATTTATCCATTTAATCCGTTCCTCGAACAGGCCCTAGTAATCTCTCGCCAGAATCGATTCCTGATGCAGGTGGAAAAAGACGGAAGTACTTTTTTGTGTCACTGCCCCAGCACAGGAAAAATTGGAAACATCATCTTCGATAAAATCCCCTGTCTCCTATCCAAATCGGCGGACGAAAAAAGAAAAACCCTCTACACCGTAGAAGCAATTTCCCTCGATAAAGCGAAATCCTGGATTGGAATAAATCAAAATGCCGTAAATCGCTACGTCGAGCATTTTTTTTGCCGCAATGCGCTGGAGGAAATTGTAAAAAATGGTCCCGCAATTCTCCGGGAACAAAAAATCGGCAATTCCAAGCTAGATTTTAAAATAGAAAATACTTATATTGAGGTTAAAATGCCTTTGCAATTTCTTGCCTTTGCCGAAGGAGAACGTCCGTGCTCTACCCTCTGCGCCAATTCTTCCGAGAGATTCGTGCGGCACATCAGCGAGCTCAAAAATCGATTACAAAACAATGAAAATGCGCTTATGCTAGTGTGTTTTGTGTACGATGCTCCGATTTTCACTCCTCCCAAGCGGACGGAACAGAATAAAATCATCGGAGACGCCGTGCGAGAATCCATGAAAGCCGGTGTGAAAATGTGGCAGGTGAATATGGCCATTAATCCCAATGGAGTAGAATTGTTGAAATATTTTGATATCACCGATCATCTGTTCTATGATTAGTCCATGCTCAATAATTTCAAAAACGATCTTTGCTACGAGAAGTCCAAAAATGGCATATATTTGAAGGTAAAAGTTGTAGCGAAATCCTCTCGCAATGAGGTCGTTGGTCTCAGGGGGGATCGAATTAGGGTAGCGGTCAGGGCGGTTCCTCAAAATGGAGAGGCAAACGAGGCTCTGGAGAGTGTTATTGCATCATTTTTTGGAGTAGGCAGGTCCTGTTGTGGTGTAACTTTCGGCCACCGGTCGTCCCAAAAAATTGTATTTGTGGCGGCTGATATAGAAAGTAAAATAAAAGCAACATTTTATCCCGATTGAGCCTGAATATTCCATATTGTCTGAGTTTTCAACAGATTTTATTTTTATCTAGAAAATTTTCTGCTTCCGTGAGGAGGGTACTCATGATTTCGCTGATGCTTTTTTCTTCTTTCACGACGCCGACGATTTGGCCGGACATGAGCGATCCGCGCTCGACATCGCCGTTTTGGACTGCTCTTCTCAGAGCGCCGACCCAGAAATGCTCCAGCAGCAGACGTCCTTCTTCCAGCGATACCTCGTGATTTTCGAATTGTCGGAGTATTTCTTTTTGTTTAGCCATAAACTCGGTGGTTCCAAGATTTTCTATGGCACGCACCGGAGCGACGGGAAATTTTTTGTCCAGTTGAACCGGTGTTACGGCGTCTTTGGCGTTTGCTCTGAGGAGCGCTTTTTTAAAATTTTCATGGGCGATCGACTCTTTTGCACAGGCAAAAACTGTTCCCAGCTGACAGCCGACCGCTCCCAACAGCAGCATACTGGCGAAAATTTCTCCCCGTAATATGCCACCGGCGACGAAAACCGGATATTCGTTAATATTCAACATAATGTCCTGCAGCAGCACCGTAGTGGAGATGGGACCGACATGTCCTCCGGCCTCGCTACCTTCTAGGATGATGGCATCAATTCCGTAGCGAAAAAGTCTTTTGGCGATGGACAACGACGGAGCAAAGGAAAAAACCTGCATACCATAGGAATGAATTTTGTCCATCAGATCTTTGTCCGGGATTCCGCCGGCCAGTATCACGTGTGAAATTTTTTTTTCACCGCAGACGTCGATGAGATCCGGCAATTTTGGATTCATAAGAATGATATTCACGCCGAAATTGCGCTTTGTTTTGGATTGGGTAAGGGTAATTTCGTTTTTTAGGAGATCTCCGTCCATAGCTCCGGAGGCCAAAACCCCAAACATTCCGGCATTAGACATGGTGGACACAAGATTTGCTTCTGAAATCCAGGTCATGGCTCCGCCGAGGATGGCGTAATCTGATCCGAGGATTTGGCAGCCACGTTCCATCATTTTTCTAATTTTTTCATATTTTTTCATTTGTCCAACTCACAATATTTATGTAACAGAGCTATTGTTTCTGCCAATTTATCGCCGGCAATAATCAGACTGGTGCTGCAGGCATTGGTGGAATAGCGAAACGGTTTCATTTTATGCTTTTCCAGTTCTTTTACCAAGTCTTTTGTTATTTCTTCGGAATTATTTGCAGCGACCACATTTATTTTTGCCATGGATTGCTGTGCAATTTCTTGTTTTGCGCAGGTGACGCCGTCGCATTGTTTCAGCAGATTAATGGCGAGAAGTGCTTTTTTTTTGTCCACCATTAGGCTGGTTTTTTTGGAGTTTTGGCCAATAACGTCGCTGTAGATGAAATTTTCCGCCAATAGGGCTATTAATTTTGGGAGGTCACTGGGATTTTTTGGGCTGATTTTTATTTGCGCCAGACGCGGAACCACCGCCAATCCACAGACTTTTCTGCCGGAATTCCTTTCCGAGATAATGGTGCCCGGACAGAGGGTAAAACTGGAGGCGACGCGTATTTTTACATTTTTCTCTAGAGCATAGGCAACGGATTGCTCCTGCATGACCTTAGCGCCATTGGATGCCATTTCTAGCATTTCCTGATAACCTATGTATTCCAGCAATTTGGATTCCGGGTACAAATTAGGGTCCACCGTATAGATGCCATCTACGTCGGAATATATTTCGCAGATGTCGGCGTTCACGGCGGCGGCCACGGCCACGGCGGTCAGATCAGATCCGCCACGCCCCAGTGTCGTTACGCGATTAGCTGGACTAATCCCCTGGAATCCGCACACCACCGGGATAATGCCATTTTCCATATCCGCCAGCAGGTGGGATGGTTCTACATTTTGAATAACGGCGCGGCCGAATCTATGGTCGGTGAAGATCGGTACCTGCCAAGAGGAATAGGATCTGGCTTGCAGACCTGCGTTGCCGAGGGCCATTGCCATGAGTCCGGCCGTAACCAGCTCGCCGGAGGAAACGACGCTGTCGTATTCGGGATTTCCCTCGTAGGTGTTCATGCCGTTGGCGTATTGCACAAACTTATTGGTTACGCCGGCCATTGCCGACACAATTACAACAACGTTTGGATGAGTTTTTTTGGTTTGGGAAACCAGGGCGGCAACGTTTTTTATTCTATCCAGCGTTGCAACGGATGTTCCACCAAATTTTTGCACCATATATGACAAAGCTAACTCCAAAATTACAAAACAACATAACTAGGCGGCTATCTGGCATGGTAGTTTCATAAAGTCAACCAGCTCCCGAAGTTCCTGTCTTGCGGAAACATGAGATAGACTCAGCGAATGTCCCGTATTTTCCATATCCAGCAGGGTTGTGCCCGACAAAAACAATTCGCGAAAAATAACTCGCTCGGAGAAGCCAATCCCGAGTCGAAATCCTATTCTTTTGGACAATTCTTCCAGCACAATGTTGACATCACCTCTGTTCTTGCTATAGAAGGTATTCAGGCGGTTTTTTACCACGATCCAATCGGTGGGTTTTAGACCTTTTTTGGCTCTTTCCTTTCTCTGATTCCAGACCATTTCCGCGTAAATGCTCGGACGCATTGTTTTGAGATTATCTCCGAATATTTTTACCAGCACATCCAGATCCACAAAGCTTTCATTCAACGGAGTAATGAGGGTATTCGCAGATGAATGAGCCAGCTGGGAAAGAAAAGTATCGTTTCCGGGGGTGTCTATCACCAGATAATCGCAGGTGGACATTTGCTGCAGAGCTCGGCAGAAGCGATCATATTCGTCTGCCTTAGCTTTTTCTTTATCTTCCAACGAACTTTTGGCAATGGCCATGTGCTGAGGCAAGGTAAGATCCAATGGAGAAGCTTTTCTATGCTCCAGGTATTGGGTAAATGTTCCCTGTCGGGCGTCGACGTCTATGGTACCCACCTGGAATCCCGAATTCAGTAAATAAACGGATATGTGCATGGCTAATGTTGATTTTCCTGTGCCTCCTTTTTCGTTTCCGAACACAATAATATATGGTTTCATTTTTTTCTCCATTATCTCATGCATGATCCCTACGATTTTGTTTTTTATATATGAATGCAGCGGATATTATTACACCAATCGAGAGCACAGTCATCAAAATAGTTGCCAAGGCATTAACTTCCGGAGATATGCCGAATCTCAAGCTGGAAAACACAATCATGGGAAGCGTGGTTGATCCGGGACCGGCGACGAAACTTGCTATCACCACATCGTCCAGCGACAATGCAAACGACAGCAGCCATCCGACCACGATACTAGGTGATATCATGGGCAGCGTTATAACGAAAAATACCTTCAGCGGAGAAGCTCCGAGATCCAAAGCCGCCTCTTCGATGAATCGATCCAGGTCCTGCAGTCGCGCCTGCACCACCATTGTTACGTAGGACAGCGTCAGGGTGATATGGGCAATTATGACGGTGGTGGTGCCTCGACCGTTGGGCCATCCGAAATATTTTTCCATACCGACGAAAAGCATAAGTAGCGACAATCCCATGACCACCTCCGGCATGACCAGAGGAGCCGTAACGGCACCGATAAAAAACGATTTCCCACGGAATATCGGGAGTCGTGTTATCACTATGGCGGCAATTGTACCGAATATCACCGATACCGTAGCCGATATGCAGGCTATTTTTAAGCTGGTAACCGTAGCACGCAGCATAATTGGATCCGAAAACAACGCCTTGTACCACTTCAGAGAAAATCCAGACCATACGGCAACGAATCTTGACTCGTTAAAGGAGTAAATGACGATGCAAATCAGCGGGAAATAAAGGAACAGGTATCCCATGGCCAGCACTATTTTCAACCATCTTGTTCGCATCTTCTACTCCTTTGCCAACAGATTGATTTCCTCACGTTTTTTTGCAAGCACTATGGGAAATACTACGCAAATAAGTAAAATAATAGACAGCGCCGCCGCCGTTGGCCAGGACATATTTCCGAAAAATTCGTTCCAAACTAGACGCCCTATGGTTAGCGTCTGAGCTCCTCCCAGAAGCTCCGGTATGACAAACTCGCCGATGGCCGGCACAAATACCAACACCGATCCGGCATATACCCCCGGAACTGCCAGCGGAACAACAATGGAAAAAAACGCCCTCAGGGGAGTACTGCCTAAATCGTAGGCAGCTTCCAGCAGCGAATAGTCGATTTTTTCGATGGCACCGTATAGCGGAAAAATCATAAATGGCAAATAGGTGTATATGATCCCAATACAAGCGGCATAGGAATTGTTCATTAGCTGCAGTGGCACATCAATTAAATTTAATTTCATCAGCAGCGTGTTAATGAATCCGCTGGGACTCAAAAGCATGATCCAGGCATAAACCCGAATAAGAAACGATGTCCAAAATGGCAGTAGAACCAGCATCAGCAGTATGCTCCGGTACTTCTTAGACGATCTCGCTATGGCATAGGCCATGGGAAAACCAATTATCAGGCAGCATACAGTGGAGGCTACGGCGATCAGAAATGAGGTTATGAATCCGCGAATGTACATTTCATCGGTGAACAATACCAAATAATTTCCCAGATTCAGACGAATTTGCAGCGTGTAGTCGGATACCATGTCCACAATGGACGTATAGGGGGGAGAGGCAATCAAACTCTCCGAAAAACTTATTTTAATGAGAATTAAACAAGGGCATATGAAAAAAATTATCATCCAAATGGACGGCACAAACACTAAAAAATGTTTCCCCGTGACCTTTTTTACCAAATCCAAAAACCACGATATGATTCGCTCTTCTATTCTGTACATAGTAAATGGCTATCCAATGGTGGACGCTGCAGGGATTGAACCTGCGACCCCTACCGTGTGAAGGTAATGCTCTACCGCTGAGCTAAGCGTCCATGCCGAAAAATATATATGCGTAACATATAAACAAAAATGAATCAATATGAAATACCGACATGCAAAGCAATTTAATTCTTGCGTAAGAAGAGATGTAATGAAAAAAGGGTCTTTTCAAGAAATGACAAAAACTTGCGGAACACGAATACGGTTTCTTAATAGCCCTGGGTGGGTGGTAAGAAAAATCCCAGAAAATTCTTGCCTTTTTGGCGGCGGTTGTGATATAATTGTGAAAGAAGTGGTGGGGAATAATTTTATGGATATAAAAATAGAAACGGTTTCTGAGGAAGGGACGGATTTACTGGCTCCCAGTTGCGATTTTGTTTTTCGC
>JAITQS010000020.1 GCA_031288795.1 Holosporaceae bacterium | reverse complement strand
CCATTTTCTATGTCTTTGGGAATGTCGCCGTTCTCGATGGTCAGCTCCTTTATGTGGGGATTCCCGTTCAGAATGGCGTTCAGCAGGCTTATGAGCTCGGCTTTGTGGCCGTTCGTCCAAAAATATTGCGAAAAACAAAATCGCAACTGGGAGCCAGTAAATCCGTCCCTTCCTCAGAAACCGTTTCTATTTTTATATCCATAAAATTATTCCCCACCACTTCTTTCATGATTATATCACAACCGCCGCCAAAAAGGCAAGAATTTCCTCATTACTTATCATTATAGCGACGCGCTAGTGGTAACATCAGGAATCCGCTAAGGAAGAAAGAGGATACCACAAGCACAGACCGAAGGTCGGAATCGCATAACATCAATCCGCAAAACATCGCTGCCATTATTCCTATGATGCTTTTGCAGATTTTGCGTTCCCGGAACGATATTTTCAGAAATGCCATACAGCAAACCAAATAAACCACGATGAAGGTTTTTACGGAGATGTCGATGAGGGACGTCACCTGCTCGGCCATATTTTCGTATTTTGTTAGTATGAGTACTGGTATCGTGCCGGCACTGCTTATTAGGATACTCACGTAGGGAGCTCCAAAGCGATTTTTTTTGCCAAACAATTTAGGAAGCTGTTTATCCTGCGCCAATCCCAAGGATATTTGAGCGGAGGTAAGTACCCAGGCGTTCAATGTACCTATGCAAACGATGGACGCCACCAGAGATAGTAACGTAAGCCAAAAAGATGAATTTCCCCCTACGGCCACGCTTAGGGCATCCACAAACGGAGCTTTGCTGTTGGCCAATATATGCCCCGGGATCACTCCCATGATGATGGTATTATTTAGTATATATACGGCGGCCACTCCGCAGGTACCCAAAATAACGGCTCGGGGAATAGTCTTGGATGGATTGTGCACGAAGCCAGCGGGAGTCGTAGCGCATTCTACTCCAATGAATCCCCAGAAACATATGGAAATCACCTTGGTTATCAATTTAAAATCCGAAACCGTCGCGTAATGATCCGCCACGACTATGTTTGCGGTGTCGAAATGCCCAAATATCATGGCGGGCACGACCGCAAACGGAATGAACTTAAGAAATACCAGCACTGACTCGAGTCTTCCGGCGGATTCCACACTTCTACAATTAACGGCAGTGATCCATAAGAGCAATGAAATCTCGACCAACAGCGTCATAGACGTAGACATATCTCCGATAACGGGAGTCAGATACGCCACGCTGGACACAACCACAACGGTGCTGCTTATCCAGGATATCAGCCAGTAGGCCCAGCCAATAAAAAAACCTGGAGTCCTACCGAACACCGCGTTGACATAGACGTGAGGTCCCCCCACAAGAGGATATCTGGAGCAAAGATTCGCAAACACAAGAGCTAGCAATATGGCACCCAATCCGGCCAAAGCCCAGCCATATACTCCGAATTTTCCATAGGGTGCTAAAGTAGACGGCAATATAAATATACCAGACCCTATCTGGCTCCCAAATACTATGGCCAGAACAGCGCCAAATCCCATTTTTTTCGCCATGACTCTCTCCTCCAAAAGTTTATCCTAAGATCCCTCCGCCCTAAAATTTGCTTGGATTTTGCGATTTTCTTTTGCAATATATCCGCATGATCGAGTTATACTTTAGCCCATAAAAAAAAGCAACAGCCTTTGGAGCCCAGAATTCATCGACCAGTTACAATTCAGATCGCCCTAGGGTCAGCCATAAATGACATGGTTTTACAGTGCGGCATATAAGCACGAGAAACAATCTTGTATTGGAAAAAATTCCATGCTATCTAGAAAACACTTAGTTTTAGAGGTAATCATGAGTTTGATAAAAAATGTGGTCACCGTCGGCGGATGGACCATGGCTTATCGCCTGAGCAGCATTCTCCGAGATACGGTTCAGGCAAACATTCTGGGAACTACTATATTTGCTGATGCCTTCAATCTTGCATTTAAGTTCGCAAATATGTTGAGAAAATTATTCGCGGAAGGATCCTTCAACGCATCATTTCTTCCAATATTTTCCAACGCCATAAAGGACAAAGGACCTGAGGAAGCTCAAAAAATTGCTTCTCAGGTGCTGACGTGGTTAGTATTTCTTGTTTCATTTATAATGATCATTTGTTTGATTTTTTTTCGCTATATCATTCACGGCTACGCTCCTGGAATCGAAACTTCGTCTGAAAAATTTACGCATTTGGTTAATTTGGGAAGAATTTGCTCGCCCTACATTGCCGCATCTTTTTTGGTGGCGTTATTTGGCGGTGTATTAAATACCATTAATAAATTTGCCATGCCGGCAGCGGCGCAGTTAATATTGAACTTTTGTGTTATTATTGCCTTATTTGCGGGAACGCTGTTTTTTCCCAGCAGCGCCTACACCATGGCCTGGGCCACATTTCTCGGAGGAATTATCCAGGTGGCGATTCTCTGGGGAAATGTGAAATGGTGCGGTCTAAACATTGGTTTTGATCTGTCCGCCATGACTGACGAGGTGAAACAATTTTTCAAAAAATTGATTTCCGGTGCCATAGGAGCCGGCGTCTGGCAGCTGAATGTGTTAATTGATTTTATGGTGCTGTCGTTTCTGCCGACCGGAGCAGTTTCGTATTTTTATTATATGGATCATGTCAATCAGATTCCGGTGGGCATACTTGGAATTGCCTTCAGTACCGCTCTTCTACCACCGTTGACCAAAGCTGTACACGCCAAAGATAACACTAGTGCTCAAAAGCAAATGAATCTCGGCTTATTGTTTGCTTTTGTGTTTACCTTACCGGCGGCTATTTTGTTTATTTCGCTAAATGAGCCGATAACGGCGGCCATGTATGGCAGAGGTAACTTTGGTCCGGAGCAGGTGATTGCGGCGGCTCCGGCACTTGCGGCATTCGCCTTCGGATTGCCGTCCTACATGGTTACCAAAGTACTTACCACAACGTTTTTCGCCCACAAAGACACAAAAACTCCGCTAAATGGAGGCATAATTTCCATCGTAGCCAATCTTCTGTTTATTGTTCTGCTGATGCCGTTTATGAAACACACGGGAATTGCTCTGGCGACGTCTTTGTCCGCCTGGTGCAATGTGCTGTATCTGCTGTTCGCCCTCAAAAAACTGGGTACCATAAAAATCACCTGCGATACCATAAAAGAATGTCTGAAGCAATTTGCCGTCTCCACCGCCATGTGGGCATTGATATTTTTGATGAACTTGTATTATGCAAATTCCTGCTACTTGGCCGGCGGAATGACAAGAAACTTCGTACTGTTGGCGGTAATTGGCATAGGTATAATGGGCTTCTGCATTCTGGGAAAATGTTCCGGGATGTTCGATTTTTTGTCCGAGATAAAGAAACTGGAAAAAGCGTAAGACATGGCACCGATAGCTTTTTTTTTGAATGCCATGTCAAGGTGGTAACATGAAAATAATTTCCTGGAACGTCAATTCAATTCGAGCAAGAATCGACTCCGTCATGACCGTAATCCATAAATTCAGTCCGGACGTTTTATTGCTACAGGAAACACGGGTAGAAGACCATGCATTTCCGGTGGAATATTTCGATGATCTCGGCTATAACGTCGCCCTAAAAGGCCAGAAGGGTAGAAACGGCGTTGCTATTTTCTCCAAGCACATGCTGGAGGAAGTAAGAGGCGATTTCTGCTCGGAAGCTCGCTATCTGGAGGCCTTTACCGGAGGAGTTTTTGTGGCTTCTGTTTATGTTCCCAACGGTCAGATGATCGGCGCCGAACAATATTACCATAAGTTGGATTTTCTTCGGGATCTGGAGAAAAAATTTGCCGCTTTCCAAGCTGAAGTTTTCGTTGCCGGCGGCGATTTCAATGTTGCTCCCCACGCCCCTGACGCACCCCGTCCGGACTACGATGGCATTATGTGCTCGGAACCCGAGAGGAGTCTCCTAAAAAATATACGAGATGCCGGTTTCCGGGATATCCTCGAGCAAAAAGGACTCACCTGGTGGGATTACCGTCGTTCGAGTAATTTTAGACAGGATGTGGGGTTCCGGCTGGATCATTTTTATTTGTCTCCCAAAGCCTGCGGGATTTTTAAAAACGGCGAGGTATTGCGTTTTGCCCGAGAACTCCCGCGCCCGTCGGACCACGCCCCCATAATATGTGAGTTAAACCCATGAAATATAAATTAATACAAATCATGATCAGTGCAATATCAAGTGCAATATCAATCGCTATTTTTTTCAAACTCATTATTTTTTTTGACTGTGGGGGCGTTTTTTCAAAACGTGCTCTATTTAGATCTATGGATGTTCCACTTTTTTGTACGTTCTTGTTTTTGCTTCTGGTGCCAACTATTCTGCCGTGGCCGTGGCCGTGGAGACTTTATAGTATTATCAGACATAGAGGAAAATTTCGTTGGGTTCCCATGAATCTTGTCCGCCCAATGAACCGGCACCATCTTCTGGACACAATAGATAACGCCCGAAAGACTCTGCCGGAATTTAAAGAAGTCAATAGCGGAAAAATCACATCCTACATCATAAATCTCGAGCGTGCTCCGGAGCGACTGGCCCACGTTTTGCCGCAAATTTCTTCCTTGAACTTTCCCTACGAAATAATTCCTGCGGTCGACGGTCAAAAAATCTCTCCGGAGGAAATAGAGAAGCTTGCATGCATAGACGCCTATAAATATATTTTCAAAATGCTACCGGAACCGGGCACCATTGGCTGCGCTCTCAGTCATGAAAAAGCACTGAAGCAATTTTTGCTGTCCAACAGCGAATTCGCCATTATTTTCGAAGATGATGTGACTTTTGACCCGCGAAAATTATCGGTACTCGCCAAGAGCCTCGTCCAAAAAAAGCATAAGTGGGATATAGTTAGTTTCGAAGCGAATCACCATGGTCATCCGGTATCGATAGCGGAGCTGCCATATGACGAAAAATTGGTTCTGTATTTGACCAATGTGAAGCACGCCGGAGCCTACATGATCAACCGAAAAACCGCCCATAAATTACTCAAGAATTTTTTCCCCATAGAAATGCCCTTCGACCATTATTTCAGCAGAGCCTGGAAACATGCCATACAATTCTGCGGAGTAGAACCAAGACTCGTAAAGCAGGGATTCGGAAATTCCCAAATAAAAACCTCCGAAAGCCAAAAAATAAAGTCTCTGTTCACGACAATTGTGAATTTTTGTTGTAATGTTAATTCTTCCATAACCCAGAGTTTTTATAACTTTTTCTGCTATCTGTTTAGGTGGTTTTAGACGTAGGATACGTACCAGATGATGGGAAATAATATTTATTCGGTTGCGTCTCGTTCCATAAAAATGGCGAAGCAGCGGGTATTTATGTCCGTGAGTGTATTTTTGCTGCTGTTTTCGCTGCTGATAGTACGACTGGTGCACATCATGATAATAAACGGAAATCAGCGGGACAAATTCTTCGATTCACTTCCCCCAATAATTTCTCGCTCCGACATCATTGATAGAAACGGCAACATAATCGCCACTAGTCTGCCCACGGTGTCGCTGTTCGCCTGTCCCCATGAGATCATGGACCTCAACGAGGCCACCCACAAGCTGATGGAAGTGTTTCCGGATCTGGACGAAAAAAATATCCGGGAAAAACTCTCTTCGGCAAAAAAATTCGTCTGGATGAGACGGCATTTATCCCCGAAAAAAGAGCAATTGGTGCTGAACCAAGGGATTCCGGGGTTACATTTTTTGAAAACCGAGAAAAGAGTCTATCCGGATAAAAATCTGCTTTCGCATGTTATTGGAGGAACAGACGTCGATAACATCGGCATTGCCGGCATCGAGAAAGTCTTCGATGAAATGCTGAAATCACAGAATAATCCGCTAATCCTTTCCATCGATATGAAGGTACAGCATGCCGTGCACGACGAACTACAAAAAAGCCTCCAAGAATTCAACGCCCTGGGCGGCGCCGCACTGGTCATGAAAATATCCACCGGAGAAATTATTTCGATGGTCTCGCTGCCGGATTTCGATCCCAACAAAAACTCCAATCCAACGGATAAGGAGCACTTCAATATGGCTGTTTCGTCCGCCGTTGAGCCCGGATCTTCCGCCAAAATATTCAACACCGTCATGGCGCTGGAAACCGGAAAAATTACCCCATTTAGCAAATTCGATGCCAGATATCCCATAAAAATCGGCAAATTCACCATACATGACTTCAGGGGAGAGGCGAGATTCCTGTCGGTTGAGGAAATTTTAAAATACTCCTCCAATATTGGATCAGCAAAAATTGCGCTGGAGGTCGGAGCCACCGCCCAGAAACAATTTTTTAAAAAAATCGGTCTACTGGATCCCATATATTGCGAACTAAGCGAAAGTCAGCATCCCATATATCCGCGCCAGTGGAACGGCGTAAGCGCCATGACCATATCATTTGGCCATGGGATAGCGCTGAGCCCACTGCATCTCGTCAGCATTTTTTCCGGACTACTGAATGATGGACTGCTGGCTCCACCTACCCTCCTCAAAAAAGAAAGAGCCCTCTCGGAAAAAGCGATTATATCTCCGAAAGTATCGTGTCAATTGAGAGCGCTTCTGAGAATTAACGTCACCGAGGGAAAAAATAAATTTGCCGACGTGCCCGGCTACTGCGTCGGAGGAAAATCCGGTACGGCCGAAAAACTCCAAAAAGGACATTATGTGAAAAATGCCAACTACTGCGGATTCATCGGAGCCTTCCCCATGACGAATCCGCTGTATGCGGTGTATGTGCTGCTGGATGAACCAAAAGCATCGGCCAAAACTAGCGGATACGCCACCGCCGGCTGGAACGCAGCTCCTACGGCGGCAAAAATTATTCGCAGAATCGGACCTATCCTGGGCGTTATGGCAATTTCCGCTGAAGAACCCGATTGGAAAAAAATACTAAAAACACCTTATAATCCTACGAATTAAATACAGCAATATGGCATCTGGAGCAATATGCCGAAAGCACGGTCCTGACTAGCGTGATTTCCGCGTATTTACACCAAAGCGAATTCTTTGGAAAGAAACTTTATTCCAGAATATCTCCAATTTTCTAAGGATACTCACCAGTTCATCTATTCCGTCAAAGTCTTCCGATTTTAATGTAGAAACATGCTTATCCAAAGCGACATCGATTTTTTTACACAGTGCAGTGCCCTTGGCAGATAACTTTATCACAAAAGATCTTTTATCATGTTTAGAAGTCATCTGATCAATATATCCATTTTGCACCATTTTTTTTAGGTTATAGGATACATTTGATCCAAGATAGCAGCCTCTAGTAGTCAGCTCACCTATAGAAATTTGCTCACCGCCCAAATTATAGAGAACTAACGCCTGCACATTGTTTATGTCTTCAACCTTGAGGCCATCCAACTCACATTTAATAACTTCCAAAAACAATCGATGCAATCTTTCGATCAGCGATATAGCTTCTAAGTAATTTTCCTTCATATCAATTCTCCATAACCAAAATAATAACAAACATAAGTAAAAAATTAGTTAATACTCAAAAAATAATATGTATTTAAGTATTGATGTTATCTTTCAAATCCTCTTTACAATATCACATGTATTATAGGATGTGTATTTATTTTTTCAATGCAACCATGCGTTGCATTTATAAAAAATATTTTATTGTATTTCTTTTTTTTAATTGGGAGCACGTTGTCAAAATGGAGAGACTATATCAAAATTCATCTTTGATTATTCCAATGACTGCCGGAATACATTCTGTAGCAGCCATCATCGGGACCGCAATGGCTAATCAATCCCGGTACTGGGTATAAAAAAAGCTTGTTTTCCCAAGACCGCCTCCTCTAGATCAGCCCCATTTCTTTGAGTGACCTGCTGCTGTTTTTTCCGATAATAATGTGATCCAGCAGCAATATATCGAGTTTTTGGGCAATGTCGGCGATACTTTTTGTTGTGATGATATCCTGCCGCGAAGGCTGCGGGTCTCCACTCGGATGATTATGCACCATTATCATGGCACTAGCTCCGTATTCCAGAGCGAGTTCTATTATTTCCCGCGGATATATGGCCGTTTGATTGATGGTGCCGCTTTGCATCAGTTTATCAGCGATGAGTTTATTTTTATTATTGAGCAGCATTAGACGCAGTTGTTCTTTTTTTTCGTTTTCCAGAAGACCTTTATAGTATTCCAGCACCTGATCACTGGAAGAAATGGCGATGTCTTGCTCTTTTAGGGATTCCAGGTGGATTCTATTGAATATTTCGTGAACTGCCGTCAGTAAATTTGCAGCGCTTTCTCCCAAACCGGGAATTTTCTTTAATTCTGTTGCGTTGGCGCTCATGACGCGTCCGAGGGTTTTAAAGTGGCTTAGCAATGTTTTAGCCAATGATTTGGTATCTTTTCTCGCAAAAACATAGAACATAAGCAATTCCAGCAGTTCATAATCGGGAAAGCTGGCAGGATCGGCGGCAAATCTTTTTTTTAGCCTTTTGCGGTGTCCTAAATTATATTTTTGGTCAAGTGGTCGTGATATCATAGGGTGGTTTATGCATTTCTCGCTTAGACATCGTAAAAATTTCGTAGCCATCTTCCGTCACGCCGATGGTGTGTTCGAACTGTGCGGACAGGGAGCGGTCGCAGCTGACTGCGGTCCAGCCATCGGATAAAACTTTAGTTTTGTATCCGCCCATGTTTACCATAGGTTCTATGGTAAAGACGTTTCCCGGCTCCAATAGGACACCGCTTCTTGGTTTTCCGTAATGCAGAACCGCAGGTTCATCGTGGAACACGCGTCCTATTCCGTGCCCACAGTAGTCGCGTACGATGGAAAACTTTCTTGCTTCCACAAAATGCTGGATGGCGTAGCCTATGTCTCCCAGATATATTCCCGGCTTCACTAGATCTATGCCCAGCATCATGGCGTCATAGGTGGTGTTGATTAGTTCCAGCGCTCTCGGAGATGGTGTTCCCACCATATACATGCGACTTGTATCTCCGTACCATCCATTGAATTTAACCGTGACGTCGATGTTAAGAATATCGCCGTTTACTAATTTTCTATCGGATGGAATTCCATGACAGACGACATAATTTACCGAAATGCACGTCGATTTCGGATAGCCGTTGTAGCCCAATGTCGCCGAGGTGGCGTTGTTCCTCAAAATCTCCTCATGACATAGCCTATCGAGTTCCAGAGTCGTTATGCTCTCCGCTACATAGGGCGTAATATAATCAAGAATATGGGCCGCAAGCTCTCCTGATTTTCTTAAATGAACAAAATCTTCCCGAGAATATACGTGACATTTCTGAGACATAAAAGCTTTCCCATAGCATTGAAAATCAGTATCCAGCAAAAAATTACCAGGCAGTAAGCTCCATAATATACGAACACTCAAATTTATCAAGCCCCTTCCCCTAATTTTGCGCTCGTTGACATTTTGGAACGTTTCGAAAATTTGAGACTACATATTCTGGGATCTTGGGGCAATGGTCTCGAAATGACGACTGTGCTTTCCGTCAACAGTCGTCATTTTATGCGGCAACTCGGAGCTAAAAAATATGCCACCGACAGATTAAATAGCTGCTATTGCTTATTGTTTCCAAATACATCTCGCCCACCAGACAATAAATGTGCCGCATAAGCAACCCGATTGTTTCCCAACATCACGGCATGTTTTTCCCATAGTAGATGAAGTGGTGTCATTTCAGAGTTATTCTTTGCATTTGCATTCGCTCCGGAATTTAATAACAACTGTACCAACGGAACGATAAGATCGGTTTCCATTATTATCTTATTGTTCTTCATTAGCATATGTAACGCTGTCATTTTAGAGTCATTTACTGCATTTACATTTGCTCCGGCATCTAATAGCAACTGTACCACAGGAACAGTCGGATTGTTTTCCATTAATAGGTGCAACGGAGTCCGATCATAGGTACATTTTGCATTTACATCTGCTCCGGCGTCTAATAGCAACTGTACCACGGGGACAGTTGGATTTTCTTGCATTAATAGGTGCAACGGAGTCCGATCACAGGTACATTTTGCATTTACATCTGCTCCGGCATCTAATAGCAACTGTACCACGGGGACAGTTGGATTGTTTTCCATTAATTGGTGCAACGGAGTCCGATCACAGGCACATTTTGCATTTACATCTGCTCCGGCGCCTAATAGCTGCTGTACCAACGGAGCTGTTGGATTTTCTTGCATTAATATGTGCAACGGCATCATTTCACAGTCATTTATTGCATTTACATTTGCTCCGGCGTCTAATAGCAACTGTACCAACGGAACTGTTGGCCGGGATTCCATTAATTGGTGCAATGGAGTATTTTCAAACCAGTTTTCTTTTGCTTCTAGATCCGCTTTATTTTTAATCAAAATTTTGATCACATCAACATTTTGAGACGTTGATACAACCGTGTGTAGGGGAGTCCTTTTTCTTTCCCGAGTTGGCAAATTTACATCTGCTCCGGCCCTAACAAGAGCCTCCGTCACGAGACCATCTTCGGCATATTCTACCGCAATACGCAGCGCCGAGTGTCCATTTCCATCCAATGAATTCGGATTTGCTCCCTTTGTTGCGAGGATAAGCTCGACCATATCATGATATTTATATTTAGCGGCTTTGCACAGCGCCGGTTCACTACTGACATTTACATCTATTCCTTTCGTATTCAGAAGAGCTCGCAATATAGGAACATCATGCTTTTCTATGGCAAGAAGTAGAGGAGCTTTATAATCCGGAATATTTGGGTTGGCACCGGCATCCAAGAGAATTTTTACCAATTCCAGATTCTTCTTTTCTATAGCATAGCATAAAGGAGTTTCTTCTGATTCACATTGCTGCAGATTTGGATTTGCTCCTTTGCTAAGGAGAAACTTTACGGCCGAAACATGATTTTCGGCTACGGCCACGTGCAGCGGCGTTCCTATGGGTAGTTCTGCCTTTATGTATTCTTCGCGATAATGCTTGTGACCATTATTGTATATATCCAATTTGGCTCCATGGGCAATCAAAGCATCTATAGTAGGAATATATCCATGAGCAGCTGCTATATGCAGCGGAGTCCCATTTCTATTGAGGGCATTGGGATCTGCTCCTAACGCAATTAAAGACTTTAGGCTTTCAACAGATTTCAGACGCGCAGCAATATGCAACGGAGTATCCAAATTCTCGTCCCGAGCATTTATCATATCCGGATGGTGTTCCAGTGTTCTTGCTATTAGCTTTGGGTTTCTGAAATGCACTGCACGGTGCATATTTTGGGTGACGTCGTCTTTGGCTCCCAACGCCCTGAGCCGGTCTGCATTCGCTTTTTGACCAGCATTTACAGCCCAATGTAAAGGAGTTTCTCCGAATTTGTTTCTGAAATTCGGGTCGAAACCTTTTTTCACAAACTTTTCAATCCAATCGGCAGATGATTTTTTTTGCGGCGTATTCAGGTAACAATCACTTTCTTTTGCCAATATATGCAAAATAGTAGCGTCTTCTTCGACTAAAACGTCTTTTTTTGCTCCCGCCTTGCAGAGTATTTGCTCTATTTCCGCATCTTGATCAGCAATTGCCCTAATCAAAGGTGTCTGACCGTGTACATTTTTCGCATTTACGTCCATTTTTAGTGCAATAAGGAGTTTTATAACATTTATTTTTCGATGTTGTATCGCCGTATGAAGTGCAGTATTAAAATCATTAATAATATTTAAATTCGCTCCGGCGGTAATAAAAATAAGAGTAGGAATGATTCCTTTTTCAATAGCCGAATGCAACAATGATGTACCATTTCGGGTTGCATTTACATCTGCACCATCCTTGATGATACTAGACATTGCTCTCCAGTCATTCTTTGGTATGGCATAACTCAGTTGTGTTTCTTTATCGTTGCCATAGCCGCTAGACTCAGTCATGGCATTTAGGTTTTCTTGTCCACATAAGAGCGCCAAGGACAAGAAGCCGCCACCTAAAAAGGTATTTTTTATTTTATTTTTTTTCATTTGGTAAATCCTTCAATATTAACAAAAAAATATTAAAATTATTTTATAATATTACAAAATATAATTTTAATAATATATATACTATCAATTATCATAAAATTTGCAAATTATAATTGTGAAACTTGAGGCACAGAATTTAGCCCAATTGGACCATGCCGCCGCCGATGGTGATCATGGGGCCACCGACTTTGACCATACCCTGACCGGCCAATTCCACCATGACCCCTTCGACTTTAGCCGACAAGGTACTTTTGAGCTCCAGTGCAAGATTCGCCTGCAGAGCGATTTTCATATTTGCCTTCATTTCCATGTTCATGGTGGCTTCGGCCTTGATATTTAAGCCTTTCAACTGCATATCGGTGGTTGCTTCGGCGGAGAGCGCAGTACCGGCCTTCATTTTGAAATCGGTACCTGACTCCGCCGAAAGTGCAGTACCGGCTTTTACTTTGAAATCGGTGCCTGACTCCAGGGAGAAAGCCGTACCGGCCTTTTGTTTTACATCTTTTCCGGCCTCCAGGGATATTTCTCCATCGGCCTTAATTTTCAGATTTCCCGAAAATGTCATGGTGCAATCGCCCTCTACTTTATAGGTAAGATTTCCCTTCGAGAGAGTTACGGTTCGATCTCCTTCTTTGAGGGTGATATCTTCTTTTCCTTTTTCGAGAGTCAAGGTTCTGTTTCCTTCTTTGAGGGTGATTTCCTGATTTCCCTTGGTGAGAGTGATTTTTTGATCTCCCTCCGTCAGCTCCACAATGCAGTCTCCTTTGGTGAGGGTGAGCGAGTGATTCGCCTTATCATCTCCTTCTGCCTTGAGGGTTATGATTCTGCATCCTTTAAAAAGATCGAGGGTGTCGTGGGATTCCTCGATTTCTGTTTTTCGGGAGTTTAATATATTTATGTACATGTCTTTTTGAGCATGCACATAGATTTCTTCTTTGTCTTTTTCATCGTTTATGCGGAATTCGTTAAATCCTTCATCTGCCTTAAAAGTCACGGTTTTTACACAGGTTTTCATGGCTTCTCCGTCCGGATAGGGCGGGAGAAACTGGTCGTTGTAGACGCAGCCGACCACCAGTGGCCGATCCGGGTCCCCTTCCAAAAACGACACCACCACCTCCTGTCCAACGCGGGGTATGAATATGGCTCCCCAGGAGCTGCCGGCTATCAGCTGAGCGACACGTATCCAGCAGGAGCTCTCTTCATTATCCTTGTCTTTGCCGATTTGATCCCAGTGAAAATGCACTTTTATGGCGCAGTGCTCGTTCCTCATGATTTCCTCTCCGGAGGCGCATACCACCACCGCTGTCTGGCTGCCGTGAATGCGTGGTTTGGGAGTTTTTCGAAGGGGGCGAAACTCCGTCCCCTTGGGAAAAGCCTGAAAATTATTTCCGTAGGTGTGGCCACCGGCGCCGGTCAGATCGAAATAGTGCTCGACCGCATATACAATGTATTCCTGATTAAATTTTGCGCAATGATGATCCTTCACTTCGAAAGAAAACCCCGGTGTTAGTCCCGGAACCGTCGACGACGCCTTAAACAAACAGTGATTAAATTCAAATTGCTCCACCCGTAATTTTGAAAGATCGTCTCCTTCTTTTGCTTTGGCGAAATTCCCCGGATACTCGTAAAACATGTTTCCTTTCCATTGGGAATCCAGCTTGCTAAATAATTTTGTCTGGGAAATGCTATAGTTGTAGTCTGCGGCGGAGTATCCTCCGGTATTTACGGCGGTTATCATCTGGGTATTGAAGACTTTTCCCAGCGGATAGATGTTATTTACGCTTTTTACAAATCCTGCTTTGGTTTCTCCGGAAATTTTTTCATGGGCACTGGAGCTATCCGCCAGCACCAGCGTATGTTTTCCGCTCTCGTGCTTGAAAAAATAAAAGATGCCCTCGTCTTCCATCAGCCGCGAAACGAAATTGAAGCTGCTTTCGCCGTATTGGACACAGTAGTCGCGTTCTACTTTTCCGCAGGATTTGGTTTTGTCGTCCAGATCGCTTATGCCGCCGTCCTTCAGCACCTGTTTTATTATGTCGATGGCGGATTTTTTCTGAAAAATCAGGTGATTCCGATCCAGCGCCAACAGCCACAGTTTTGGTCTGAGGACGGCGGTGTATTCCGTGATGTACACATCGTTTTTATTTTCCGTAGCTCCCTGTGCGAACTCCGCCACGATTCCGTTGACGTACCGCTCCTGGGTGTCGGATTTTATGGTGATGCTAAACGAAGACCCCAGCGCTTTTTCCAGATCGATGGCGCTGTCCTTCGCCAAAAAAGTCACCCGATACTCGAATAGTTCGGATAGGGACTCGAATCCCCGGAGCGATTTCAGCACAATTTCGTCGCCAAAGGAGGTCTTCAGCTGCACCAGTAATTTTTTCTGATTCTGTAGGAGGGAAAACACAGATTCATCCTATTTTTTTTTCAGGAACGCTTCGACACCTTTTTGTTTAAAACTCGTGGAAAACAGAGAGCGAAACATTTGGCGTTCGGATTTCATTCCCTGGGTCAGACTGGTATTCTGGGCGAGTCGCACGGCGTCTTTTATCATGCGCGTACTCATGACGGACTTTTGGGAAATTTTTTCCGCCAGCTCCAGAGATTTTTCCAGCAGCAGATCCTGATCCGTTAGCTGCGACACTATGCCGAGATTCAGTGCCTCCGGAGCGGTTACGTAGCGCCCCGTCAGCAGGATTTCGGAAGCGATTTTGGCGCCGACTATGCCGGTCAGCATCTGGGTTCCGCCCATACCCGGCATTAGGGCGAGATTCACCTCCGGGAATCCGAAAACTGCAGTTTCGGAGGCTATGATTATGTCGCACATCAGCGCCAGCTCGAAGCCTCCGCCCAGAGCATAGCCGGAAATTGCTGCAATCACCGGAATTTTTACGTCGAAAATGCTCTCCCAGCGATAATCTATAAAACTTTCCAGATACGCCTTTTCGTGGGAAAATTCCTGTATTTCCCGTACATCGACGCCGACCGCAAATGCTTTGGAACCGCCGGTAATCACCAGTACATTGAACTTTTTCTCGATGTCGCAAATTTTTTCGTGAATTTCCTCCATGAAATCCCGGGAAAGAACGTTCAATTTTGCGGGATTATTCAAGGTTAATAGTGCAACCAAACCTTTTTCCGACAATTCAACAGACATGTTTATCCATCTCTGATTTATTTTTTATTCTGGTTTCTATGGATTTTATTTTTTCTCGCACTTCGTTTTCGGATACCGGTATGTTTGCCTGTTGAAAGTCGAAAAGAATCTTATCGATCATTCTGCGATCGCTGGGCACGGTAAGATACGAGAAAATCAAGTTTCTAACATACTGATCCATGCTTTCGTTTTTGTAACCCAGTCTGCCGGCAGCCCATTTGGCCAATATCTTATTCCTTTGGGCTGTCTTAAAAAATTTATCCTGCAGAAGCTCCAGCAATCTGGATTCATAGGAGGATTTATCAAAAGAAAACATAGGCATTTGACGACTCCAAATCTGATAATAAAGGATATTACAATTTTTAAGACAAAACAAATTTATTTTTTAGAGCCCTTACCATCCGTTGTTTCTTAAATCTTCTCATTCCCGGCGGCGAACCCCCTAACACAAATACAAAAAACAATTTAGGATTCCTAATACAAAAAAAATCTGCACATCCTTTCATACGCAGATTTTTTATGCTAGTATCCAAACTCGTTGGGGCCATAGCTCAATTGGTAGAGCGCTACAATGGCATTGTAGAGGTCAGGGGTTCGACTCCCCTTGGCTCCACCAAATTTTTTGGCAAGTTTGAGGGTTTGCGGGTTGTCCTATACGGATAATTACCGCAAAATATCGCTACCCCAGAGGCTTTTGCGACTTCGATGTATTTGTATATAGACAACATCACGTCCCATATCATCCTCCAGGCCGTAAAATCCATCTCCAAATCTCTCCATTTTCTCCAGACAACGGGGTCAGGAGATTTTTTG
>JAITQS010000017.1 GCA_031288795.1 Holosporaceae bacterium | reverse complement strand
ATGAAGTGGCGTACGCTTATTACGGTCGACGGCATTTACATCTGCTTCTTTTTCTAATAGTGCATTAACTACGACAACATGGTCGTTCTCAGCAGCTAAATGAAGTGGCGTACGCGTATCATGATCGTCGGCATTTACATCTACTTCTTTTTTAGCTAATAGTGCATTAACTACGACAACATGGCCTTTTTTCGCAGCCAAATGAAGTGGCGTACGCGTATCATGATCGGCGGCATTTACATCTTCTTCTTTAGCTAATAGTGCATTAACTACCTCAAGATGGCAGTTCTCAGCAGCATAATGAAGTGGCGTACGCGTATAATAATCGACGGCGTTTACACCTACTTCTTCTTTAGCTAATAGTGCATTAACTACCTCAAGATAGCCTCCCATAGCAGCATAATGAAGTGGCATACGCGTATAATAATCGACGGCATTTACACCTACTTCTTCTTTAGCTAATAGTGCATTAACTACCTCAAGATAGCCTCCCATAGCAGCATAATGAAGTGGCGCACACTCATTACGGTCGACGGCAATTACATCTGCTTCTCTAGCCAACAACGTTTCAGCTATGTCAGGAAAGCCGCGTTTAAGAACACAATTAAGCGGCCTAGAACCGTCAATGTCCATGCTAAGGTCAACGTCAGCCACAATTTCTTTAATTACATCTCTGGTGCCGCTGCTCAGAATATCTTTATATTCTTTAGGATTCAAATCATATCCACGTTTTAACAATATCAAGTGTAGCATACCGAGATTGCCACATTCTAAAAAAGGCGATAAATCAAAATTGTCCCAATCAAATTTTGGAAACTCTTTTTCCCTAGGGAGCTCAACAAAATTAATGTAACCTTTCTCCCAAAAATACTTTACAAGATCTGTTTGCTCTCTTTCATCAAGAGCATAAATGTAGTTATTCAGTGAAATTTTGCATTGTTCTAGAATATCATTATCGATTTCGTCATATGTCCGTTCCTTTGGACTCAAAGTAGAAGAAAAAGGTAAATGCTCTGGAAATTGCATTTCATCAATTCCCGGAACTTCGTTTGATTCCAATATAGGGGCGGAAAGTTCATTTAGGTCTAAATTTATTCTTTCTAACAATTCTTTGTATGCATAGGCAACATGGTAACGAAATTTTCTAATTTCCTCGTTAGATTGGAATTCGCTTCTTCCTTTTTCTCCTCTGATGTTATAGACTTCCTCATTTTGCCTGTTTTCCAACATATACATTTTATCGCCATCGACAAATAACGGCACAATCCCCATAATGGTGAGCATTTCATCCCCAGACGTCCAGATGTGTGCTCCTTTCTCCTCGTCCGCTATACAAGTAGACATTATGTAAATGGCCTTTGCCAAGCGTTCTGCATCGCACAAATCGTCAAATGTTAGCTTATCTATTTCTCCATTCTTAAATAGCAAATTACCGAATCCGGCTTGCACGACTTTTTGATAGTTGGGATAAATTGCTTTTTTAGTAGAATCTGCATTTTGGTCTAAATTCTCCAACTTTTTCTTAATTTCTCTCACTATGGAGCCCATCTTTTTATCTGATAAAACTGGAAAGAATAAATCCAGTAAAGAATGTTTGCTATTGCAAATATTATACACAACCATAGACTCTAGACTGCGCTCAAAACCGCCATTGGTTACGGCTCCAAAAAAAATACCATTAATCATGGAATGAAAAAAATGGGTCATTTCGTGGTACATTGTAGCTGCATTCTCGCCGTCATTGTTTTGGTCATAATAGTTGTCGCTATTGTTGCCCTCAAGTACATCTGACGTTATATAAATTTTATTCCCCAGTAAGGAAAACCCACTTTCATCTCCTATCTCGATACGTACTCCTCTAATGCCTCTTGACATTATGGTATTAATTAATCGCATCGCCAAGATGGAGCAAATACGCTGAAATCCCGAATAATTCTGCAACATCTCCCCGAGACGAGCGCGAAAAAGTCCTTGATCTTTGGCATTCAATAAGGTGATATCAAAAACTGCGTCTTCTCCAACACATAAATTGATAAACTCATTGATTTGATTTCCTATGAATGTCACTCTGCTACGTTCTTGCCGTTTACTTTCTACTTCGCCAATTTTTTCTAGTAAATTCCCTAAGGTTTTTAGATTCTTTATTATTTCCTCTAGGACGATTCCTTGATACTCCGCCTCCTTTCCTTCGTCATTTATACATTTTACCGCATATTTTGTCCTATGAAATGTTTCTTTCAAAATGTCATCTGCACCTTTATCGGCCAGCTTCTCGGCTATGCGGCGTATATTCGGCCAGGAGTAATCTAGGGAAAAAACATTACCATCGTTGCTAGAGGAATATTCCCTCACTTCCAGAAACTCCATGCATTCACACAGCGCAGCTTGCGCCAGAATTTTACCTTCCGTAGTAAAATCTTTGATGGTAGGACCTCCATCTTTCTCCATTAACTCATTCAGATTTTTTATCAGGGCGCTGTAGCATTCTAATGGTATCGGTTTGGTGTCGTTGCTTAGGGGAAGCAAATTCTTAAACGACGACATTTTTTTTATTTCAACAGGTTTGGTGTCGTTGCTTAGGGGAGGTAAATTCTTAAACGATGACATTTCTTTTATTTCAACAGGTGTAGTAGCAAAAATATCTCCCATCCATGTTATCGCTGACAAAAGTAGCGCCAGCAGACATAAAACCTTGTTTTTCATCGTTCTTTCCCTCAAAATAATTATCATTATAGCAATTGAAAATTAAAAATTGATTAAATTTATAAAAAAAAGCAAAAATATTTTTTGAAGAATCAAGTGCTGGCATTGGGAAGTGCATGAGTTTTTCTTAGTCCGGAAGGAGTCGATCACATGAAAACCAAGGCCTACACGTCCCGGACCAACGATATTTGCAAGAAATTTCACAAAACTTTATAGTTTTTAATATTTTTACACTTGGATGTATCGATTTTTCCTTTTATCCGAACTCTAGGTCCGATTTCCAGCTGCAGGAGTGATGCCGGTAGTATTAGAGCCTTCTTTAATTCCACTTCTGTTGCGTCGATTTTCAGAACAGACAATTTTTCACAGGCCGAAAGGTCCACATCTTCCGATATCACAACATCATCTTCAATCACCAACGAACTCAAATTTATGCAATGGGATAAATCCAATTTTGTATTTACGCGTGCCCCCATAGCAATCCGCAACTCTTCCAATTCAGCTAGCGATTCCATGCCAATAGGACTATGGCTACTAATCTCCAATTCCTTTAATTTTCGGCAGTTTGATAGATCTAGGATTATTTCAGGATCATAAATGAATAATTTTTCTAGTTGCTGGCATTGGGACATATCTAGCCCTCCGGCAATGTTTACTTTAAAACTAATAATGAGTTCATTCAAAAACGGAGGTAACTGACATCCTTCTGGAAATTTTGAATAATCTCCAATTGCGAGATGTTTTAGATGTGTACATTTTGAGAGGTCAAGCTTTTTTCGCAGGAGCGAAGATTCTCCAAAAGTCACCTTCTGCAATTGTTGGGGAAATAAAATATTTTCAAAATTTGCTCCGGGTTTAGCTTCAAAACTTGACAATTGCTCACATCTAGACAAATCCAATAGACCATTTATGTGTACTCCGGAATCGATGAATAGGTTAAGCAGTGAGCTCGGTAATATAACCTCCTTCAATTGCGCTCCATTTTCAATCGCTAAAAATTTCAATTGATGACAGTGGGATAAATCTAATTTTTCGCATATTTGCGCATGATTATTGATGTACAGGCATGTAATGGAATTTGGCATTTTTATTACGTCTCTAAGCTTGGCGTAAGAGCCAATAACCAGCGCGGTTAATCCTTTACAGGCAGATAGATCCAGCGATTTTTCTACGTCAACACTCCCGGATATAATTAAGTTAATCAGTGATGGCGGTACTTTTAGCTGGTGGATCCAGGATGCATATCCAATCCATACATTTTCCAATTGATGATTGTTGGACAGATCTAGCACTTTATCTTTATATTTATATTCATAACAATCGACTATGTAACAAGATTTTTTTGCCAACTGGTTTTTTAGATCAGAAGAAAATTCATTTTTCTGGTGATTTGCACATCCGGTTATGGTATATAAAATAAACGATAGGGAAAAAGCGATACGTTTGCAAACAAATTTTGTCATAAATGAGCGCGGATTCATGCGGCGCCTCCATCTTTATATTATTACCGATTCGCTCTAATTGGCAACGGGGCAGAGCGACACCCAATTACTTCAGGTTGATGGTGACTCGTCGGCGGGTCCGTGGACATAGACGCCAGGAGCATCCCGCAAAAAATCCGTGATGTGTCTCGGAGCCACCATTTCTCCCATCAGGGGTTTTATCCATTCGAGCCAATCTGTCCACCAAGATCCGGCGATTTCTGTGGCGTTTTTTATCCATTCCTGAGCATCGTTGGAGATTTTTTCGTTTACCCAGTAGCAGTATTTATTGCGGAACGGCGGATTTATGGCGCCGGCCACATGTCCGGATCCGCCCAGCACAAATCTCACACTCGTGTTGAATAATTTTATGCCATCAAAGGACGCTTCCCAGGGAACCAGATGATCCTTTAGGGTGGAAATCATGTAAAGCGGTACGTCGCGAATGCGGTGCAGCTCCAGCGGAATGTTATTTAGCTTCAGAGCACCGGTTTTGAGAAGATTGTCCCGGTATAGATTCTGGGCCAAAAATATCTGCATAGTTTTGGTGATGTTCATGGTATCCGCGTTCCAGAATAATATCTCGTGGGCGGAGGGTTTTTCTCCCAGCATGTAACTGTTAACGAAGTATCTCCAAATCATGTCGTTTGCCTTTAGAGCACTAAAGGTGTTGAACATGATTTGACCGTCCAGATACCCTTTTTCCTCCAGCTCGACGCCAATGGCCTCCAAATAGTTGTCGGCCATGAAGATGGCCATATCACCGGCTTTGGCGAAATCCAGCAGCGTTGTCAGCAGCGTGGCGGACTCTATCTTGACTTTGGGACGTCTACTGCAGCCCGGATGAAATATGTAGGCTAAAAATGCCGCAATCAGCGTTCCACCAACGCAATATCCTAGAGTATGAACGGATTTCACGTTTGTAACTTCGGCAATTTTATTCAGAGACGCCACAAGACCATCAAAAATATATTCCGGAAAACCCTTGTCCCGATGCTCTTTGTTCGGATTAACCCAGGAGATCATAAACACTGTAAAACCCTGATCCACCAGCCATTTCACGAATGAAAACTTTTCGCTCAGGTCCAGTATATAAAATTTATTTATCCACGGGGGAATGAGCAAAATCGGTTTTAGAAATACCTGGTTCGTTGTGGGAGAATATTGTATCAGCTCCATCAAATCGTTCTGAAATATAACCTTGCCGGGAGTGGAGGCAAGCTCTTTCCCCACGCTGAATTTACTGGTATCGTTGGTGGTGATGGCTCCATTGTTCAGATCTTCCAAAAACATGGCCAGACCTTTGCGGATATTTTCGCCTTTGGTATCCAGTGTTTTTTGTAAAAATTTCGGATTCAAAAATGGAAAATTATTGGGAGACATCATGTCTATATACTGCTTCATGAAAAATCTCGCCGACTGCATTAGTTTCGGATCAACATCATCGACGCTGGACAGCGTATCCAGCATCCAGTTGGCGGTGGTCTCGTGAAATTGCTGCATAAATTCCAGCATGGGATTATTCTCAAAAAAATTGCCCTCGTATTTGTCACTCTTTTGGTTGTATTTCAGATCGATGAGCGTATTATTTTTGATTTCCTTTTCGCAGACATCTCGCAAAAATTTTTTCTGCAGTTCCATAAGTCGCTGGAGCAAATTCTGCTGCGATTCCTCTATTTTCTTCGGTTGGGACGCTATTTTTTCTCCGATCTTCAAATAGGAAAGCATTGCAATCTGTGGATTTAAAACGGCAAACTGAAATAAATTCATATTTTTAATAAAACCAAAGGAGTCTTTATCGAAAAAGTTCAGCATGCCATCTACCCCATAAAAAAACTTACTTTACAAGAATAAAACAAAGAATGTAAAAAATATATATATTTTTAGAAAAACATTGCGATTTATCCATGAGTAAGAATCGCCAATATTTTCGCGATGGTCTCCGGGAGCTTTTTTCTATGAACCACCAGGTCGATCATGCCGTGATCCATGAGATATTCGGACTGCTGGAATCCATTGGGTAATTTTTCGTGAATTGTGGCTTCGATTACTCGCGGACCGGTAAATGCAATCAGAGCTCCCGGTTCGGCGATGTGCATATCTCCCAGCATTGCAAACGAAGCGGACACTCCGCCGGTGGTGGGGTTGGTCAGGAGCACAATGTAGGGCAGCTTCGCTTTCTTTACTTTGTTCACTGCCGCTACCGTTCGCGGCATTTGCATGAGTGAAAATATTCCTTCCTGCATTCTTGCACCGCCGGAACATGGAATCACCAGAAACGAATAGCCTTTGGCGACGGCATATTCTGCTCCGGCGATGATGGCTTCTCCCACGTCCATTCCCATGGATCCGCCCATAAAATCGAAGGAAAACAAAACGGCCACAGCCTTCTGACCGCCAATGCTACCGTATCCCACAACGGCTGCGTCATTTTCGTGACAGGACTCCCGAGCTGTCCGGAGGCGGTCCGAATATCTTTTGGTGTCTTTGAATTTTAGTGGATCAGACGTGCATTGATAATAGGGAATTTTCGAAAATTCTCCGTCGCCGAAAAGCATACTAATCCGATCCGCTACACTAATTTTCATATGATGATCACAGTGCGGACACACATAAAAATTCGCACTTAACTCCTTCCGGAAAATCATCTGCTCACATTTCGGACATTTTTCCCAAAGATTATCTGGTACATCATTGCCAACCAACGCTCTGATTTTCGGTCTTACAAAATTAGTGAGCCAATTCATGAAAATATCCTATAGACAGCCGTCATCGGAGAAAGTAACTCCGTTGATCATGTCTTTGATGTGCTTTCCTGCCTTAAAAAAAGGAATATTCTTCTCTGGGACTACGACTTTCTCGCCGGTACGCGGATTGCGTCCCAAGGACGTTCCTCGAGTGCGAATCGAAAACGCGCCAAATCCCCTGAGCTCAACACGACGTCCATTTCTTAAAGCCTCCACCAGTTCTCTTATAACTATGGAAATTACCTTTTCGACATTTTTTATGTTCATGTTAGGGTAAATTTCCGAAATTTTTTCTATCAAATCCGATTTGGTCATAAATTTCCTCTAATGATCTATTAACTATATGCTAAAGTATTATATAAGTAAGTTATGGAAAGTACAAACATATCTTTGCTAAAAGTTTTTTACCAAATCGGTTCCGAAGGGAATAAACTCGAAGCCGATATGGTGAAAATAATAAACAACAATATAGAAAATAAAAAATCCAAAACACTGGCCATTGGATTCGCCGGAAATTTTTTGGATTCCATATATTTGGATGATCTATACTACGCCATTCCTTCCCGCTATCCAATGCTGCGTTGGCCGAAAATTCGTCCCTTCCGAACGGTGGCGGTTAACGAAACGGCATTGCCGTTTTTACCCAATACCTGGGATTGCGTGCTGGTCCTTCACCTTATGGAATTTTCCACCAGTGGTCGCCGATTTCTCCAGGAAGTCTCGCGCACCATGAAGATGGGAGGAAAATTGATCCTAGTGGCCATCAACAAAAAAAATGACATTTTTTTCCAGAACAAAAGAAAAATATTCGGAAAAATAAAACATTCCTCCCACGATATAATTGAAATGATAAGACAAGAATCATTCGCGGTAACCGACGTTTTTGGCCTAAATGAACGATTTAAATTCTGGCCATACAGTTTTAGCTATAATTTGGATTGGTATGGAGAAATATTGGTAAACAACTTTCCTCTTTTGGCGGACGTTGTTATTATGGTGGCGGAAAAAAGAAAGGAGTCTCCGGAGCCCCTAAAATCGCTAGAAGCCCAATATGAAATTTTATGAAGAAGAATATCCATGACTGAATTACTGAGTTTATCTACGCTAATTGTTTGTTTTGTAAGTATTTTAATCGCTGTCAGATATCTGGGAAGGGAGGGATTGTACGTCTATTCCACGGTGGCGGTCATAGTGTCCAATATCCAGGTACTGAAGCTTACGAAATACAGCTTGATTGACGATCCGGTGGCGCTGGGCACTGTGATGTTTTCCACAACTTTCGCCGTAGACAACATTCTTAACGAATATTTCGGAGAAAAATCCGCTAAAAGAGGAGTTTGGATTAGTTTTTTTGGCTATTTGCTATTTGTGATTGTCATGAAAATAGCGGTGTGGCATCCGCAGGTGCATCATCCGGAATGCCTAAACTTGTGTCAGGAGATGAGTAAGCTATTTTCTCCGACATTGGTGCTATTTGCATCGAGTTTACTATCCTACATGGTGAGTCAATTTACCGATATTTTTATATTTTCCAAGTTGAAAAAAATTTTAAAAAACAGACACGTTTCTTATCGCTCCATGATTTCCATGGCGCTGTCGACGTTTGTGGACAACTGCGTATTTTCGCTGCTGGCCTGGATTATTTTGGCAGATAATCCCATAACGCTGTCTTCCCTTTGGAGCACTTATATTTTCGTTACCTATGTGATTAGATTGATTGTTGCCGTACTTTGTGTTCCTCTAGTAAAATTAGCAGGATTTTTTTTGAAAGCAGATTCTCATGTATGATAATTTTAAATTTGCAGTCACTTTTTCGCGCGATGGATACCGGCGGGGAGTTCTCGCGACGCCCCATGGGGTTATTGAGACTCCGGCGTTTATTTTTTGTGGCACGAAGGCCAGTGTGAAGGGAATTTCTCCGGGGCAGCTGACGGAAACTGGAACTTCCATTATTTTATCTAACACTTATCATTTATTTGCGCATCCTGGCTCCGAGCACATAAAAAATCGCGGTGGATTGCATAAATTTATGGGCTGGCCTGGTCCTATGCTGACGGATTCCGGTGGATTTCAGATTTTTAGTTTGGGCCACGGATCCGTTGCTGACGAAATCAAAGGACGTCGCTGCGGATCGTCGACACTATTGTCCGTGGACGAGGATGGAGCGGTTTTCAAGTCCTACTGGGACGGTGGCACGCAGTTTCTTACGCCGGAAAAATCGATGCAGGTGCAGCGGGATCTCGGCGCAGATCTCGTGGTGGCCTTCGACGAATGCACGCCATTTCACTGCGATAAAAAATATACGGAACAATCCATGGAGAGATCCCACCGATGGGAAAAAAGATCACTGGAGGAATTCGCCAGGTGCAATGATGGCACCCAGGCGATCTACGGCATTGTGCAGGGAGGAGTGTATCCGGATTTGAGAAAGCACAGCGCAGAATTCGTGAGCGAGCATCCGTTTTTTGCCACCGCCATCGGAGGAACACTGGGATCAAACAAAACTCAGATGATGGAGGTGGTTGAAATGGCCATGAACGGACTGGATAAATCTCGCCCCATACATCTGCTGGGCATCGGTGGCATATGCGATATTTTTCGGGGAATCGCCTTGGGCATCGATACCTTCGACTGCGTTCATCCGACAAGAATAGCTCGGCACGGTGGAGCATTGGTGAAGGCAAAATACCGAGATTCTTCCTCCCGAGAACACATTAATTTGAAACGTTCCCAATATAAAAATGATGACTCTCCGCTGGAACCCGATTGCGATTGTCCCAGCTGTAAAATTTTTTCGAGAGCGTATCTGCACTACCTCCTAAAAGCAAATGAATTGTTGGCGCTGCAGGCCATCGCTGTTCATAATATCCGCTTCATGAATAGACTAATGGAACATATAAGATTATCCATAGAAAATGAAAACCTAAATGAAATAAAGGAAATATGGTGCTGAAAAAATATCTATTTTTTGCGCTGTTTGTTTTTTCCACGATGGCGGAAAATGTCAAGATTGTGCGTACAAAAATTATCCCCCCCGCAGGAAAAATATCTGCGGATAATATGCGAGATTTTCACTATCAAACAACACTACATCTTAGGCAAAACGAAAGTGTTTTGGGAGTGCTGTCCGGCATTTTTTCCGACTCCGAAATAGAAGAAGGCATAAAAGAATTGCGCACTTTTAGCGAATCGGGCCGAATCGTAGGTAGCTTAAAATCTTTGACGGATAGGATCGATAATGATGTTGTGGAAATATACAACAAAGCACACATTTTAGGATTTTTTGGCGTTGCTGTGCAGTCCCAAATCAAGCTCGTCGACGAAAAACATGCCGATGTAAAAATACATGTGGATCTTGGAAAACAGTTCGATCTGAAATTAAATCTTAAGCTCGTCGGAGTGGACGAAAATTTCAATGCAGATTATCAGCGGGAATTCGAAAAAATGTTTTCCGGCACCAGCGCTTCCATTTCCGAAATAAAAAATGCCATAAATGAAATGATTTTTGCACTTCAAAGCGATGGTTTTTTCGACCCAACAATTTTGGAAAAAAGAGTCTATCTGAACTACGATAAAAAAATCGCAACTTTGAATTTGACAATCGATCCCGGACAAAAAACTCGCTTTTATTATACAAAAATTGATGCTTTTCCAGATATTAGTACCGAATTTATAAAAAATCGCATCGAATGGACCGAGGGTGAAATATTTGACATAAGAAAAATTAAGCAAACAATGGATAGTCTCCAAAATACACAAATTTTTTCGCAGGTGTCCATCGAACCCCTAAAAGAAAAAATCGTCGCCGATAAAGTGCCAATTCTCATAAAACTAACGGAAGATAAAAAGCATTTAGTAGATTTCAGCTTATTGTATTCCGGTACGCGAAATATGAATTTTGATAAAAAATCCCAGGCGCAAAAAAAACTAAAATCCATCATAGCACGTGTTTCCTGGATACGAAATAACGCCTTCGGTGGCGGAGAAAAATTGCGTTTTACGGTGGAGGGAACCCCCATGAAAGCGCAATCCAAAAGAAACGATTACTCCTTCGAAATCGCTCTGGTACAGCCGGATATAATGATTCAGGATAACGCTCTGGAATCCATTATATCAAGGCGACAGGAACTCACCAACGTGTTTTTCAAAAAAAGCGACAAAATTTCCCTAATGTTTCGCTATCCACTGTCGGCGGTTACCCTGATGCGCATTGGCTGCGCTGTGGAGAATAATTACATCGACGGTTGCGAAGTATTTTTCCGCGATGCCGAAGCTAATAGAAGATACCGTTGCATACATTTGCCATTGGAATTTATTTTTAATAACACCGATGATTTTTTGGATCCAACCGAGGGATACCGATCATCGATAAAATTCTGCTATATGCAATTTGGAGGCGCACAAATCAATGCTTTGTATAATCTGGATTTGGGATTTTCCTACAATTACGCACTGGACGAATTAAAAAAGAATCTGTTTTCATTTTTTGTCACCCAAAAAAATATAATCGGAAATAAAATAGACGACATCCCTCTGGACAAAAGATTGTACGCCGGTGGCATGAATTCCGTGAGAGGATATGCCCATCAAATGGGGTCGGAAATGATCTTGGGGGCAGACTCTCCGATGGGAGGAAAATTTTTGCTGGAGTTCGGCACAGAATTCAGACGAAAAATTTCCCAAGATTTTGGATTGGTGATATTCTTGGACGGCGCAAAAATTTCCCAAAATCATTCGCAAAAATCGTACCTGCAGACGGAATCAAAACGCTGGTTTTTTTCAGTGGGAGCCGGCCTGCGGTATTTTACCAGCATAGGACCCATTAGAATAGATTTCGCATTTCCATTGAAAAGAAGAAAAGGTATAGATTCAAAAATGCAGTTCATAATTAGCTTGGGACAGGCATTTTGAAAAAAAATATTAAAAAAATATTCTCTATTGTTTTTAAAATTTTTGCCATGATTTTTTTGGTATTTGGCCTGGGAGTCGGCATGCTTTTTTGGGAAAAGAGCCGTAATGTTATAATCGACGCCGTCGGTCAATATTTGGAAACTAAAGGAATCGTTTTTAGGATCGAAGGGCTCAATGGCAATGTAACAAACATTCAAAAAATATTAGTGAAATATTCCGGTATGGAGCTAATATTGGAGAATATAAGTCTTACCCGAAAACATTTTTTGGCCAGATCTTCCATCTACGTCGATAAATTTGTTTTAGGGAAAATTGCCGAGCAAAATGAAGCCCCTCCTAATCCCAATGATTTTATGCTGCCACTGAAAATTTTACGATTTTTTGCGGCAGACTTAGCTTTCGGAAAAGGAATTTTAAATGGCACCGAAGGCACATGCATACTGGAAAATTTGTGCTACGTGCCCGAAGAAAAAATAGATAAATTATATGGAAAAATAAATCGAGAATTCGAAGTGGAAATAGCTCTTTTTTGGAACGAATCTGTTTGCGAAAACAGCCAAATAAAATTTAAAAATCTCCGGGGATTTGATGGAGTTTTGGAATTACGCGACCTCGCAAAAGATATCACAAATTACAAGCTTGCTGTTGCTAATTCATTTATGAAAATAAAGTCCGACGGCAGTTATCGTGATTTATCTGGGAACATAAAAATAAACAATACTTTTGTGGAATATCAAAATAAGTGCTTTAATGTTGGAGGAAATTTATATTTGGCATCTCGGCGCGCCGACCTAAATACAACGATTATTTTGCAAGAGTGGATTGGCGATCTTCCGGAAAAAATAAATCAAAATTTCGAAAACATTAGTGCAATTATAAATGCCAAATGTGATTTTAATCGCGGCCTTGTCGTCCAAGCCAACGTGTTTTTCCAAAAATTTGCCGACGTCGTTGGACAATTGATGGGCAGATTTCAAAATGAAACTCTGAACGTATCCGGCGATGTAGGATGGATCGATATTTGGGGTTTTAAACCGAAACGTCTACAATGCAAAATTGATAAATTCAGTGAAATTTCCCTGCAAATAAATGGTGATGATTTCGATTTGCTGGCCGATGCAAAAATTGCAGATAAAATATTGGTGAAAAATATAAAACTGATGGCAAAAAATTCCGGATACATCTCATCTTTGGATAATTTTATCATTTCGCCCGAATCGGTTTATTCCTTTGAATTTAATTTCAGTCGCCTGGAGTTTTGGAATAAAATCTTACCGATTTCCGGCGATTGTGTCGGCAGTTTTTCCCATAAAAATGGTCAATTATTAGCGGTCAAATGTTGCGGAAAACGCTTAGTCTTTACGAGGCCGTTGCCTAATGGAATTTTTCTTGCAAAAACGGGAAAGAACGCAGCGCAAGACCGCAGTCTACTACCAGCACAAGTTGATCAAGTCGATGGCGAGAAAAACCCATTAGCCAATGGTCTCTCCAGTGGATATTATCTTTCCAATTATGATGCTTCAATGGCCGGAGAAAAGATCCACATTCAATCCAGAAATGCCAATTTATACGGAATGGATTTTCATGATTTGCTTTTGGATCTAAAAGGAGAACAATTGCAATTATCTGCCACCGCCGCCAATAATGATTTCTTCTTTTATGCTGCTGGAAAATGTAATAGATCCACCCAACAAATATCTTTCGGTAAATGCTTTATAAAATCTCCCCAAATACTATGTAATTTTGACGTTTGCGATTTAAATTTTCTTCAGGATATTTATAAAATTTCCTGTCATTTATTGAATGCCAAGAATATCAGCATGGGGCATGCGGATATTTTCTGCAATGGCCGTAACATCGACGTTAATATCGCTTCTTTTCAGACCAATTGGATTCATGCATTAGCTAAAAATATTCCAATTTGTACATTAAACGGATCATTGAAATTAATTCGCGATAACGGCATCATAGTCGGCAACGGGAGTGCGTCAATTTTGCTCCATCCCAAAAATTCTATTGATGTAAAACTAAGCGCCGTGAAGACTGGACTCGATCTAAAAACCACCATGAACTACAAAAATGAAAATGTTCGCTTGGATGTCTTTTTGCCCATCATTTTCCGAACAGACGGTACTTTCCGCAAGAACGATCGCGACCCGGGTTTTAGATGCGATTTGTTCGCCAACACTAATCTGGAAAACTTTCTGGAACTTACGGATAAAATAGATGTGCGCGGCACATTAAATTGCGATCTCCACATTACCGGTAGCATGATAAATCCGGTAATTTGCGGATCTGCCACATTAAAAAAAGCGCGTTTCATCATTGGTGATGTAACTCTCCGAAATGGAACAATTTCCCTCCTCGGAAATGGCGACAATAGTTTGGTTTTAAATGGAAATTTTCTGGATTCCCAAAAACAAAAATCCACCGCCAAGGGAAAAGTTTTTTTGGAAAACTCATGCTCTGCCCTAAGAACGGATCTGGATCTCTATTTCGCAAAATATAGGCTATTTGATTCGGATGATATGCAAATATGCGTCGTCGGTAATGGAAAAATGACAGGAAATTTGGAAAATTTATTAATTTCAGGTAGTATCGATGTCCCCGAATGCAGAATCCAGAAACTGGATACGGCTTCCCCCCCAAACAACGACGACATTATCATAGAAAATAAAATCCGTGTGGTAAATAAAACAGCCTCGGCAACTGCAATGGAAAAAGATTTTTTGACCTATGACATAAAAATGCATTGTCCCAAAATAGTATTTACCGGTAAAGTCTTTGAAATGGTGCTGGCGGGAGATTTACAGCTGCTGACCTACAATAATAAAGCAACCATGGAGGGACTCCTGAAAATGAAAAAAGGTCGACTGGATCTTTTCGGAAAAAGAATGAAAATAACTGAAGGATTGGCCGAATTTTTCCGGGAATTTCCATTTGATCCCAAAGCAAAATTCAAGTGCAATAATACTTTTGGAGATCTTGCCGTATATCTGGAAATAAACAATCAGCCTGGAGAAGGAGTGACATTTGATTTGTACTCCCTTCCAAACTATTCAAAAGATACGATTCTGTCCAATATACTCTTTGGCAAAGATCTGAAATACTTAAACATTTCGGAAGCTGCTCAATTGGCACATGCTTTGGCCAGTTTCAACAGTCGCGGATATATTTTCTCTATACTGAATACATTTCAAAACATTGGTATTATCGATACTCTATCATTTTCCACCAGTGAAAGAAAAATTCATTCTCTGAATACCGATAAAAGTTCGCAGTCCGAAAGTGATATGAGCATTAGCGCAGGAAAATATTTGCATGACAATTTATATATAAGTATCAACAAAACTTCGGAAGAAACTTTTTTTGACATTGATTTGTCTGTAACTCCGAAGATGTCCCTAAAGGCTAACACTAACGGCGAAGTGGGCATCAGTTGGAAATATAGATATTAGGCAACGGTATCGCATATGGTCCAGGCGTCTGTATTATAAATAACTTCGACTACAAAATGTTAAATATCGCTCGTTGTAGCGACAAAAAAATATGAATCGCATTGCTCTTGGTATGCTTTCCACAAAAAAAATACAAAAAAGAGCGAAAAAATATTGACTTTTGGGATGATATTGTGTTATTATCTAGATAAATTATTTGATAAGGGTGGAAAGCTTTTGGGAAAAATAAATTGTATGGTTCTAATATGAGAATTATTTTAATTATCTTTTTGAGCAGTTTTTCATCTTATGAGTAATTTTATTGTGTTAATTTATAAAAATAGGAAGGAAACATGAACGGCAAAAGTTTGATCTTAGGATTATGTGTGGCAGTTTTGTCATGTAGCGTAATCGAAGTGAAATGTGTTGAAAACCAAGAGCAAGGTAGAACCTGGTATAATGCAGAAAGCGCCGCTGAAGCAATAGAACAGGATAGGACGCCTACCAAAGAAGAGCTGTTTGAGATAGTTAGGCGGGCTGTTGGAGATGCAAGGTTTATTCCAATTATTACTGAAGCTCTTGCGAAAAGAAATTACGATTTTACACAAGAGGATCTGATTGGAGCCATAGAGGATCTTGCAATATGGGGACAAGAAGGCGCTGCTGCTGGAGGGAACACAATTATATTAGCAAATATATTCTGGCCGCGTATCGAGGCTCTTCAAATACCTCGGAATGCCTTTTCAAGAGCATTGTCTTTTGCTAAGGCTAATAATAAAAATCAGACAAATGAAATGGTTGGTTATTTGCAATGGCAGCGGAGCGTACCGCAGCTACCGCAGCCACCGCAAGCCGGGGGTAATTAGCTATTGCAATCCTGGTGATTGCTGAAGCCATTCTAGCACTCATTGGGATGATTTAAAATGAAATTTCATATGGGATAGCAACATATCCTAGTTGAAAAAAAAGCCGAGAAAGAGTGAGCTGGAAAACACAGTCGTCATTCTTGGTGAAGCCGAGAATTCAGGAATTTGCGCTGCCCCAAGCGGAGAGACTGGATCCTCGCTTCACTAGGTTCGCAAGGATAGCGTAGGTTTTCCTTTGCTTGTAAGCTACAGTTTAGCTAACTCTGTCATTTAGTTCAAAGATACAAGGATGGCAGTTTATAGCAAATGTCATCTCTAATTAGCGAAAAGATTTTTGAGATTCGCTCAGCGACAGCAGCATCATGATTTACGATAAAAAATCAGTAATAACGCTTGGTATTATACCAAATTCAAGAATAAATTGATCAGCCAGTTCTTTAGAAGTGTTGAATAAGAGCGCATTACCATCTGGTG
>JAITQS010000049.1 GCA_031288795.1 Holosporaceae bacterium | reverse complement strand
TGAATCTAAGTATAAAAGTAGTGAAAAAGCGCCGTTTCCACCTAGAAAACCAGCAGATCAGTTGCGCATTGATATAGTTAATGGACAATATGGCAATGTAAAGAAGGCATTAGAATCTAAGGATCCTACATTTATAAAACAAATCGTAAACGACCGTGCCGAGAACGGAGATACTCCCCTAGCAGTTGCGATTAGGTACAACAACCAGGAAATAATGGGTCTACTACTAGCACATGAGGCGAATTCGGATTCAGATACTAATGGCGCTTTGGATTGGGCGTCCGATGACCTTAGAAAAATGCTCAATAATCAAACTTCTATAGGATTATTGCACTTTGGCATAGGACAAGATAATATTAAGTACTTGAAAGAACTATTGAAAAAGCACGACATTGACCCAAAAATCGTCGTAAACGGAACTGATTCGAAGGGAAAGACTCCATTGGGCTTTGCGGTTGAAAAAAATAATCGCGAAATAGTAAAACTGCTATTAGAGTACGATGCAGACCCAGACTCCATCGTAAACCAAACTGACTTGCCGAGAAAAACTCCATTGATCCTTGCGGTTGAAAAAAATAGCAGCGAAATAGTAAAACTGCTGTTAGAGTACGGTGCAGACCCAGACTCCATTACCTGCCCCCCAGAGACCAATTCTGCTATTAGAGATATGATTTACATAAAAACTCAGGCAAATCTATTGCGCTCTAGTATAACTTTTGGAAACGATTATAATGCAATAGAAAATATATTGTCTGGTGTAAAAACCTCCACAATGAAAAACTTTTTGCCGAAAATAGTAAATGATCGGGATAAAAATGGAAAAACTCCATTGGTCCTTGCGGTTGAAAAAAATAGCAGCGAAATAGTAAAACTGCTATTAGAGTACGGTGCAAACCCAGACTCCGTTAAGTTATACCCCCCAGAGACCAATTCTGCTATTATAGATATGATTAGCATAAAAAGTACGGCAAATCTATTGCGCTCTTATATAACTTTTGGAGACGATGATGGTACAAAAAAAAGTATATTGCGGTACAAGAAAGAAGGCCTTTTGCCGAAAATAATAAATGATCAAGATGAAAATGGAAAGACTCTATTGGTCCTTGCGGTTGAAAAAAATAGCAGCGAAATAGTAAAACTGCTATTAGGGAACGGTGCGGACCCCTACTCCATCGTAAACGGAACTACCCTATTGGACCTTGCGATTAAACATGGAAACAAAGAAATTATAACCTTGATAAAAACTTACTTCACCTACTACTAAACCTCAGTGAGATAAGATCAAAAATACCGCTACATAATGAAAATTATTATGTAGCGTTTTTTTCGCAGTTACGGATAAAAAGAGACAGTTATAGGGGTTCTGAAGCTTAACCGGAAAGACCGTAGCTAGAAACAATCGATACGCCAGTCCCTCCCCTCGTCGTTTTCAAGTTTTATCATTCCCGTCGACGCTAGGCATACTTTCCACCAGTTACCATACTGGCAGAAAATTGTAAAAATTTCGCTAATGGGAAGATATCCTGCGCAACAGCGAGCTTAATTTTCATTATTTAACCCACATTTACTCCATAGGGTGGCAAGATGCCAGCCAGGAGCTTCAGGATGGGCGATGGGCGATGGGCGATGATCGAACTTGAGCAAAGCCCCTCATATATTGCAACGACTTCTTTGAACAACTTCCGCAGCAACTTCCGGAACAACTTCCGCAGCAACTTCCGCAGCAACTTCCGGAACAACTTCCGCAGCAACTTCCGCAGCAACTTCCGGAGCAACTTCCGCAGCAACTTCCGCAGCAACTTCCGGAGCCGCAGTTATATCCTGAGGCGCCAGTAATTTTTTTTGATTTTTCCTTATTTCGCGACTTTGAAATACAATATGCTTTAGTGGTATATCGCCATCATATCCAAGCATTGTGTTATACTCTCTGTATTCCTCTTCGGATATATATGTTGTAAAGTCCAACATTTTCAGAATGTATATTTCATTTCCTAGTAATATACTTTTCGGATACTTAAATAGGCCTAGAAAAAATTCACTATTCATATGATAGTCGAACATTATTTTTGCCGTAACGAAGGCACATGCATCTGCGATGGCCCAAGCAAACGGATATGCCAATGGTTGCTGTGGCATAGCGGCAAACACGCGGTCCAACAGAATCATCTGAACAATTAACTCGCTACGTCCAAACCCAATTGACTCCCACCATGTTTTCTTGAAGTAGGCGTAATATTCGTCTAGGCTATAAAGCTTGGGGTCGGGTGGTTCATCTATCCCAACCGTAAGTATTCCTGGTTTGTCGAGGGAAGAATTCTCGTAGATACAATTTACCCCCCTATGAAGGGAAAAAAAATGCACTACAAACACATTGATCATTTCGTCTGTTAATCTATTTTTTTCTTCCGGAAAAAATAAAGTAAAAGCATCAATGGTTTTTACCAGGGGCGTATAACTAACGCTTTTTAGGACAAACTTACAATCTTGCTTTTTTAGGCTAATGCCCTTCAAAACATCATACAAAACTTTATTGTTGGAAGCATAGAAGCGTTCGATGTCAACCAGCAAATCGCAATTATTCACAAGAGCATCTTTTAGATTTTGCAGTTCCAAAGCTGAAAAAATAATATGTTTGTTACAAAGGGGCTTGCTAAAAATTCTCCTGGGATATGGGAAAACCTCAATAAACATGTCGACTACTGCGTCATTTTCTCTTTCACAAAAATTGAATCTTGCTCCAAATTTCAAATATTGTTGTAGGTTTTCCACAAAACCTAGGGAGATGGGAATTTCCCCTTTGTAGCTTACGAGTTTATCGGGTATCTTATAAAAGGTTGTGTCTCCGCTGAAGCACAGCCGTAACCGGTGCGATAATGTCGCTTGCTGCACCGGAAGAGTTGCGTCACTGACACCAATGCTGTCACAAAAAAGCAACAACAACAAACAAGATTTGCAGATTTTTCCAAACATTTTCACATTTTCCCCTTTGCCAACAAGATCATCTCCCTAGAAATAATACAAGAAAAGATAGTCAATAAATAGTTATTTTTTGTATTATTTTTATGATAATAAATTTGGCTATATTTTGAAATCGTATATTTTAATAAAATTTTATAAATTTTCGTGCTACAATAAAATAAAAAATAACTGCTAAGGAGATTCTATGCTGGACATCGAAGAACTGACTCTTCCCATTTCAGAAAATGACGAATGCGGACAATATCTGAAATATGAACTAATATACGACCAAATAAAAGAATGCCGTCGTGAAGATGACCTGCAGTTGACCCAAGGAGTATGGCAAACCGAACCCAAAAAAGCCAACTGGAAGGAAGTAAAAAAACTCTGCACCGATGCTCTAAAATATGAAACCAAAGATCTCCAAATAGCTGTTTGGCTACTGGAATCACTGCTAATGCTTCAAGGATTTCCGGGGCTAAATCAGGGGATACTGCTGCTCTACAGCCTGTGCGACAAATTCTGGGATAGCATTCATCCGTTGCCGGACTGGGAAAACAAAAACCTCATTGCCCGCATGGCTCCCATGTATTTTTTGGCAGAAAAAGTTGCAGAAAAAATTTTACTGATCCCCATAACCGCTCCCATAGACGGAATATCAGGCGTTTTCAGTCTATCCGATTGGTTTACCGTTCGCCACAACATCCGCACAAAAAATAATAAAGGACTGCTGCCCAAAGATTTGAAAAAAAGCGTGGCCACCACTCCCGTGGATTTTTTTCAGCAATTGGAAATGGATATCAACAATATTCAGGAAAATCTTAGAAAACTCGATGACCTGCTAACAAAATTTTCCAGCAACGATAGCCCCAGTTTCCGAATGATTTATAGCTACTGCACCGATATAAAACAAATAAACACCGGAAATTTGTCCAGCAGCAAAATTCGCCCTCCGAAAAATAATCCAAATCAAAATAACAACGACAACGTTACACTGGACACCATCGCCTCTGCCGAAGAAAACCAAGATACTCAAAAAATTACCGAAGAAAAAAAAGAAAATAAGCCGGAAACTCCTGAAAAACCAAGCATCGAGCAAGCCTACGCGGCTCTGAAAGATATAGCCGCATTTCTGGAACAAGAACAACCCCAAAGCCCGGCGGCTACGTTGCTGAAAATCGCTTCATCCATAGGCCCAAAAACATTTCGGGAACTAATGGAAATCAATATGCAAAACGGTACTTCCATTATGAATACCATATCGGAATTGCACAGAATGACCAAATAGAAATTGCTCAAAATTCTCCTAGAAAGCAATTACTAACGATAGTTAAACTAAAAATTTATTTTACTATTTGCAATTTGAATTAGAAAGTGATATAAAGCTGACAGATTGTTATTTATAATAGAAGGAAATTTTATGCAAAAATCGTTTAACATATTATTAATTTTACCAATTTTGCTTTTTGCAAATAGTGCCATGGGCTGCTATACAAAAAAAAGCCTAGAAGAGTATCTAGAATATGAAGGAGCTATCTACAAAGATTTTAGTACCAACATCAGCGCCAACATGTTGGAAAACATTATGGTTGAGGTTCTTGATTACGACCCGGACCAAGATATGGGAAAGGGAAAGGTAATTGTATTACCGGAGAATATGCAATCGGCGAGTCTGTGGCTCTCGAAGAATTTGATAAAAAGAACATTACTTCGTTTTATAGACATTGGTAGAAAATTCCAAGAACTTCTAGAACTCCGTAAAAAACAAAACGCCCTAGAAAAACAAAAAGCCAAAGAACTCTATGAAAAACAAAAAGCCAAAGAACTCTATGAAAAACAAAAAATCAAAGAATTCTATGAAAAACAAAAAGCCCAAGCTATGCTTACCATAAAGTCGGAAGAAAGCGGAGATTCCAAGTCGCCGTTGTCAAATAGTCTGGGGCAGAAGGACTCTGAAAATGTCTTAGCTGCAATTGAGAAAGCGCTTATTGAAACTGAGGAATCGCTTACTAAAATTGAGGAATCGCTTACTGAAGCGCAGAAAAAAGTTAAGAAAGCGTTTACTGAGATGCAGGAAAATTTCGGTTGTCTCACGGAAACTAATGTAGAAAAATTTCTTCACGCCCCTCAAAAATTCCAACCGTCAAACGATCTGAAGATACAGAAAAGCTATGAAAAAATGTCAGCTGAAATGCAGAAAAAGTTTGATTATCCCAAGGATAATAATGTAAAAGAACTTCTTTTACAGAATGCGGTTTTCTCTTATTTCAAAGATAACATTGAGGCACAAAAAACAACCTTTTCCCAAAAAGTTGTAGATAAAGCAGATGTGTATACTTTCTTAAAAGCCTGTTTCCCTCGTTTATATCAATCCGAAGTCAAAATTTGGGAAAGAAATGACTGGGAAAGTGCGCTGAAAACAGGAGGAGCTTGGGATGGATGCAAGCCTCAGTTTTTCGAGGTTACATTTGATAGACGGAGTTATGTCGTAAAATCTTCCTGGCGCGCTTTTGAATACGATAACAGTCTCAAACTCCACAGCCTTTTGAAAAAAGATGTGAAAATCTATAATGAAAATTCAATAGTGACGTACCCAAAGAAATTTGCCTTATATAATATTGCGGCTTCGAATCTTGCCAAAACTACGGGTGAATCGACTTCCCTAAAACCTGCAACAATTGAAATTTTTGCAAACGTAGCATCGTCCCCCAATGAGTTAACAGAAGACGCATTATTGAATAAATTTTTAGAAAATAATTCGAAGTGCTGCACTTTGGTTGCTAATAAGCCTGGTGGTGGTTACAGGAAGTATTATAGATTCTCTTCATTACCGAAAAAAACAATATTTCAACTTATGCCTAAGGTAAAAGGGAAAAGCATCCTTGGTTTTTTAGATGCTGCTCCTGATCCACAATTGTCCTACAAAATAGGACAAAAGAGCGCTGATGCCTTAGCTATTCTGCACAGTCTAGGCTACAATGAAGAAAAAAAATGCACAACCTCGATGCACGGAGACTTTCATTTGGGTAATTTGATATACGATGATTCTCGGGATAAAATTACACTCATAGATGTTGGTATGGATAGACAAGACGATAGATACGGTGATTTTAAGTATCGTGTGGGCAATAATGATCTTTTTAGGCTCTTTTCTTATCTTACTGGTATGACCGATTTTTCTGCTTCTACTATGCCGCGGAGCAATGACATTATGTTTATAGAGGGACTGCTAAGTCGCTATCGGCAATTTAAACCTTCTTTATTTCAGTGCCTTTTCGATCTAAATAATCCATACTCGAGTGAGGCGCTGGGGTATGATGATGTTACCGCTTGTATCGAAAAAACATACGTTTCTCCTGCTCGGGTAACCCAATACATGATTTTCATATTTCACTACTGCAAAGGTAAAACATTGAAAGATGATGATAAATCCATATTAAAAACAAGAGATGATGTAATTGCTAGCAATAAAAAATCACCTATGAATGCCAGTAAATTATTGTTAAGTAATATGGAATTGGCGGATAAGTTATCTATATCTCGAGAGCAGAGCGAGCAAAAAAAGTGCTCTACTTGGTCCTATGTTACGCGTGTTTTGGAATTTGTTTCCTGCGTTGAAGAATACCTCGAGCACAATAAAAGATCATTAGGAGCTATAGAAAAAGTTGTTTCTTTATATTCTAAAGAAAGTACAGCGCTAGGTAGTTTAGTTTATTCTTTGGATAAAGAATTTAACAATTTTTTGACAAAAATAAAAGATTTATAGAGAGTAGCTAAAACCCGAGAATTTTTTTCGAAAGCACCCAAGCAATCCAGTTTACAAATGTTGAGACTATTCATGTTTGTTGGTTGGATTGCTTTTTTTTGCTACAGCAGCGATTTAATGCGCAGAAAATCGATCCAAGCTTCTCTTTTTTGGGACGGGGAGCGCAGCAGGTACGCCGGATGAAATGTCGCAAAAATTTCCGCCGAGATTTCACCTATGCGAAAAGATCGCCCGCGCAGCTGCGATAGGCTTTCGTTGGTTTGCAGCAGAGTTTTTGAGGCAGTTCCTCCCAAGCACACCACCATTTTGGGATTTATCAGGTTTATGTGCTTTAGCACATAGGGGCGAAATAGCGTCATTTCTTCCGTTGTGGGAGTGCGATTTCCCGGCGGACGCCACGGCAATATGTTGGTGATGTACACCGTAGTGCGATCCAGTCCGACGGCATTTAGCATTTTATCCAGCAGCTGACCGCTTTGCCCCACAAAGGGTATTCCCTGCTTATCTTCTTCTGCTCCCGGAGCTTCTCCCAGAAATAAAATTCTGGCATTTTCGTTGCCGACGCCAAAAACCATATGGAGAGCGCATTCCTTTAGGGAAATGTTGACCTTCGCCACTGCCGTTTTTAGTTCTGCCAACGTTGAAATTCCTTTAGGGGATTGGGGGGCGACGTTCTGTTCGGCAATTACATCGAAAACGCCGGCTTCGGAGAACCATTCGGCGACTTGACGTAATTGCTGTGGCGAAAGTTTCATCGATTCAAAGCTTCCTCTATTAATTTTTTGCTATTGGAGATGCCGTAGAGGGCGATAAAAGTTCCCATGCGTGGTCCATCATCTTGGGCGAATAGATGCTTGTAGAGAACCTTGAACCACGATTTTAAATCTGCGAAATTGTGTCTTTTGCCGACCTCAAAGACGAGGTTTTGTATTATATCTGCTTTTTCGTCGCCTTTAAATTTATCTAGCTCCGACCACAGATCGCCGAGAGCGGCTTTTTCAACATCATTGGGAGCCAAATAAATTTTCGTATTTTTTATAAAATCCTGGTAATAATTTATGGCGTAGGTAACCAATTTATCCAAAAACGGCATATTTTCCGGAGTTGCGTTATTTTTGTATTTACGAATGAATCCCCAAAGGACGCCGCTATCGTCTGTGTTACAGACGCTTACAAGATTCAGCAGCAGCGAAAAAGATATGTCTGACTCGCTTTGGGGCGGATTCCCAGCGTGAATATGCCAAACTGGATTATCAATGCGTTTTTTATCTTCCTGGGTTGCGTAATTTCTCATGTGGGAGGCGTAGTCGTCCACCTGTCTTGGAATGACGTCGAAATATAATTTTTTAGCGCTTTTCGGAGACGCAAACATATAATTTGCAAGGCTCTCCGGAGGTGCATAGCGGAGCCACTCGTCCATGCCAATGCCGTTTCCCTTGGACTTGGAGATTTTTTTTCCTTCCTCGTCCAGAAACAGCTCATAATTAAATCCTTCCGGCGGGGTTCCTCCCAGAATGCGGCAGATTTTCGACGATAATTTTACGGAGTCTATGAGATCCTTTCCGGCCATTTCGTAATCTACGCCGATGGCCACCCAGCGAGCGGCCCAGTCGACTTTCCACTGCATTTTGCAATGGCCGTCGGTCACGGGAACTTCCGTCAGGGTACCGTCTTCGTCTCGGAATACGATGGTACCGGCGTCTAGGTTGTATTTTTCGATGATCACCTGCAGTACCCTGCCGGTCTTTGGCGAGATCGGCAAAAACGGACTGTAGGTGGATGCTCTCTCTTCCCGAAGACTGGCCAGCATCACTTCGAGTATTTCCTCATGATGCTCTAGAACTTTCAGTAGGACGTCATTGAAACGGCCGCTTTTGTACCAATCGGTGGAACTCTGAAATTCATACTCGAATCCGAAAAAATCCAGAAATTCCCGCAACTTATTGTTGTTGTGGTGGCCAAAACTGGCATGACAGCCGAAGGGATCTGGAACGTCGGTCAGTGGATAGCCAAGATATTGTGCCACTAGAGCTTTGTTGGGAATATTATCGGGAACTTTGCGCAAACCATCCCGATCGTCCGAAAATGCGTAGATATTTCCTCCGAGACCCGTAAGGCATTCAAAAGCATGTTTGACGTAGGATGTCCGAGCAACCTCGCCGAAGGTACCTATGTGCGGCAGTCCAGATGGACCGTAGCCGGTCTCCAGCAACGCGAATCCCTTCCGCTTGACGCTCTCGCGCGCTGCTAATTTGCGAGCTTCCTCAAATGGCCATGATTTCGCATTTTCATAAATTTTTTCATCGAAACGCATCTTCTCTCCAGTACTATGTCCAATGGGCTATTATAAAATAAAAATGCTCCTCTTACCAGAGAAAAGGCAGAACAAGATACCCGAAAATATACTACTCAAGCTCGGATTGGCAGTTTTGAAATTTCCACCGGCGGCTCCTTCCCCCCCCCCGTCGTTTTCAAGTTTTTTTCATTCTCGCCGGCGCGAAGCACACTCTCCATCAATCGCCATATCGACAGAAATTTGTAAAATTTCCGTATTTAATCCGTGTTTTTAATCTAGCGGCGCATTCTGGAATTCAATCGTTGTTGCTTTTTTTCGCGGGCTAAAGTATAATCCAATGAGGTGGCTAGTGTGGATGTATTGCCAAAAAAATCCCAAAGACCAGCTGAAATCCCAATAAAGTTTTGAGGAGGTACTATGAGCAGTGATATTTCAGGATTTCCAGAATTTTTACCGCAGGAACAAATTGCATTCAATGGAATTTTGGATAAAATCCGATTGCAATTTGAGATGTTCGGATTCATTCCCATGGACACTCCTGCGGTGGAACGCTTGAGCACGCTGCTGGCCAAAGGCAACGATAACGAAATCTACGGTATTTATCGGGTCGGTGGCGAAAATGGACAAAAAAATCTCGGACTCCGTTTTGATTTAACAGTGCCTTTTGCTCGATACGTGGTATCTAAATGCGGTCAGCTGATATTCCCTCACCGACGTTACCAAATATCGCCGGTATGGAGGGGAGAACGTCCTCAATCCGGAAGATATCGGCAATTCTACCAATGCGACATAGACGTCATCGGTAATGGAGAATTGGCACTGGCGCACGACGCTGAAATCGTGTATCTCATAGCTAAAACCTTGGAATCTATTGGAGTTCCGGAGTCCATCACCAAAATAAACAATAGGAAAATTCTCTGCGGTTTCCTGAAAAATATTATTTCAGAAAAAATTGTGCCGGAAGTGGTAAGAATTATCGACAAAGCCGAAAAAATATCACCAAACGAATTTGCTGGATCTCTGGAAACGGTGGGAATGTCGGCGGAAGGCGTTGCTACACTGCTGGATTTTATGGGTAGTGCCGAAAAATATCCCAATCCCCTGGACACAATCCAATGGCTGCGCTCCATTGGGAACAACGAAGAATTTTCCCTTGGGGTATCCGAACTGAACGAAGTAGTTCAGCTGCTAAAGTCCTGGGGATTGGAAGATAAATTCATCAAAATTTCGGTGAAATTGGCGCGCGGTCTCAATTATTACACCGGAACCGTTTTTGAAACCGTCATCTCTGAAATGGAGGATCTCGGCAGCGTTGCCGGAGGTGGCAGGTATGATAATTTGACGTCCCTATTCTCCTCCAATAAAAAATTTCCCGGGGTTGGCGCCTCCATTGGGATATCCAGACTGGTGCCAAAATTGTTCGAAAAAGGACTCTTGACCTGTGGAAAAACAACGCCGGCAGAACTGCTGGTAACTGTGCAAAATCGAAAATTCCTCAGTAGTTACCTAAAAATTGCTGACGATTTCAGAAAAAACGGCGTAAAAACAGAGGTTTATCTGCAGGATAAAACCCTCAGCAACCAAATGGCCTACGCTAATCGCCGCGGCTTCAACTATGCACTAATCGCAAATGATGACCAGCTTCAGGATGAGGTCGCAATTTTGCGAGATCTTTGGACCCAAAAACAAATCACCATAAAAACAAATCATATCCCCAAGGATATTTTGGAAGCATTTTTGGAATTATAACCGTAACCTATTTCAGAGCATGAACGTTTGCAGGTACTCGCGCAGGGCTCGTGAGAGGTGTGGTAATAGCGTTTTAGGTATTGTTAACAAATTTCTAAAAAAAGAAGTCTGCGTCTATTGCATCACAGATTCCAGTATTTTTACATATTCTTCGATCATTTTTTCTTTATGAGAGAACTTTTCCACTTGTTTTCGGCCTTTTTCCACAAGGTTTTTTCGGAGATTTTCGTCTGAGGTAATTCTGTGTATTGCCGAGCACATATCGTTGATGTCATAGGGATCGAAGTAGAGAACGGCGTCTTCAGC
>JAITQS010000026.1 GCA_031288795.1 Holosporaceae bacterium | reverse complement strand
TATCTCGTTGTATGGTGGCGTTTATGAGAGCATAGATGACGGTGTCATCACTGCTGCTTCGTATGAGCCTGGTACCCAAAATACACTGATCATCAAAAATACCACCTTGACAAACGTCGATGCTATTCTAGGTTTCCAGAATTACGAGTTTGTCCTAAGCAAAGACGCAGATCCGGGGAGTACCATAATCACCATGAAGGATAACGCAGAGGCAAATCTGGAGGGTGCTAATGTGAAAGTTATATACGACTCGCAACAATCCCTTCCTAAAAATGGAGAAGATTACAAAGTCACCAGCTACGATATTGTTCTGATCAACAAAGCTAAAGGAAGTTTGGCAGCCACTTCAGCTGTAGTAGCAAATGCAGAGGAAGCAGTCAAGCTTTCAGATGCAGAGGAAAAAATCAAGCCTACGGTCTCTGTCGCTAATAATAGCTTGTTGATGAGAGTGCCGGTGGTGCAAGTAAACCAATCCTACTTCGAACAAATGAAGTCCGTCAGCGAGACCAAAATCGCCTCCTTGGCGATGGTGCGGAACTCCGACGGCGTCATTAACCACTGCATCGAAAATGTCTTCGCACAACCAGTCCACTCCATCGCAATGTTCGGCGAAGCTAGCGCCGCTTCCAATAGAGTCAACTCCGGATCACACGTGGATACCCGCGGATTCTCCGCCGTCATCGGATTCGGCGTCAGCGGTAACTTCGACGAAAGTAAACTCCTCGTCGGCACATTCGCAGAATTCGGCTCCGGTACCTACGACTCCCATAACGAGTACAAAAACGCCCCGGATACCAAAGGTGAAGGTAAAACCCAATACATCGGTGGCGGAATTATGGGACGATTCAGCATCAATACTTCCGATAATAGCAGATTCTACATCGATGGCGCCGCTCGCGCCGGATCCGCTAAAATGGACTACCAATCCTCCGATGTCGTCGACTACGCCACGGGTAAAGCTACATCCTACGATGTCCACTCCGGATATTGCGGCCTAAGCGCAGGATGCGGCCATATCCACGATATCGAGGACGTCAGCATTAACCTCTATTGCCGCTACATCTGGACTCACCAAAATGGCAATAATACCACTCTCTCTACCGAAAAACACATGGAAGTAGACTCCGTAAGCTCTCAGCGCGTCCAGGCAGGAATCCTCCTCTCCCATAAGGTCGCCGATACAATCAACTTCTACTTCGACGCCGGATATGAACACGAATCCTCCGGTAAAGTAAACGCAAGAGTCAATGGAAATGCCCTCGACTCACCTTCACTCCGCGGTAACGTCGGTAAAGGTGAACTCGGCCTCTCCTTCATAGACGAAAGCATTACCGTAAACGTCGGTGTACAAGGATCCGTCGGCGCTTGCCGCGGCGTGGCTGGAAAACTACAGATCTCATTCCAAATCTAGACGCTTCACTCCTATACGCCTGTCCTACGAGTGGGGACAGGCGTCCGCGTTTTTTCCATTAGGCAATACCCGCTTTTATCCCAAAATATATCACTTTCTCGTATAAATTAGCTATCAAAACTACTAATTATATGATAGAAGTTAGCCATCAGGTTTAGCAATGGATTTCTTATGGCAAAAAATGAAGATTCTAGCGCTCTTGCTCAGGCAATCCCCAGAACCATTTGGATATTGGCGGCAGTCAGCTTTTTTTCCAATTCTGCATCGGTTGTCATAACTGCCCTAACTCCCGAATTTATCATCCACATCTTGGGATCTACCCCGGCAGCTATGGGATATATTCGCGGATTCTCAGAATCATTGTCCTATCTGGTAAAATTATTCTCCGGAGTCTTCAGCGATTGGTTGGGAAAACGTAAAATCCTCATCCTAATAGGATACTCCTGCGCCGCATTGGCAAAACCCATGTTCGCGCTCTCCAAAGGACTCGGGCTTTATGTGTCGGCCCAGCTCCTGGAGCGCATCACAAACGGCCTCCGGGATACTCCCCGTGACGCCCTCGTCGCCGATTGCGCCCCTAAAGAATTAAAAGGAGAAAGCTACGGCATCCGTAATAGCTTCGCCTTCTGCGGCTCCATGGTCGGTTCCATAGCGTGCTTTTTCATACTGGCAAATTGCACCGGCGAGTCGTCCGAAAATATAAGATTGGTCTACATGCTGGCCGCTATCCCCATATTCATCGCCGTGACACTAATATATTTCGGCATCGAAGAACCTAAAGGTCTGGTGCGCCTAAAAGATAGCCGTAAAGGATTCCCCATAAAAATGTCCGACGTTCGGCAATTGGGAGCAAATTTTTGGTACTACGCCGCCGTATGTTTCGTCTTTATGTGCTCCAGATACAGCGAAGCCTTCCTCACACTCCGCGCAAAAGAAGTGGGACTATCTCTGAAATATATCCCCCTGATCTTGGCCATCATGTACCTCTTCAACGCTCCCACCTCCAAAATTGTGGGATCCTGGTCCGATAGACGCGAAAGAAAAATATTCCTCGCCTTCGGATTCTGCATGATGCTGGCTTCCTGCTTTATCCTGGCATTCGCTACAAAAATATGGCACGTGCTGGTGGGGGTGGCTATCTACGGCATCCATTACGGATCAACCCAGGGAACATTCTTTGCCGTAGTATCCGATTTCTCGCCCCCACAAATAAAAGGCACCTCCATTGGAATATTCAATATCGTCTGCTGCGCGGGTATGTGCATCTCAAATGCCCTCATGGGAGAACTGTGGACAAGACGAGGAGCCGAATTCGCCCTCCTGGTAAATGCCGCAATTACATTCGTGGCCGCCGTTGGCATAATGTTCGTGAAACCAAACAAAAATAAAATAATCGGTACCGAAAAATGAAAGAAGAAGTAAAAAAACAATTCGAATCTATGGATAATATTCTGGACCTGCTCCGGAGGTTTCTTTGACACAAATTCCTTGGAAAATAAACTGGAAGAATTGTCAAAACTAAGCGAACATCGCCATCTGTGGCTTGATCCGGAAAAAGCAAAATCCGTAATGCAGCAGAAATCTAATATAGAAAACGACCTGGGCAAATTTAAAAAAGCCGCCGCAAATATCTCCGACCTAAAAATCTTGCTGGAGCTGGCCGAAACCGAAAATGACGAATCTGCCTTGGCCGAAATCGAAAACGACATTCGTAAGTTCCACGAATTCATGAAAATATATCAGCTGGAATGCTTCTTCTCCGGCGATGCAGATCACAACAGCTGCTATCTGGAAGTACACGCCGGAGCCGGCGGAACAGAAGCTCAAGATTGGACCCAAATGCTGCTGCGCATGTACTCCCGCTGGGCAGAAAGCCATAAATATTCCGTCGAAATAATTGAAGAAAGTCCCGGAGAAGAAGCCGGTATAAAATCCGCCACCCTAAAAATCGATGGAAAAAAAGCCTACGGATGGCTGAAAAGCGAATCCGGCGTACACCGTCTAGTGCGAATTTCTCCCTTCGACTCCAATGCACGTCGGCACACGAGCTTCGCCTCCGTTGGAGTGTATCCGGTCATCGACAATTCCATAACCATAGAAATAAACGACGGCGATCTGCGCATCGATACCTATAGAGCGTCCGGAGCCGGCGGACAGCACGTCAACAAAACCGATAGCGCCATTCGCATCACCCACATTCCCACCGGAATCGTGGTCCAATGCCAAATCGATCGATCCCAGCACCGTAACCGCGCCATGGCTTTCGAAATGCTCCGGGCTAGACTCTACGAACTCGAACTAAGAAAAAAAGAAGAAAAATTAAACGCCCTGGACAAAAATGAAATAGGATGGGGACACCAAATCCGCTCCTACGTCATGCAGCCCTACCAAATGGTAAAAGATCTGCGCACCGGATTCGAAAAAGGCAACGTCTCCGCCGTTCTAAATGGAGAAATCAACGAATTCCTCCAAACCTCCATCAGCGCACGCATCACGCCAACGGAAAATTAAAAATATAAAAACTATAATCTGTCGCAAAAAAATTATCTTTTGATGGACGAAAGCACATAACCAGAAATTTCAAATAATTTCGCATGGTTTATCTTTTTTATTCGGACAATTCTTTTCAGATAGCTGGAGCAGCTTTCGATGATGCCTTTTTTCTCCTGCGAAGATAGAACTCCGTCTTTTTGGGCAATGTCCTTGACCAGGGAAATTAATTCTTCGTCATCCGCAAAGACCGAGCAAAAAAGCTCGAACTCTGCGGCATAATCATCATTATTTTCGATTTTATTTTTTAAATTCATCCAGATTTTCCATTTTTTTCGATTTTCTTGGGCCAGATTTTCTAAATTATGCGGAAAGGAAGTGCTGGACAATTTTTTTAGCTCAATTTCTGTCGTTTGCAGCTGCATTTTCGTATTTTGCGCTATTGTTTGGACAGTGTTTAGCATATTTCTGAGATCATCTAGGGATTTTTTTATTTCCTCGATTTGGGCGTCGTAATTTTTATGGCCGGAAAGGACTTTAGCGCCGATGGCTTTTGTTGTTTTTACTGGATTGTTTAGGGGAGTAGTTTCGCTATTCCAGTGCCTATAGGCATACTCGCCCACGACGCAGGCGAGAATTAGGGCGATCACCAAAAACGCACAACCGAAACGGCATTTATGATTTCCGCCGCAGCATTCGTGATGCTGACTTGTTTCGGTTTGGTTTTTTTTTTCTTTTATATCTTCAGTCATATTTTAACCTTCATTAAAAAGTTTTTTCAGTATATCGTTCAGCAGCTGAGGATTAGCTTTTCCCTGAGTTTTTTTCATGGCTTGTCCCACGAAGAATCCGAATAATTTTTCTTTTCCGGCTTTATATTCGGCGACTTTGTCCGGATATTCTGCCAGAACGGAGCGGAGGCAAATTTCGATATTATCGACGGAGGTTATTTGGCGCAATCCGTTTTCTTCCACGGTTACGGAGGCTGATTTTCCGGTATCCCACATTATTTTTAGTACATCTTTGGCTATTTTTCCGGAGATGACGTTAGTTTTTATGAGAGTGATTAATTCGGCAAGATTTTGGGGAGAGACGTTGCTTTCGCTGATATTTTTTCCATCTTTATTGAGAAGGGAGAAAAGCTCTCCGAGCGTCCAGTTGGCTAATATTTTTGCTATTTCTGTGTTTTCGACCGGCAGATGTGCGAGAGCTGCCTCGTAGTAGTCGGCGATTTCCATTTCCGAAGCTATGAGGGATGCGTCGTAGTGGGGAAGTCCCAATTCTCGCTGGAATCTAGCAGTTTTTGCGTCCGGGAGTTCCGGAATAGTTTTGCGAATTTCGGCAATACGCGACTGCTCGATAACCAATGGAGGGAGATCCGGCTCTGGAAAGTATCGGTAATCCTGGGCATCTTCTTTGGAGCGCATTAGGATGGTTTTACCGCTGCTTGGATCGAATAGCCGTGTTTCCTGACCCACAACGCCGCCGGATTCCAGCATTTCAATTTGGCGCTCCACCTCGAATCCGATGGCAGCCATGATGAATTTAATGGAATTAACATTTTTGACTTCTACGCGAGTACCGTATTCCGTGCCGGGACGGTGAACGGAGACGTTGACATCTACCCGCAGATTTCCTTCTTCCATGTTGCCGTCGCAGGTTTTCAGATAGCGCAGGATGGATCGGAGTTTTTTTACGAAGGCCGACACTTCTTCGGCACTTCTCAGATCCGGCATGGTCACTATTTCCATGAGGGCCACTCCGGCGCGATTTAGGTCAATGTAGGACTTGGTGGGGCTCTGGTCATGAATGCTTTTGCCGGCGTCTTGCTCGAGGTGTATGCGCTCCAGACGGATTTTGCGAGTTTCGCCGTTTTTGTCTTCGATGTCCACGTGGCCACCGCTAATTATCGGATGCTTATACTGGGATATCTGATACCCCTGGGGCAAATCGGCATAAAAGTAATTTTTTCTATCGAAGTGGGAAATATGATTTATGGTGCCATTGAGTCCGAGTCCGGTTTTTATGGCCTGATCGACGCAAAAGGAATTTAGCACCGGCAATACTCCCGGAAACGCCGCATCCACAAAGGAAACATTTTCATTGGGAGCTACTCCGAACTTTGTCGACGCCGCCGAAAATAATTTTCCGTTGGATATCACCTGCGCATGAACCTCCAGACCTATCACCATTTCCCATTTTCCCGTTGATGTTTCTAGGTGTTTCATTAGATGATCTCCTTTAGAGTTGGGAAGTTGGCATTTTGTTCCAATATGTATCCGTTTTGGATCAGCAAATCCTCCCGAAACTGCGGAGCTAGAAACTGCAGTCCCAGCGGACGATTTAATTTATCTAGGCCTATGGGCACCGAAATTCCCGGCAGTTCAGCTATGTTTGCCGTGACCGTGAGCACATCGTTCAGATACATGCTGACCGGATCCTGGGGCTCTTCTCCAATGGCAAACGCACTGCTGGGAGTGGTGGGCGTCATTATGATGTCCACTTGTTTAAACGCCTCCCTAAAATCCTGCTTTATGAGCTGCCGCACCTGGAGCGCTTTGGTGTAGTAGGCATCGTAGTAGCCGGCGGACAGAACGTAGGTTCCCACTAAAATTCTCCTTTTGACTTCTTCTCCGAAGCCTTCCTCGCGGGTTTTTTCGTACATTTCCAGGAGAGATTTTGCTCCGGCGGCCCGGAATCCGTACCGCAGACCGTCATAGCGGGCCAAGTTGGCCGATGCCTCCGCCGGACTAATGATATAATAAGCCGGAAGCGCGTATTTGGCGTGTGGTAGCGATATTTCCACGATTTCGGTGCCGGCGTCCCGCATTATGTCTACGCCTTTTTGCCAGGCGTCTTCGATTTCAGACGACATTCCCTCCAGAAAATATTCCTTCGGTAGGCCGATTTTTATTTTCTCCACGGTTTTTCCCACAAACGATTCAAAATCCGGGACCGGTTTCCTAGACGACGTGGAATCTTTCGGATCATGGCCGGAGATCACCCGTAAAAATATTGCGGCATCGCGAACCGTTTTTGTCATGGGTCCCGCCTGATCCAGCGACGATCCAAATGCAACCATGCCGTAGCGAGAGCATCTGCCGTAGGTCGGTTTGAGGCCAACAATGCCGGAAAATGCCGCGGGCTGTCGCACTGATCCACCGGTGTCGGATCCGATGGCCGCTGTGCATAAGTGTCCGGCAACTGCCGCCGCAGATCCTCCGGACGATCCGCCCGGCACAAGTTTTTTATCGCCGCAGCTCCAGGGATTTATTACGTTTCCATAGTAGCTGGTGATGTTCGCGGATCCCATGGCAAATTCGTCCATGTTGGTTTTTCCGAGAAAAACCGCTCCTGCGTCCAGTAATTTTTGGGATACCGTCGATTCGAACGGCGGAATGAAATTATAGAGCATTTTGGACCCGGCAGTGGTCCGAACTCCCTTCGTGAGAAACAAATCTTTGATGGCTAGGGGAATTCCATCCAGCGCTCCGGTCGAGAATCCCCGCGCGATTCTTTCGTCGGATTTCCTCGCCGATTCCAGCGCCTGCTCCTCGCTCAGAGTGATAAAAGCATTCAAATGACTATATTGGCGAATTCGATCTAAAAAACACTGCGTAAGCTCAGTGGACGAAAATTTTTTCTCCAGAAGTCTCTCTCTAGCTTCATAGATAGATAATGTATGCATACCTCCCCCTAATACTCTTTTTGTTACCACAAACGCTTCGGATATCAATAATACATAATAGAAAAATTTTCAAAGAAAAAAAAGCTGAAACCTTTGATTGCTGTTGCATCTGCGCTCTGGAATTTGCACCTCGCCTGCAAAAACTAAAAACAATCCACTCTCCAATCGTATCATCAATTGGATTTTACTCTCTCTTCTCCTTATTCTCGAACAGGGGTGATAGGGGAATATAGCCTTTTGGTTGCTTTTGCGATAAAAACCTAGTAATCTTTCGCTGTATTTTTGTTTTGCCGGGAGATTTTGTTATGAAAAAATTAATATTATTCGCAGTGATTTTTGCCAATGCTACGTGTGTCTATGAGAATGTTCATGCAATCGAAGATTACTATACGGAACAGCCTGATGGCAACTCTGAATGTGACAATGACCACTTTAATCACATATTTTTTGGCATTGGCTGCGGATATTTATTCGACATCGACAACGTCACAGATCTTGCCACGAAAAACGACAAAACCAAAAGGATAAGTCGTATGGTGGGAAATTTGTATTTTGGTAACGGCAGAGTACTCAATGGCATACCCATATATTTGGGAGGAGAACTGTGTATGAGTCTTGCAAAGGCTGCCAGCAGCAGAGGCGATATTAACGGAGTCGCCGTAAAGTTCAACCACAATGGACTCGTGCCTTCGTTTGGATTCAGAGTGGGATATTCCCCCTCCGGCAGTAATCTACTGCTTTTTGGGAAGCTAATGCTTTCTCACACAAAAGTAAAAATAGAATACGACAACACTCATTTATCCATGTCCAAGCTTGTTCCCACCGTTGGATTGGGTGTAGAAAAGGCCATCAGCGGAAAATATTCCCTACGCTTTGATATTGAATACATAATAAGAACAGATTGTTCCAATGACATATACAAATTAGAACGCGGAGGCAGCATGTGCATCAAATGTGGTATTATGTATAACGTGAGTTTTTGAGAGGGGGTGTCGGCAGGTTTTTTCTGCAATTGATTGCGATGGATTCGCCGCCCAGATTTTTTTTATGAGGTTATGGTAATTTTAGCATAAAAAAAATGCCATCGTTGTTACGATGGCATTGAAGAGGGGGGGGGGATCTTTAACTAGGAAACCATACATTTAACTTTATATACCGTTAATGTGATAGGCAACCAGTGCACGAACGTTCAGACCACTAGCGGCTTTAAGTAAATCTTTACTGGAGCTAAATCTGTATTCTCCCTCCAGACGTCCAGAAAATTTCTTACCGAACGCTTTTTCGATTCCCAAACCAATGGCCGGAGAGAATGTTGAAACGTCTCCTTTTATGGTAACACCGTTGTTAAGAGTCGGAGCCGTAACTTTGACTGATGCATAGGAAGCGGCTATCTTTGCGAAGAACAACATGTCTACATTTTTATTGAAATAACCAAGTCTTAAGGCCACAGATGGAATTACCGCAGATATTTTTACTTTTGCATCCACATTATTCACCGCATTACCATTTAGGTGGATATTCTCTAGGTTTTTCTCCTTAGAACCGCTGAAATCACACAAAACTTCTCCACCGATGTAGAAGGTATTGTTGAGTACTTTTCCGCCGCCTAATCCTACAATACCGGCGACACGATTCACTCTCGCGTTATCGCTTTTCAGGGAGAAAGGGTCAAGATTTCCATCGATTTTGCTTGACAGGAAGTTGCCACCAATACCCAAGGTAACATATACTCCACTGAATGGGGAATTGTACTCTTCCTCTTGTTCGAGGACTGTTGGCTGCGGCTCGGGCTCTGCAGCAACTACGACCGGCTCTTCATGAACAGCCAAAACGGACTGATCAGCGTTCGCCGCGGCAAAAAACAAAACTCCAGAAACTGTTAATAACGCATACTTTTTCATTTAAATCTCCTTAAAAATCACTTTAATAATGATATAAGATTTCTTTTAATCAAGCAATATTTTTAAATAGTTTAACTTTTTTTGTTGCAATAAAACAACAGTTTTTTCGCCAATACTCTGTTATTCCGCTGATAAACAACACAAATATTGCCTTAGAGAGTAGGTGTATGTGGCAAAATCAATATTTAGGAGAGATTATTGCATAATGGAGACTGTTGCCTAATGGCTTTTTCTCGCCATCGATTTCGTAAAATCCGTTGCTCAGATCCTCATGTACAAGCAGCACACTGCGGTCTTGCGCTACGTTTTTCCTCGTTCTTGCAAGAAAAATCTCATTATGCAACTGTCTCTAATGAGGTATTTCGCTGCGGGGTTGCGAAAATTATCCCGCAGATGCTATAGTGACCCCGAAGATTGAATCGTACGGAGACACCATGAATCATTGTCCGAAAATCGCGTTGGAACCTCCACTGCTGCTTGTTCTCGAGGGCATCCGTAAGCGCTACGGCGACGATGAGCTACCGGTACTGGAGGGAGTATCTCTGGAGGTTCGGGAATCGGAGCTTCTGGCTCTGCTGGGGCCGTCTGGATCCGGAAAATCGACGCTGCTGCACGTGGCGGGGTTGCTGGACGATCCCACCGAGGGGAATTTATTTATCACCGGCAGAGATAGCCGGCAATTGTCCGACAATGAAAAGACGGATCTTAGGTTGTCTAAAATAGGATTCGTCTACCAGTATCACCATCTGCTGCAGGAATTTTCGGCTCTGGAAAATGTGATGCTGCCGCAGCTGCTGAAAAATACCTCCCGAAAAATAGCCGAGGACAAGGCAAAGCACCTGCTGGAGGAATTCGGACTGGGAACCAAATTGCGGTCTCGTCCGGCGGAGTTGTCCGGAGGGCAGAAGCAGCGGGTCGCCATCGCAAGAGCTCTGGCCAACGATCCGGTAATTCTGCTGGCGGACGAACCTACGGGGAATCTGGATCACGAAACGGCCATGACAGTGTTCGATGACCTTCTGGAAATAACCCAAAAAACCAAGATGGCGGCCATTATCGCCACCCATAACTACGAACTGGCAGAAAAAATGTCCATGAAATATACCATTTCCGAAGGAGTACTACTGAAAAAATGAGTGCCACTGAAAAAATAAATGGTGGTTTCGTTCATCTGAGAGTGCATTCCGCCTATTCCCTGTCGGAAGGGGCCATAAAAATAGATAAACTTGCCTCCTTGTGCGAAAAATATCAAATGCCGGCTGTGGCGGTCACCGACACTAATAATTTGTTCGGAGCGATGGATTTTTCCACCAATTGCGCTGCTCGTGGAATTCAGCCGATTATCGCCTGTCAGTTGAACGTGCAACATCCGAAAAAAATCGATCGTCCCACCAGTGTTTTGCTGTATGCGAAGAATACCGACGGTTATCAAAATTTAATTCAGCTGGTATCCAACGCCCATTTAAATCCGACGTCCGCGAGCTACCCGGAAATATCGCTGGATCTTCTGGCGAAACATTCCAGTGATATTATTCTCGCCACCGGCGGCATTTATGGATCTCTCGGAGCACTTCTACTGGAAAACGACCCAAACACTGCCCAAGAGTATCTCGCCTTTCTGCTCAAATATTTTTCCGGACGGCTCTACATCGAGCTCTCCCGCCATAACTCCGAGCAGGAGCAAAAAATAGAGGAAATAGCCGTCAATTTGGCCTATGACCATAATATTCCGCTGGTGGCCACTAACAATGTATGCTTTGCGTCTCCGGAGTACTTCAACGCCCACGATATTCTACTGTGCATTGCCCTGGGAAAAACCATCTACGACGCAGAACGGCAGGTGTCATCGCAGGATTTTTATTTCAAGTCTCCCCAAGAGATGACGGAAATTTTTTACGACCTCCCGGAAGCCATCGAAAATACCATTGGCATCGCCCACAGATGCAGCTTCTGTCTGACCAAGAAAAAGCCGTGGATGCCGCAGTTTACTCCCCTCAGCGGCAAAACCCAGGACGAAGAGTTGCGGGATTTATCCACCGCCGGCCTCGGAGAGAAGCTGAAAAATTTTTCCCCTGCCGAAAATTTCGACGAAATCCGCAAAAAATATTTTGATCGCCTTTATTACGAATTGGACATGATCAAGAAGATGGGATTCAGCGGGTATTTTCTCATTATCGCAGACTACGTGCAGTGGGCCAAATCGCATGATATTCCCGTAGGACCCGGACGCGGATCCGGAGCCGGATCCATTGTGGCCTGGGCGGTGAAAATTACGGACGTAGATCCCATTCGGTTCCAATTACTTTTTGAGCGATTTCTAAACCCGGACCGCGTATCCATGCCGGACGTCGACATCGACTTCTGCCAGGAAAGGAGAGACGAGGTCATTGCATACGTGCAGCAAAAGTACGGCTATCAGTCGGTGGCCCAGATCATTACGTTCGGAAAACTACAGGCGCGAGCGGTGGTAAAGGATGTCGGCAGAGTTCTGGCGATACCCTACGGCTTCATGGATAAAATATCAAAGATGATTCCCTTTAATCCCGCTAATCCACTGACGCTGCAGCAGGCCATCGACGCAGAATCGGTGCTGCAGGAGCTCCTGGAAACCGATCCGCAGGTGAAGAACCTCATGGAAATAGCTCTGAAACTCGAAGGATTATATCGGCATGCCTCGGTTCACGCGGCCGGCGTCGTGATCTCGGATAAAAATATTCAGGAGATGGTCCCCCTCTATAAAGACCAGAAATCCATCATGCCGGTTACGCAATTCTCCATGAAATACGTGGAAAGCGCCGGACTAATTAAGTTCGATTTTTTGGGACTGAAAACTCTTACGGTCATTCAAAAAAATCTCGCCATCCTAAAAAAACGAGGAATTTATCTGACAACACAGGAAATTCCCCTGGATGATCCTAAAACGTTTGAGCTACTGCGCAAAGTCAATTGCGTTGGCGTGTTCCAGATAGAAAGCGCCGGCATGCGCGACGTCCTGAGAAAACTGCAGCCGGACAGAATTGGGGATATCATTGCGCTGGTGGCTCTATATCGCCCTGGTCCCATGGATGATATACCCAAATATATCGCCTGCAAGCACGGCGTCGAAAAAATAACCTATCTGCACGAAAAACTAGAGCCGATTCTGGCGGAAACCTATGGCGTGATGGTGTATCAGGAGCAGGTCATGCAGATCGCCCAGGAAGTCGGCGGATACACAATGGGACAGGCGGATATTCTGCGGCGCGCCATGGGAAAAAAAGATAAAGACGAAATGCATGCCCAGAAAAAACGCTTCATCGACGGCGCAACAGAACGCGGCGTGTCCATGGATATAGCAGAACGCCTCTTCGAGCAAATGAATAAATTCGCCGGCTACGGCTTCAATAAATGTCACTCGACTCCCTATGGATTGCTCACCTATCAGACCGCCTACCTCAAGGCGAACTATACCATGGAATTCTTCGCCGCCGTAATGACTCTGGACATGACCAATACGGATAAATTATACGCCGCCTACCAGGATGCAAAAAAAAATAATATCACAATTACTCCACCGGATATAAATCTGTCCGAAAATGACTTCCTCGTGGATTACGAAAATAATCTTATTCGCTATAGCCTGGCGGCCATAAAAAGCAGCAGCGATCACTCCGTGCAGGAAATAGTGCAGGAAAGAACCGAAAACGGCAACTACACCTCAATTTTCGACTTCATGGAAAGAATGCTGCCCAAAAAAGTTATCACCAAAAGAATTTTGGAGCATTTCATAAAATCCGGAGTATTTGACAGTCTGCATCCCAACAGAAACCAGCTATTTAGCTCCATGGAGGATATTCTGGCGATGAAACTATCCACCGATCAGGTTTCTTTGTTTGAAAAATCGTATCCACCGCTGGCCAATGTTCCGGAATGGGATGAAACAACAAAATTGCAAAACGAATTCGTTGCCGTCGGATTTTATATTTCGTCGCATCCAATGCAGCAATACGAGGATCTTCTGAAAAGCCTCCAGTTTCCTACTATTATGGAAGCCCTAAACCTCGCCAAAACAAAAATTGTGGTGACCATAAATAGTGTTATCTACAAAACCACCAAAAATCAGAGTAAATTCTGTATATTGCAGGTGTCTGATATGTCCGGCAGCACAGACGTCACGCTGTTTTCCGAAACGTTGGAAAATTATCGGGAGCTGCTGGAAATAGGAAATATCGTCGTGCTGACCATTAATTGCTACAAAAACGATGACAAAATCCGCGTAACCGTCGAAAAAATAAAAAAATTCGATGCCAATGATAAATTTACGCCCTACAGTCTAGATCGCCGAACTCCCAAAATGTTCGAAAGCATCGTTCGCGTAAAAATTAATGCGCTTCCGCAGCTCTCCGCCATAAAAACACTGGCGGATAATTTTCGCACAGGTGGAAATACAATAATCGAATTAATAATGCCCAACGAAAAGAAAATAGTCCTCCCGGATAAATACCTTCTTCAAACTTATGATATATTGGATTTGAAAAATATCGTGGGTATCAGTAATGTTATGGCGGAAAGCGAATAAAATGATAGAAAAAATATACGATTGGATGATGAAAAAAGCCGAAAGCAAGCATGCGGGGTTCGTTTTAATGCTCATTTCTTTCATCGAGAGTTCGTTTTTTCCGCTTCCGCCGGATCCGATTTTAGCCATTGTCGTCGCCAAGAATAAGAATAAAAGTCTGTATTACGCTTTTATATGCAGTTTAGCGTCGGTGCTGGGCGGGTTTCTCGGCTACTACATCGGCTACGGCTGCTTCGAGCTGATTGGATCCCGCATACTGGACTTCTACGGCCAATTTGATAAGTTTAACGATCTGGTACAGTCCGGTACCATCAGCAAATGGGCCTTCTGGATAATCTGCGCCAAAGGATTGACCCCAATTCCCTATAAAATCGTGACCATCGCCAGCGGATTCGCAAAAGTTGACCTGGCGGTTTTTGGTGTGGCGTCCGTGATAACCAGGACCGCAAGATTCCTGATCCTTTCGATAATCTGTAAAAAGTACGGCGAATCTATTTTGAGCTTCATTGAAAAACACAAAAAAACAGCATTAATTATAATAATTGTCAGCGTTATCGTTGGTTTTCTTCTGGTAAAATTGTTTTTATGAGAACAATGTCGGCGTCCTTATGGTAAAAACATGATTTTTTCGTTTGCGAAGACAAAAAATTAGTCAACTAAAAAATATATCACATAACGATAAAAAATGTTTTCTTTTGCCAAAAACTATGCTATAGTGACTATGGTGTCTTTATATTTTTACGGAGGTTAGAAATGAATATTCTTAAAATACTGTCAGCATTGTTTGTGCTGTTTTCCTTTAATTCTGATGCGAGCGTGGAAGAAGCCAGAAGTGAAGTTTGCGAATTTATTGCTAATAACGCATCTGATCAACCAGCTACTTTCGATCAATCGATTCGGAGACTTGAACACATATTCTTTGACTTGCAATTATATACTCCACAGTTTGTAAGACAAGAAGAGGAGTTAGCAGGCGCACTGTGGGATGCCATTTATACGTTTGTCCCAAAAGTGACGGGATCCCCAAATCATACACAGTCACAACTGGACAAACTTTTCGATATTTACAGTCGCATAAGGCAAAGTACGCTATATGCGCCATCATGTGGAGAAGATATTCTTGATCAAATCTTCATTTATCTGGAAAGCGCAAGAGCACATTAAAACTGTTCACAATTGTCTTTCTTGGCATTTTTATCGATGGATCCGAGCAGCGGGTCTGTCGATAAAAAAAACTTTACAAATACTTGATTTCGAAAATCTCTAATGATTTTTTTGCAAAAATACTTGTAAAAGCAGATTTACATACTACTTTTATGGTATAGATTACTCTATACACGACATAAAAATATTGCAATAATTGGAGATTTAAATGCCAGAAATAGTTTTAACGGGACATGCGGGAAGAATTGAAGCCAGATATCACCACAGCAAGGATCCAAATGCTCCCCTAGTTATAGTACTGCATCCTAATCCTCTACAGGGAGGAAGCATGAACAATCGACTGACTCTTACGCTCTACAGTGCATTTGTGGAAAATGGCTTTTCCGCCATCCGATTTAATTTTAGAGGCGTAGGAAAATCCGAGGGAGTCTACGACAAGGGAGAAGGCGAGCTGACCGACACCGCTGCGGTTCTCGACTGGATACAGTCCATAAATCAGGGGAAACGCGAACTGTGGGTGGCGGGATTTTCGTTTGGAGCCCTCATTGGCATGCAACTACTCATGAGACGTCCTGAAATTGCAGGATTTGTTTCGGTATGCCCTCCGGCCAACCTATATGATTTTTCGTTTTTGGCGCCATGTCCGGTTTCCGGCATGATAATAAACGGAGAAAACGACGAAATCTGTCCGATTTTCAACGTGAATAAACTGGTGGAAAAGCTTAATTCCCAAAGAGGAATTTCCATCGATTACCGAGTTATTCCCAACTGCGATCATTCTTTTAAAAACCATTTGGATACCGTAAAAAAGTGTGTTACAGAATATATAAGTCCTAGATACGATCAGTTGGCGGTGAATTCGTAATTTTTGCGTTTGTAGAGGAGGTTTTATGAAATTCAAGTCTTCTTTTTTAAATGAGGCAAGTGCTCGAGGGTTTCTGTATCAGTTTACAAATTTGGAGAAGATGGACGAGTACCTCAGCTCCGGCGTTGGATGCGGTTACGTGGGATTCGATATTACCGCCAAAAGTCTTCATGTGGGTAGCTTTATTCCGATTTCGCTGCTGCGCCTATTTCAGAAGCATGGTCACAAGCCCATTGTGCTGGTGGGCGGAGGTACCAGCAAGATCGGAGATCCTTCCTTCCGCAATACCACAAGGCCTCTGCTGACAAACGAGCAGATCGCCGAAAATATGGTGGGCATAAAAGCCTGTCTGAAGCCGTTTCTAAAGTTCGGCGAAGGTGAATCCGACGCCATTATGGTGGATAACGCCGATTGGCTGGATAAATTGGAGTATATTCCATTCCTTCGGGAAACGGGAAAATATTTTTCCATCAATCGCATGATAGGATTCGATTCGGTAAAATCTAAATTGACAGATAATAATTCGCTGAGCTTCCTGGAATTCAATTATATGGTGCTACAAGCCCATGATTTTTGCGAATTGTATCAAAAAAGAGGCTGTAGAATTCAATTTGGAGGTCAGGATCAGTGGGGAAATATTTTATGCGGCGTTGAGCTCGTGAGAAAAAAACTCGGCCTGGAAATTTTCGGCTGTACGTGCCCACTGTTGACCACCAGTGATGGCAAAAAAATGGGGAAAACCGCCACCGGAGCAGTCTGGCTGCTGTCGGAAATGTACAGCACCTACGATTTTTGGCAATACTGGAGAAACATCGACGACGCCGACGTCATAAAAATGATGTATTTGTTCAGTGACACACCTCTGGACGAAATCAAAAAAATGGAATCTCTCCAGGGTCATGAGCTGAATGAAATAAAAAAGCTACTGGCGGATGAAATTACGGCGAGAGTCCATGGACACCACTCGCTGGAGGCCATACATCGATCCGCTGCCGGTCTGTTCACCAAAAATCCGCAGGACCTCGAAGACTTGACTTCCATTCCAAAGTACGAGCTGAGTGCCGCCGAAATAGAAACCTCCTCCCTGGTGGATATTCTGGTAAACGCCGGCCTCTGCGAAAGCAGAGGAGACGCAAAGCGATTGCTGCGCGGTAACGGCATTCAGGTGAACGACGCAGTCGTCGATGAAAATTATGAAATTTCTCGGGATTCCTTCCTCAACGGTTTTATAAAATTGACCTGCGGCAAGAAAAAACATTTGTTGATTGTACTAAAAGTATGAAGGTAACGATACTAGGTTGTGGTTCTTCGACCGGCGTTCCGGCATTGAAATATGGATGGGGCAGCTGCACTAAAAGCAACGAAAAAAACATAAGAACGCGGTCTTCGATTATACTGGAAACCGAAGCCACGTCTCTGCTGGTGGATATGTCGCCGGATCTACGGCAGCAATTGCTGAGGTATGAATTTTGCAAAAGTATACCCGGCACGCATGAAAATCCGAGCAGCGGATCCAATCAAATCAACGGAGAAAAGGATCCGTTGGCTAACAGTTCATTTAGGGTGGACGGCGTCATTTTCACCCATGCCCACTACGATCACACCAGTGGCATCAACGAGCTGCGTCCGATTTTTTTCGAATCCGGTAAAAATCTAGAAATATATTCCAATGCCGAATGCATAGCATTCATAAAAAATATGTTTTTTTATCTGTTCGAGGATACACACCACGCAAATAGCGGCAGCGCAAGCATATACAAGCCCTACATATCCGCCAACGTTATTGCCAACGACTTTCGAATCGGAGATATTTCCGGTATTTGCTTCGAGCAGGATCATGGTCATTCGAAATCGATGGGTATCCGCATTGGGAATTTCGCCTACACCACCGACGTTGTTGCGTTTCCGGAAGAGTCCTTCGGCAAATTGTACGGACTGGACGTTTGGGTAGTGGATTGCCTGTCTCCGCAAATGCATTCGAATCACGCCAATATTGATTCCATTCTGCGATGGGTGGAAATACTAAAACCAAAAATGACCTACCTGACCCACATGAGCATTCGCATGGATTATGATCATCTGCTGCAGATACTGCCACCGCACATTCGTCCCGCCTACGACCAAATGCAATTCGAGGTGAACAACTAATGGGAGTGGTATACAATATCCCTCTCACCAAGCGTTTTTTACCGGAGGTGGCAGATTTTTTTTTGCACGAAAAGCCGGGACCCGTAAAAGTTTTTCTCCCCAACAAACGCAGCTGCCAAACTCTGAAGCAGCTTCTGTTGGCAAAAAGTACCTGCTCCATGATGCTTCCCATAATGTCAACTATTTCCGATGAATTTCAATGGGATGATCACCAAATCACAGCGCTCATCATGCGCCATGTAGTCCAGAAGCTGAAAAACGAAAATATTTCCGCCGACGTCATGTTTGAGCTTTCCAAGAGCGTAGGTGCATTTCTAAATAGCCTGATTTTAGCCGACGTCGATCCGGAACGATTGCCGCACATGGTACCAAAACATCTGCAGTCCTACTGGAATCCCACTCTGCAGCTGCTGTTGGAATGTGCGCGCTCTTCCGAGATCCGTAACATTATGCATTTGGCAAAAATGAAATTTGCGGCGTTTTTGGCATCAATTTCGCATCAGCGGATGATCTCGGTTGGCGTTGAAAGCACCAGTCATTACGCACAACTGTTTCTGGAGCAAATTCTTGAATCCGAAAATGGTATAATTTTCCTGCCGGAACAGGAGCAGTCGCTTTCTTCCTATCCGGAAGTTTCGGCGGCGTTTGCGGAGTTTTCCGCACCCGCGGAGGAGGCGCTGGGGGTAGCTCTCGCCGTAAGAAAGGCGATCCATGAGCATAAAAATGTACTTCTGGTGGTTAACGATCAGAAATTATCCGAAAAAATAAAAATGGAGCTGAAACATTGGAATATTTTGCCGGCGTCCGGAGAGCCATTTTCCAAAACCCGCAGCGGGATGCTCGTTTCCCTAGTAATGGACATGATTGAAAAAGAATTCAATTTGCCGTGTGTGTTAAATGTTCTTAAGTTCACGGGCAAATATAGTGGTTTTCTACTGCCATTTGAATGGTTTTGCCGGACTAAATCTTATTTGCCGACGAATTTTTTTGACGTCGTCGCGATCTATAATCGATGCGAATTGGGCATTGTCGATGAGCTGAAAAACCTGGCATCCCGCAAAGGTCATCGGAGTTTTGGCGACTGGTTCGACTACGGCAACTGTTTTCTGAAGCTTCTGGATCCGGAGGCGTCCCAAAAACTAGAGATGGTGGCGCAGCCTTTTCGCAGATATGCAGATTTTTTTGGCACAATGGAAGTGTCTGAATTCGTAAATTTCCTGAAAAATCAGCTGCTTACCCTGGAGGTGCCGTCTTCTCACAAATCCACGGACAGCGTCGTCATGGTCACCATCAGCGAGGCACAGCTGCTGGACGCAGACGTCATTATCATCGCCGGTGCCAACGAGGACAACCTAAAGGCGTCCGAGAAAAACGATTTCTGGATGAGTAGATCCATGTTAAATACGCTCGGAATTCCAACGACAATGGCAGAAAACTCTTTTAGGCAGCGCATTTTCGAACGACTTACCCATAAAGCCAACGTGCTTATTACCAGATCTCGAATCGTCGACGGCGTGCAACAGCAGCGATATGCCTATCTGGATAAAATCACCGATAGGTTGCGATCGGAAAGGCATTGGGAAAATTTTGTGTTCGATCTTTTGCATTCCATAAAAAAAGAATCCGTTAAATTTCGGGCTCCGACTCCGGATTTGCCGCATCGTCCCGGCAGTTTTTCCGTTTCGGATCTAGCGCTGCTGCGGAACAATGCCTATGCTTTTTATGCAAAAAAAATACTGGGTCTAGGAGAATTAAATTACCTAAACGTTCATCGCAATCTAAAGGGAAATTATGTCCACAATGTTTTGGAGGAAATAGTAAAAGGGGCAAAAATTAATCTTCCCGAAGCCACGGAGATCGCAAAAAAAGTTCTACAGCGCATGCATGTGGACGAATCCGATCTGGGCCTGTGGGTTTTTCGTCTGAAAAACATTCTTGCCTATGTCTGCGAAAATATAGATCCCAATGACGCCGTAATGGCGGAAGTGCCAGGCCATTGCATTATGGAAGTGTCGCCGGATTATTCCTTCGAGATGCACTGTCGCGCCGATAGAATTGAGATGCATCCGGACCAGTCCATCTCCCTGGTCGACTATAAAACATCGGCGACGTTGCCCACCAAAAATGAAATCGAATACGGCCATAAGCCACAACTGTCCCTCGAGGCCATTATCGCCCAAAAAGACGGATTTTCCCTCGGAAAAACCAAAATAAACAGCCTGTATTTTCTCTGCGTTGATGGCTCGGGAAAAACCGGAGAAAAACGTTTTCTGGGAGATTCTGCCGAAGCCATCCAGGAGCTTATCCAAAACACCAGAGCTGGATTTACGGAATTAATCAGACAATACAATGTATTGGGGATTCCATATGACGTTAATGTCAACGACGAATACGCTACCGCCTACATTCATCTAGCCCGTGTGAAGGAATGGAGCGATATTTGAAGGCGGGTTAAAAAAATTTAGCGGGTATCTCCCATTACTTCTTTTACTTTTTGAGCTAGCTCTTTGAGATTAAAGGGCTTAGACAAAAAATGTACGGTACTATCATTGGCCAGCGATTCTCGGAAGCTATCCTCCGTATATCCGGATATAAATATTACTTTCATCTGCGGACTATGTTTTTTGATATTTTCCATTAGTGTTGGACCGTCCATTTTGGGCATGACGACATCGGTTATCACCAGATCTATTGGTTTGGTAGCTTTTCTAATGAATTCCATAGCGGATTCGCCGTTGGATGCTTCGATTACGCTATATCCTTTATTGCGGAGCGCTCGAGTGCTGAACATTCTGACGGCGTCTTCATCTTCCACCAGTAAAATTGTGCCACCTCCGGTTAGGTCGACGATTTTATTCTCCGGCACTTTTTCGTTGTCTTCCGGAGAGGCACTTTCGCTAGAGGCACTTACCGGGAAATAGATGCTAAATTTCGTACCGACTCCAACTTTACTTTCCAGAGATATAAATCCTCCCGTTTGGTTGATGATGCCGTAGACCGTTGACAATCCGAGTCCGGTTCCATGTCCTTTTGCTTTGGTGGAGAAAAACGGATCGAAGATTCTATTCATGTCGCTTTCGGAAATGCCGGTTCCCGTGTCTTCCACCTCGATGAGCACATAATTTCCCGGAGGCATTGTGTCTCCGCGCAAAAATTTTGGCTCCTTGGACTCGTAGGATGATGTTCGAATGGTCAAGGTGCCGCTGTCTTTCATGGCGTCTCGAGCATTTACCGCAAGATTTATTATGACCTGCTCGAACTGTATCTGATCGACCTTCACAAAACCAATATCTCTGCCGTGTTTGACTTTTAGCTCGATTCTGGCACCGAGGAGTCGCTTCAGCAGAGCGCATAATTCGCTGATCATATCCTTCACGCTCAATATTTTCGGCTGCAGCGTCTGTTGCCGCGAAAATGCCAGCAGCTGCTTCACCAGATTCGATGCTCGATTGGCGTTTTGCTTTATCTGCATGACGTCATTAAAAGACTGATCAGACGGCATATACTTTTCCAACAGCAAATCGCAATAGCCAATCATGGCCGTCAGTAGATTATTGAAATCGTGCGCAATGCCGCCGGCCAGCTGTCCCACCGCCTGCATTTTCTGCGATTGCACAAACCTGAGCTGCAGCTCTTTAGTTTCCGTGACATCGACAAAGTAAATGACAAGTCCGTCATTTTCTTTTGTTCTTTTGCTTTCCTCTATTTTAGTGGCGTAGACCATCACCGCTTTTTGGGGTTGGCCTTTAAATCGTATTTCGAACGGCGACAATGTTTTATAAATTCCGCTCACCAATTTGTATAATTTTTCTCTCACGGCTTCTCGATGGTCGTCGGCAACAAAATCCAGGAACGAAATTTTGTCTATTTTTTCCGCTCCCATGAGATTTTTTAATGTGGTATTGGAAGAATTGATTTCTTCAGCGCCATCGGTTATGAGTATTCCAACGGGAGCATCCTCGAATATATGTTCAAAATACAGTTTTGTTTTTCCAAGGGCCTGCACCAGATCTCCGCCCTTGTGGGCCTCTTTTAGCATCAGATATACCTTCAGACCGTGGGAATTTTCCATGACGGAGCGCGCCGTAATTTCGGTTTCGTCGCCATTTTCCGCTTTTAGCGTTAGTTTTAGCGGAATTTGCGGATCCGGCGGAGATTTTTTAAATCCCACAAAGCTAATTCCATCGCTTTTTTCCTTCATGATATATTTTAGCATGTTATTTTTAATTAGCCGCTCCGGAGCCATGCCAATCCATTGGGAAAAAGTACTATTGCAAAAGGCAATTTCGTCATTTTCGTCCAGGCAGACATATCCGAACGGAGCGCTATTGATCAGATCCAGGAGAAAATTGCAGTTGGTGTCCGGCGACTGGATTTCCGACGACGACGGCGTTAAATCCACAATGGTCCAGCCGGAAAATCCAGGACGCTCCACCAGAGGAGATACCGCTATCCGCCACAGGGACGTCTGGAGGGAATTTAATTTCATGGAGACATCCCGGTGCGATGGCTTTCGGTTCAGGGCAGATTCCTGTAAACTGCGAATCGCCGCCACAATCTGCGGATATTTTCCAAAACAAAGAACAAAATCTTCAATATTTTTTATTTTGAAACCGGGAAATAAATTCTGGGCTACCCGATTAAAAAACACGCATCTTCCATTTTCGGAAAACGCGAAAAAAGCAAACAAAGAGACGTCCAATCCTCCGGCCACGATGTCCTTTTGAAACGTCGCAATCTGATTATACTCGCGCAGTCGCTTGATTTCCCGCGCAAACGATACGCACATTAATCCAATAATAAAAATAGCTGCAATGGATATGTAATTTCCGTCCAACAGTATGGCAAATAAAATACATATCAAAAACACGCACGCCATTGCGGCATGTTTAAACGAAATACTTCGTTTGGCTAAAAAACTTTCTACGTCTATAAAAATCATTTTTTACCACCAAACTTTTTCGCCCCACGACTTTTAATCACGGACATAATCGACGAAATTATCAATATTCCAACTATGGCAAATAAGTAAACATATGAATTGAAATGTAGGTAATTTGATAACATCATTTTCGTTCCTATTAAACATAATATCAGTGCGATTCCGTATTTCAAGTAGTGGAGCTTTCCCACAAACTTCGCAAACACAACGTACAACGATCTAAGACCAATTATGGCAAAGGCATTGGAAGTATATATCATAAATCGATTGTCGGTAATGGAAAATAACGCCGGAACAGAATCAAAAGCAAAGACTATGTCACAGATTTCTATGCAAAAAATCGCCACCGTCAAAACTGTTATTTTCGTTACGCCGTTTTCGGAAATAAAAAAGCGTCCGCCGTGATCTTTTTCGGATATCTTCAGATATGTCGCCGCTTTTTTCAATATAACGCCTCCGAAATTTTTTCCGCCGTCGGAAGATCGAAACGCCGTAACGCCGGCATAAAATATCAGGGCGCCAAATACCCACATCATAAAATGAAACGAATGAAGCAGACCGGACACCGTTAAAATCATTATTACGCGGAAAATCAATGCACTAAAAATTCCCAGAAATAGCAACTTTCGCTGGTACTCGCCTTCTATGTTCAGCTTTTGAAAAATCAGCATGAATATGAATATATTGTCGACGCTGAGGGACTTCTCTACGCAGTAGGCGGTTAGATATTCATAAAATGAATTTTTTCCCCAAAAAATATATACGTAAATGGAAAACGCCAGTCCCAAAAATATCCATAAAAATGTAAGGAAAGTGGCGTTTGCCAATGTTTTTTTAGATACGAAAACAAAATCCGCTACAATTAAAACTAATATAACCACATTGAAGGCAATTAAATGAAAAATTTCATTCAACGCAATGCTCCAGATAGGATGGAAAATATACCATACAGCGCTGCTCCCAAGAAAGCGGTGAGTCCAATTGCTGTTAGCAGTGTTTTTTCTTTCCAGGTATACAGGAAAAACAGTAGCAGTAAAATCGATATAAATATAGGAGAGGCAATAAAATCGGTAAGTGTATGCACGCTAATAACTCCAACAAAAACCACGAAATAATCATAAAATTTAATTAGATCAAATTCAATTATTTAATTTTTTTGTTGTTATGGATCTTTCTAGACTACATTTTGTAATTCTTTTATTACTTCTTCAGTTGTTTTTTTGGCATCTCCCAGGAGCATCATGGTATTGGGTGCGTAGAACAGCTCATTATCTACGCCGGCGTATCCGGTTCCCATGGATCTTTTGAGGAACACGACGGCTTTTGCTTTTTCCACTTCGAGGATTTGCATTCCGTAGATGGAGCTGGAGGTGTCGTGCTTAGCGGCAGGATTAGTGACGTCGTTGGCGCCGATCACGTAGGCTACGTCACAGGAGGCAAAGTCCCGATTGATTTCGTCTAGTTCACAGACGTCTTCATAGGGTACATTAGCTTCCGCCAGCAGGACGTTCATGTGTCCCGGCATGCGGCCTGCCACCGGATGAATGGCGTAGCGAATTTTTATGCCTTCTTTTTTGAGTATAGCGCTCATTTCCTTGAGTGCGTGCTGAGCCTGAGATGTCGCCATACCGTATCCCGGCACGATTATGACGGATTCGGCATTTTTCAGTAAAAAAGCGATGTCCTCCGCTGATCCGTTTTTGTAGGCTTTGGACTTCGATAATGCATTCGCGGACGCCTGGGCTCCGCACTGTCCACCGGCGAGTATGACATTTAGCAGTGACCGATTCATGCTTTTGCACATAATGTAGCCGAGAATGGCGCCACTGGTTCCCACAATGGCTCCGGTAATTATGAGCAGATCGCTGTGCAATGTAAATCCAATGCCGGCCGCCGCCCATCCGGAGTAAGAATTCAACATAGAGACTATCACCGGCATGTCGGCTCCGCCGATGGGAGCTATCAGAGTTATGCCGAACAAGAACGAAAAAATCGTAAGAATTACAAAAGCCGTGGCACTATTGGTGGCAACAAAATACGTTAACATACACATCAGCAACGACAGCAATAGAGCATTGGCGTAGGCTGGAATTGCGGTTCCTTTGTAGAGTCCCTCCAGTTTCAAAAATGCCACTACGGCTCCGGAAAACGTTATGGCACCAATGGCGGATCCCAATCCCATTTCGATTAAACTGAATTTGCATATGCCGTAGGCTCCGATCAAGTGGAATAATCCCGGAGCGAAGTAGGCGGCAAACGCCACCAGCACCGCCGCCAATCCCACCAAACTGTGAAATCCGGCTACCATCTGCGGAAGAGCTGTCATAGAGACCTTGCCGGCAATGTATATGCCTATTCCGGCGCCAATCGCCATAGCCACAAGCGTAAAAATAATACCGGAAATATCCAGAAAAATATACGTAGCCACACAAGACAGCACTATGCCGGCAATACCGCAGCAATTTCCGTAGAAAGCAGATTGGGGAGAGGACAATCCCCTTAGGGCAAATATAAAACACACGGCCGCAATCAAATAAAGTATATCTATCGTCATGAATTTTACCTATTTTTGCGAAACATATTTAACATACGATGGGTCACAATGAATCCGCCGAAAATATTCACGGATGCCAGCAGTATCGCAATAAATCCGCATATTCGTGAAAATCCATATATATTTTGAGCCGCCGCCAGAATCGCGCCAACAATAATGACGCTGGATATGGCGTTGGTGACCGACATCAATGGAGCATGTAGCGCCGGTGTTACTTTCCAGACAACATAGTAGCCTACAAAACAGGCTAAAATAAATACCGTCATTCCGTGAATTGACGTTCCTTCCCCTTCATTGAAGGGCATCATTGTATGAAAATAGACAACAAGATCATTTAGCTCATCAAAAAGACTACAAAAACAACTACTCATATATCTCTCCTGTATTGAAAGCGTAGCCATATCATGGCTCCAGAAGGAAGTTTGACATTCCCCTCCGGAAGGAAGAGGACCCCCGCTTCGCGGAGCTGGCCCCGCACCGATCTCTCCACAGACTTTGACGGCATACCCTACACCTATGGCCACATTATGGTCGGCATTTATTTCAAAACTGCAATTGCAATATTAAGACTATTGCCTAATGGCTTTTTCTCGTAATCGACTTCGTCAAATCCGTTGCTCAGATCCTCATGCACAACTAGTACACTGCGGTCTTGTGCTACGTTTTTCCTCGTTCTTGCAAGAAAAATTCCATTAGACAATGGTCTCGTATTTGAATTTCTCCGGACCTTTGCGATTTTCTTTTGCAACATATTCACCCGATCAAACTATACTTTAGCCCATGGAAAAAAGCAACACGATTGAATCTCAGAATCCACCGCCAGATTAGAAATTCAGAGCGCCTCATGGCCATGGCATAAAGGACATGGTGACGCAGCGGATAAAAATCTGTCGGCGCCTATAGCCGCCCTGCATCCCTGTCCCACAGATGTTGCCGCCTGTCGATATACGGGATCGCAGACGTCTCCGGCGGCGAAAACTCCCGGAACCGATGTCTGCTGGCCTCCGTTTTGGATAATTATGTAGCCATTTTCGTCCATGGCGATTTTTCCAGCAAAAATAGACGTCGCCGGCTGATGACCAATGGCCACAAAAACGCCGTCGATGGGCATTTGCGAAGTGGAGTCATCCGACATATTCCGCAACGATAACCCCGTAACGCGATTGCCGTCTCCGAGAATCTCCGTCACGACCGTATTCCACAAAACATTAATCTTGGGATTATCCAAAAGGCGTTGCTGCATTAATTTTTCAGCTCGCAACGAGTTTCGTCTATGGATCAATGTCACGGACGTGGCGAAATTCGTCAGATACGTGGCTTCCTCGACGGCGGTATTTCCTCCACCAATAACCGCCACCTTCTTGTTTCTAAAGAAAAATCCGTCGCAGGTGGCGCAGCTGGAGACTCCCGTACCTCGATAGGCGGTTTCGCCCGAAATTCCCAGCCATTTCGAATTGGCTCCTGTGGCTATGATCACGGACCGAGCACAATAGTCGATTCCGGACTCCCCCCTACACTTCAATTGCTTTGGCGAAAAATCAACGGCACAAATGGTATCGGAGACCATTTCAACTCCGATCTTCTCCGCCTGCTCCCGCATGCGCTCCATCAGTTCCGGACCGGAAATCGGATCCGCAAATCCCGGATAATTCTCTATAAATGAAGTGATCATCAATTGTCCCCCCGGCTGCGGACCAATGATCAATGTGGTTTTCCGTCCCGCTCGGGCGGCGTAAATAGAGGCCGTATAGCCGGCCGGACCACTACCCATAACTAAAATATCTGATTCCATTTCCATCTTTCCCTTATCCAAAAATTTTTTCTCCGGTAAACAAGAATATTACTTCAGATACCAGCGTATTTGTCAATCCCCCACCAGAGAGACTGTTGCCTAACGGCTTTTTCCCGCCATCGACTTCGACTTCGTCAAATCCGTTGCTCAGATCCTCATGTACAGGCTGTACACTGCAGTTTTGTGCTACGTTTTTCCTCGTTCTTGCAAGAAAAATCTCATTATGCAATAGTCTCTCAGAGAGTATAGTAGAATCATGTAATTTTGGAATTGCGATTTTTAAGTATGTTACTAAAGTTTTTTCTGAAAAAATTTTGCGTTGGCTGCTCCTACGGCACATCTTTCCCTCTGGTGGTGGTAATTCTAGACTATTGGCTGAAGGACTGCGGCGTTTCCAATAGCAGCATCGGGTTTTTTACGATTTTTCATCTATTGTTTACGCTAAAATTTCTCTGGGCCCACGTGATTGATAATTGGGATATTCCCTACCTATCACGGCGATTGGGACGTCAAAAAAGCTGGGTTATCGTCAGTCAAGGTGTTCTAATAGGCGCGGTGATTTGCATGGCTCATCTGGATCCGCAATCGCAGTTCGGAACTCTGATATTTTTCGCATCACTGATATCATTCGCAGATGGCTGTCAAAATGTCGCACTATATCCGTATCAAATTTGCGCCGTAGCCAATGGTGATCTCGGATATGTCGCCGGCACCATAAGTTTCGGCCATAGAATTAGTAGCATTTTTACGAAGTTCGTCACGCTGCACATGGCACATTTTTTCAACTGGACAGTGGCCTACGAATCGGCGGCATTTCTCATACTTCTGTGCATGATTTTCATTTTGCTGACGCCGGAACCGCAGCAGCAAAATAATAATGCTCCTGGGAGTCAGCCTACTTTTCTGGCAATAAAAAAGATCTACGATCAGCTACTGGCGCGAAAAAACGGCATTTTTATTTTACTAATTCTGGCACTATACAAAATTGCCGGTTTTATGATCCAGAAGATGTCACGTCCTTTTTGCCTGGAAATGGGGTTTACGAAGCTAGAAATTGCAAACGTCGTACAATTTTTTGGATCGCTCTCCCTAATAATTGGAGGATTCATCGGTGGATTTTTCGTAAAAAAAATCGGCACGGTAAAAACCATGCTGTATCTAGGGATTTTGCACATGTTGTCACTTTATTTGTATCTGCTGATTTGGTTTTACGGTCACGATACGAATATTTTATGCATCGTGGTATTTTTTGAAAGCATGGCCCAAGGAGCGACGGCGGCGGCGTTTTTGGCATTTCTTTATGGTCTATGTTCCGGGAGCTCACAGTATGCTCTGCTTTGGGCACTTCATGAATTCGGCTGCATAGTTGCGACGTCTGTTTCCGGATTGCTGGTGGATGGCATCGGCTGGCTCCGTTATTTTTTAATTATTCCAATGTTTTTTATTCCGGGTTTGTGGATCCTGCATCGAAAATTTCCGCAAAATCCAGAAATGACGCCCTAGTATCTCGGAAATGCGATTTTCTATGCGAAAAATATCAATAACACGATCGAGAAAAAAATGTTATACTATCGACTACGTGTTAAGTTTTGTTTGGTAGAATCGCCATGTTAAATTTTAAAATTTCTCTTCCGTTTTTGTCTTTTGTGCGCGAGCAGATTCCGTTTCGGGAAAAGCTCCTGGGAAACCAATGCACCGAGGCCATAATGTTCAATGCCCAAGATTTGTTTGGAAGCCATTGGGAAATGACCTGGAAAAATATCGCCGAAGCAACATATTATTTTTCTCCCTCCAACGTGACGTTTCATTTTCCCGTAAATAACTCCAACTACTGTGATGACAGGGTCATTTTGGACAAACTAAAGGAATCCTACCAGCGAGCCTGTGACCTCGGACTCGCCGGCATCGTGGTGCATTCCAACTGCATCCGCGACATTGGCGATTGGTCTGAAGTATCTTTGCCGGATCTACGAAAGCGTGTAGCAGACACCCTCCACCAGGTGAAAAATTCCGTAGAAAATTCTCAAAATACGTGGTTATCGCTGGAAAATATGATAATCATGGACAATTTTGGCAAGGAGATTGATCCGCTTTTTCTATATGCCGATGATTTTCAGGTACTGGATGAATCCATTGGCGTAGTGCTGGATTTGTGTCATTTTTTTTACACGGTCACCGTTAGTCATATGCTTCTGGATGGTCGTTTGGACAAAAAACACTATCCCAATGTACGTCCCTGTGCCTACGGTGACATAAAAAAATTCAAATCCATTCGCCATTGCCATTTTGCCGCTTTTCGTGGCATTGCGATACCGTTCACGGAGCAGCATTGCCGTGAAGGCATGCTTCCGGAGGAAGGCGATATTGATGAAAATTTATATTACGAAGCGTTATCCTATCTCAATAAAAAATTTTCCGGCCACCTGGTGTTGGAAATACAAGAAGACGACTACGCAATCAAAAGCAGAAGCAGACTTCTCATAAAAAAAATAAACGAATTATGAGGCCGCAGCCTTATGGGATTTTTCTTGCAAGGACAAGGAAAAACGTAGCGCAAGACCTCAGTGTATTGCCTGTACATGAGGATCTAAGCAACGGATTTGACAAAGTCGATGACAAAAAAAGCCATGAGGCAACGGTCTCCATGACGATTTTGAAGGAAATCTATTTTTTCACACAATAGCCGTAGTATCTAAGTATATCAAATATCTCTTGTTGTTGTTGTGAGTGGTCTAACACCAGCACGTTGGAAGTATCTTGCCCTAGTGTTTCCATGAACGATGTTATCAGCATGTTGCATTTTTCCTTTTCTTTCATCAATTCGGTCACCATATTTTGCGGAGAGATGGCATTTTTCATTAATTCCGGTATTACTATGTGGTCGAAATTTTCTCCCGAAAAGCTATTCTTAAACGAACCGGAAAGTTTATTTTTTAGGTCCTGATATGCTTGTTTTATTAACGCATTTCCGTTTTCCTGCTTGAATAGATATTCATAATACATATAAAGTGCTTCTGGGGTTCTTACGGCATATTGGCCAGAATATGGAATGATGCCAAATCGTCCATTTAATATTTTTTGGACGTGCATTTTTGACATAACATCTTCTTGGAGTATATTATCACTTTTCATAAACACAAATAGTCTGCAAAATATCTCATTGGTAATCAAGTTAAGAAAAATGTCCAGCAAATTTTTGCAATTAAGGTTGGAAACTTTTTCCAATGATAATAGAAGGTTACTGCAATCACAAATTGTTCTAGTACGAGCAGCGGTACAGTGGTTAAATGCGTGGAAAAACGATGCAGATATGGTGGCTATTGGCGCTAACGTTTCTGCACTTTTTGACTGGCGATAGGAAGTATTTAGTCTTTGAAATGCGTCAATTAGATATATCTGCATTTGCATTTTACTTTCGGATTCTTCAAGAAAAAATTTTCCATATATTTCATTATATGCTTTTGAGCATAATATCGAAAATTTATACTGATATGCATCTGAAGGGGAAATTGTAATTCTGTCGCTATCCCTAAAGATAGATATGAGATAAGCTGGATCCCACTTTAGAGCACTTACAACCCCCAAAAAAACCAAAAACTGATTATTATTAAAATGACTTTTATCAAGAGGCTTCTGGTTTGCATATGTATTGAGTTCGTCACCGCGCTTATAGACGTCTAATAAAGTTTTATTTTCCTCGAGGCCTAGGGATATTTTCATTCCTTCCAGAAAAACTGCCGCGGCTTGTTTGTTTAATTCTTTAGTGCCCATTTGTGTCCTAAGTTTGATCAACCTAGAATTGCTAGATAATACGGAAAAAGCATTGGAAATTTCTTTCATTTTTTCTCCATCTGCTTGAAATTTTGAAATTTCTGCAAAGGGAATATATTCAATATTCGAGTTTTTTTGAGTATACCAAGAACTTAGTGATGCTTTTATTTTCATTTTTGTAATAAAAGGGATTATTCCATTCAAAACAAATTCCTCATATTTATACTGATAATACGCCAATAGGAAATTTTTATAGGAATCTGTGTTTTTATCTGACTGATTTTTATCGGTTATTTTTTGCTTAAAACGCTGCATATCGAGATAGAGTTGAAAAGATTCGATGTTAAATTTAATTGTATCATCAAGGCCGTCCAATGGAATCTTTAAAAAGGTTGCAGAAGTCTCTTCCGCCAGGGGGGTAAAAAAATCGAAGTTGTTCAAAAATTTTCCAAAAGCTGTATAGTTTTGTTTGATCTCTCCATCTGCCGTAAAGGGTAGTACCAGTATGGCATCTAACAAAGTATTACTGTCGTCGACAAACACAAACTCCTCTTTGAGACAATCTTGATACTGCAAATCCTCAAAAATATACCAAGATATGCTATTCACAAAGCGATTATAGTTTGCCACAAGCGTCTCGACATTAGCCAATGGTTTTTCGGTCACATCATCAATTTTCAATAAATCACCAATAAGGTATTCATTTTTTTTGACTCGCAGGATTGTACCAGCTTTTATCAATGAAACAACTGTTTGGCTATCAGCTTCTTCACCAAAAAAAGAAAAAACAGAATCGTCTTCCTCCAGAGCTTTCCGGAGACCGTAAATATTAATGTAATAACCGGCCGAATACAGAGACAAAAAATCTGCAATTTTCTTTGGCAGAACGGAATCAGAATGCAGATAATAAGAATCTGCAAAATTCTTAATAAAAGTCTCGGCTACAGGTCCTTCCCAAGGCGATATCGCCTTGATGGCTTGGAGAATACCGTTTACATGTCTTTGTTCCCATTTTTTTCTTTCTTCCAGGGAGAGTTTTTGGTTAAGGGAGTTATACAAAATTACTGTATCCGGAAGTTCGGTACATTTGCAATGTTCATCAATTATTTTAGCTTCTAGCAAAGTCTTTTCTTTTAGATCCGTTGCGTAGCTTGAACCATACAAAGTTCCTAATATCAAAATACTCTGAACAAAAAAAATCCTCATCAACTTCTCCTTAAAATATAATTGCCCTAACCATAGGCTATTGGAAAGTTTTTGTCAATAAATTGATGTGGTTTTGGCTGTAAAAACCCGTAAAAATATCTTGTAAAATAATAACATTTGTCCTAGTATGGAGTCGTATATGACTTCCCATATCTAAAATAAAGTTTTAGGTGTGGGCAAGTGGTGTATGAGATTTGTCCGGTTAATATGGAATGGAAAAATGAAAAAAATTATACGTTTATTTATGGTAGCATATTGTGCAATGCAAAACCTCAATGTTGCAGCAACGCAAGACATCAATGTTGCAGCAACGCAAGACATCAATGCTGGAGTAACGGCTAAAATGGAGGCGTTCACTTCGAAAAAAGAATGGAACAAAGTTATAGAGATAGCTCAGAAGTGTTTCTTTGATTTCTCCAAAGAGAAAATAAAACCAGACTTTGGCGGGAAATCTAATAGCGAGCAAGCCAAAATTGCCTTTTATACACTAAAAAGTATTGTGCTATCCAATCGTTTAGAGTATCGTCCATTTGCGATTAGTCTTTTTATGAGTAAAACACTTTCCTTAGGAACACTCTATTGGGAACTAGATTTGCATCAAAAAAGCATAGTTATACTTGATGTAATGAAGTTGTTACTTGTTGAATCCGGAGATTCCTCGCGTTTGCATAGAATATACTGTAAGTTTTTTGAAAATAAAGAAGGCCAGAATAAAACTTTTGGTGGTTTTAATGATTTTATCGTTCCCGTTAAACAACAAATTGCTCGTTTGCTTGTATTGAATGCGTTTAAATACTCTGTCAGTCCTCTTTGTGTGTATTCCATGGTTGAAGATTTTTTGCCATTAGATGGTGAACCAAAGAGCGATTGCGAACAGCTTGCATTTGAGAATATTAATAAAATTAATATTTTTTTTATAGATCTACAACAGAAAGAAACGACAAAATTATTTGAAACGCTGGCTGTACAGGATAAAGGCCTAGTAATCTATTATTTAGCGGAGAACTTGATATTGCACCCAATGCTTACAAAAAAATCAAAAGTTATTGTAGATATTTTGAAGCATTTGGTTATTTCTTTTCCTTCTGCGTCCATGAAGGCCTTGAAAATATTTCCTAGATTACAGGAAAAAATGAAAAAATGCATTCAGTTTTTGGAAAATAATTCCTAATTCTACGATTAACAAATGGTGTAAAAGAGATAGTTGCTTGGTGAAAAATGTCCTGCGCGACACCAAGCTTAATTTTCATAACTTCCTCCACCTCCGGCGTCGCCCAGAAATGTTTTTGATGAGACTCCATAATTAACGTATTGTAGTTTCCCAAATATTGATTTTTTTGAAAAGGTAGTATTTTTTGACGTTTTTCCATTCATAAATTTCCATTAGAGGAATGCCACAAAAACGATGAAGTGTTATCTGTTGAGCATAACATTTTTCCTGAAGTGTTATGGAGTGCTTTTCGATGAAATTTATAAAATTGAGTCGTGCATTTGCGTAATCCTGCTGTTTGCGAGGCGTCATGGTCCTGGTTATGGATTCGTTGTTGACCCAGTAGTGATATACGACTTCCGGCACAACCACCATGGTTTTTAGAAAATATACAGCTTGCATTGTGAATGGTATATCTTCAAAGTAGACTTTTTCCTGGAACAGAACCTGATGTTTCTCCAATGCTGACCTTCTATAAATTTTATTCCAGATGTAACAGCAGCGGGGAATAATCACTGCTTCATATTTTTTTTCTGGTGAGGTGAAAACCGCTTCTTTTGAAAAATTCAGCAACATTTTCTTTTTGCCGGAAGGGTATATCCTTTCAATTGAAGAGCAAGCTATATCGGCGTTATATTTTTCTGCAGCTTGATATAATTTTTCAAAAAAATCAGCATCGACCCAGTCATCTGCGTCGACGAATCCGACGTATTCTCCTTTAGCCTCTCCCAATGCGACGTTGCGAGCTGCGCCAGGTCCCATGTTATGCTGATTTTTCACGGTAATTCGCGGATCCTTCAGGGCAAATTCCTCCAAAATATCTAAAGATTTGTCGGTGGATCCGTCATTTACGCATATTATTTCTATTTCCCGCAGCGTTTGATTTATGAGGCTATCAAGACATCGGAGCAAATATTTTTCTGCGTTATAGACGGAAACTACTAGAGAAACTTTTATGACATTCATTAATTTAACTTTCAATTTATGGTTTTGCAGCGTATCCATTATATCATTTTATGTGGGTTGTTTAGAGATCTTTTCATTTAGGCTTTGAAATACGACGGAAATGAGCTCGCGGGTTTTCATGGCATCGATTTGGGCGATGTTCCAGAGAGGCGTTTCGTAGGAAGCCGGATTGTGATTGGAAAATTTCGTGCGCATGACGCCATTTAGGGGAGTTTTTTCCAGCGGTTCAGTAATATTGGGAAAATCTTCCAGATCCATTGTTTCCGATTCGCAATCATGGAAAATTTTTACGTCCCGCTCTTTTCGCAGACAAAATTGATGGCAGACAGCCTCAAGCAGATCCTCCAGCGCAATGGAATTTTTGGGAATCAGTGTGTAAACGGAGGAGGAAAAATCATGTTCTTTCAGTGCAAATACCACGGCTTTTATTAGCAGTGCTAAAATATCTTTTCGGTAATACAGTTTTGTTACATCGGAGGAGGGGAAATCTATGTTTATGCAGCCGCTGGCTTTTAGGGAGGCCATGATTTTCCCTAGTATTCCATGTCTTTCCGTGACACTTTCGGGAATTCGGATGATTCTGAATTTTGCATGAAATTTTCTGCTGCGGGAGTCGGCAAACTGTACCAAGAGCTCGCCGAGGCGTTGAGTTGCACCGATCCAGTTATTGGCGTTGAGGGCACCGTTATTGGAAAGCAAAAACACATAGGGCACAGTCGCTTTATGGGCAAATTCTATGAGTTTATTGATGCCGATAACATTTTTTATCACGGCTTCTTTCAGAATACCGTCGCAGCAACTGGCGAACTTCACCGGCATGTTATAAAACAGTATATCAGGTTTGGCGCTGCCGTCGTTCATCATTTCCAGATCGATGATTTTTATGCGGTAGTTTTGGGGAGGGAATCTATTTTTCAATTCCATTTCGGCGTCCGCCAGCAGTTTTTCATTTTCGCAGAGCACCGTCATGTCTACGGAGGACAGTGATCCGATGGCAAAAGCGAGATCCAGCACACTATTGCGGCCATCGTAGTGAATCCATACGGATTTTCCACTTAAAACCGTCGCTAATGCTGACTTTTCCTGCGATGTAAGATTTATTGTGTCGAAATCCGAAATATCGGCGGGAGAAAGCGTGCCCGATTCGCCGGACGAATCCAAAACTACCTTGAACAGCGGAATGCTAAATTCAGACGCCAATTCCATGAGACCCAACAGAGTATCAGGATTTGTTTTGGGGGCAAAATATAACAGTCGGCGGGGAATTGGAAAAAACGCGATTCTATTTGCTTTTTTCAGCCATTTTCTGGCGTCGTCGATGGATCTAAAAAAGCTGGATTTCTGCTCCTCGCTCGAAACTGGACTCGAAAGTATGACGCATTTGAGCACTTTGTAGTCCTTGAGAAAATTTGCAATAGGAGCCAAGTCATCTTCATTTTCACACACAACATATACGGGAATTGCATCTCGAAATAGATCTTTGTTCCATAATTTTCCCAAAAACACAAATTGCAGTAGAATCATCAAAAATATCGTGGTCAGTGCCGCTGAAATGGTATTGTTCGCCCAAAGCACCGGTGCACTGCAGACGGTTACGCAGGCTACGAGCTCGGGTCCCAAATCCGGGGTAATTTTTTCCGCAAACCATAGGGAAATGGCACCGTAAATGCACAGGAAAGAGAATATTTCAATTGCGAATTGGATCGCTTCTAGGTCTGCGTATGTGCTCCAGGAAACCAAGAAATACGACAACAGCAACACAAGCAGATTACGCAGATTATGGGGACATTTTGAAAGAATTTTGATTGGTTGTTTACATTTTAAAAAGCATCCCTGCAGAATCTCGTAGGATTTTCTAACGTATTGCATAACTGATATATTCGCTAATAAATGTTTAAGCATTTTTTTATATCTTATACTGATCTGAAAAGTATATAGTATGTCCGAGGGAAATATAAGAGGTTCCCGAGAATTAAGAGAGGATTTATGAGCAATAATTACTATAAGAAAATCGCCATTATCGGAGCCGGCAGCTATGGTACCGCGATAGCGCAGTGTTTTAGCGCAAGATCTCCGGAGATTTTGCTGATAAGTGATTTGAAATCCCTGGAAGAATCAATAAATTTTCGCAATACTTCCGCCACAGCCCTTTTGAATCCAAACATCTCCTGCAGCACGGATTTTTCCCGAGCCAAGGATGCGGACATAATATTTATTGCCGTTCCCGTGAGTGCCGTAGCCGATGTTTGTCATCAACTGAGGGAACATCATATGAAAAATCCCGTGGTCCTTTGCTCCAAAGGTCTGGATATTGTTTCCACAAGATTGATAAGCGATTTGGTGCAGGAAATCATTCCCAATGATGTGGCTGTGTTTTCGGGACCATCGTTTGCCCACGAAGTGATTCGGGGATTGCCGTTTGGTGTAAACGTTGCCTCCGAAAAATCTGCTCTAGCAGAAGATATTGCCGTTCGTCTTCACCATGATAAATTTGTGCTGAAGCCTCTGCGCGACCACATCGGATTGCAAATTGCCGGTGCCTTTAAAAATATTTTGGCCGTAGGCTGCGGCATATTTGGTGGACTGAAGCTGGGAAATAATGCCGCAGCGCAGCTCATGGTAAACGGTCTGGGAGAAATGATCGCTCTGACCCAAGCGATGGGAGGCCAAAAGGATACGTTTTGGGAGCTCGGTGGGGTAGGGGACATAATTCTTACCTGCACCAGTCGGCAATCGAGGAATGTTTCGTTCGGGGAGCATCTGGCCATTGGTGGGACCATCGACAATTGGAACGGAAGTCTCGCCGAAGGAGCTTTTTCCGCCAAAGCAATACCGGCATTCGAAAAAAAATTCCAGGTGGATCTTCGGATATTCCACTGGATACATGAAGTAATATATAAAGAGGAACGGCCATCTTCTTCGGTGGTTCCGAAACTTTTCGCTCCCTTGGAAAATTAATTGAAATTTCACTGTGCCGAATGTCCACTAGGGAATGCTCTCGGAAAATGGTGCGGGGGCGTAGTTTGCCATGTACTTTTTTATGAACGGTATGGTGATAGCTCGTTGATTTTGTAGCGCAATTTTATCAAAAATTCGCAGAGTATTAGTAACGGAGGAAACGTTTCTATCCACAATGCGTATCAGATAGCGAATGGCTTCGTCCGCTATCGCTATTCCCCAATCCCGGGATATTTTTTTAGCTATTTTGAAAAGGAGCTCATCTTCGGGATTTTTCATTTGTATGGTTGTCAGCGTAAACAATCGGGAGCGCAGATCATTCAGCGGGATTTTCCACAGTAGCGGGTGATTACGGCTGAGCAGTAAAAAATATTTATTTTTTTCCTTCGCAATGTTAAAAAAATGAAATATCCAATCGTAATTCTGGACATTCAGGAAATCGTCGAAATTATCGATGATGAAATTGCATTTGGCGTCGAAAAGGCTTCTCGGATCCCGATTCAAGCTATGTCTGAGCACATATACGGCGTTGGCTGTCTGGGCCCACAGATTCGCGATGTGAGTCTTGCCGACTCCGGCGTCTCCGTAGATGATGACCCCGTTGGCGTTCCAGTTTGGCCATTGCATGAGGCACATTATGGCCTCACGATTTTCATAGCTATCAACGAAATCGCTCCAGCTTAAATTTTCTACTTTATGAAAACCAAAAACTTCTTGAGTCATCATTGCTGTTTATACGCCATGCTTGCCCTGAATCGATCTACGGCGAATCCCACTAGATTCCGCAGCACAGCCGCTGTTGGTATTGATACGAATACTCCGACAATGCCATATAGCAGAGCTCCGGCAAAAAATGCAAACAAAATCCACAAGGGATGCAGTCCCGTCTTGCGGCCCACAAAGCGCGGATATAAAAAATAACTCTCAATGAATTGTCCCACAAAATATATGGACACTATCCATAAAAGTTTTTCCAGAGTCAGTATTGGCGCACTCAAAAAAATAACCAAAATACAGGAAAATACCGCTCCAATGACCGGTATGAACGAAAATAATCCGGACATAATGCCAAAACTAAAAGCGTGGTTTGGATTAATTACCATCAGCAGTAGGCCATAATAGGCGGATAATATAAATATAACATAGGATTGACCGTTGAAAAAATCTCCAAGAGTATTGCGAATCAACACAGATATCTCCAGTACTGTGCTTTTGTGCCGATGGGGAACGACGTTGTTCATATAATTGCATATGTTATTCCAATCTTTCAGAAAATAAAAAAATGCTATGGGCATCACCATCCAGAATGTTATAAGACTCCGAATGCGATCCCCCCTGGAAGCAATTTTTTCGAGAATGGAAAGCAAAATGTATACTTTTTTGTCCAGATATCGCTGCATTTCATCTTTTATCTGGATTATTTCACTTTGATATTGTTCTCCCAGCGATGAAAATGAGTCATTAAAAAATTCCACCAGTCGCGCATAGTAGTCGGAAGAATTACTGGACAAAAACATTAGATATTCCTTAATAATCGGAGTAATTCTGATCATGGCAAACACCAGCGCCGATACGGTGCAAATGGCCAGCAAAAAGCTTATAAATCCTCTATTTATGCGGTAGGAAGATAATTTTTCCGGAATTGGAGCGCACAAATAGGCAAGAGCGAATCCCGCAATAAATGGAAAACATATCTCCGAAAATAAATAAAAAAAAGTAATGATGCAGAACAATAGCGCGATCCAGAAAATACTTCTACCGTTTATTTTTGAGTATAGCATCTTTAATCCAATAATATTTTAGGACATAGTCAAATCCCGAAACGGTTGTCGACAAGCTTACAATTAGGGAGCAAATCGGCATTTCCCAGGTTAATGGGATATTTGTAGATAAAAGGTTACAGACGATTACAAAAAACACGTATATCAATTGGGTTGCAGTGTTTATCTTGCTGGATTTTAGCGGAGCAATTTTTAATTCCACCCGATGGATTTTGCATAACAATACTCCCAGTACAATGGCGATATCTCGTCCCAGCACAATGGCGCAGACGTATCCCGGAATAAAATCCATGTGGAAAAGCGAAAGATAGGCCAGCGTGATTAGAAATTTATCTGCCAATGGATCAATGATGGCTCCCAATTCGGATGTGACATGCCATTTTCTTGCCCAGAAACCGTCCAGGAAGTCCGTAATGGCCGCGAAAGCAAAAACGCCGGCGGCGGCCGAGAAATTTTTTTTAAAAAGTAATAAAATAAAAAAAATCGCTAGAAAAATTCTTAGAATCGATAGTGTATTGGGAATATTTTTTTTTATGTTATATGACAACATAGGCGATTCCCAGGGTTCGAATTGTATTGAGATCAGTTATCCCCAAACTCAATTCAATTATTTTGCTGGAAAATGCAATTATTTTGTATTTGAGGTACTTCAGTCGACTTATATCTCGCATGAAATCCTCCAGTGACACGAGTAGAGTGACATCGTAGGATAATTTTTCATTTCTGCTTCTACTATTGACTTTGGGCGGAGCCGGTAAGCCCCGGAATTCCAGCATACTTTCAATGGATTTTCGATTGAACTTATAGGATAATTCTGCGATGTAGTAGGAATCGGACTGCTTCTCATGAGCTACCGAATAGCCGGAAATACATTCTGCTATCTGATGATCAGACATGGAATCCGACACTGCTTTGGGCAGGCCGAAATGGTCCTTCAGTATTTTGGCAAACGAAAGGCGAGATGCCTTAGCAAGCGCCTTCTCCTTGGCTTCGACAGAATTTTTACCACTTTGCTTTACACTGACTTTTTTTATGGTAAGTTCTCCGTCTTCTCCCCGTAGGCCGAACGCGAAAAACAACAGAGATATCAACATAATGTTGGATAAAAATTTCATTTTTTCCCTCCCTATAACTACTCCAGCCCCAAAAACATAAGGCTTGCCGGAGGCAATTTACCTTAACCGACCAGCTCCAGACTATTGAAGAAAAATGCGATTTCAATTGCGGCATTTTCTTCGCTATCGGACCCATGTACGGCGTTATGCTCGATACTTTGGCCGAAATCCCTGCGGATTGTACCAATGGCGGCATTGGCGGGATTAGTTGCTCCCATGATCTCTCTATTTTTGGCGACGGCATCTTCTCCCTGCAGCACTTGCACTACGATGGGACCAGACGACATATGCTCACAGATGCTATCGTAAAATGCTTTTTCCCGATGTATTTCGTAAAATTTTTTGGCCTGCTCTTTGGTGACGCATATTCTTTTTTGCGCGATTATTCTAAGATCTGCCTGTTCGAAGCGAGCATTTATGCTGCCGGTTACATTTCGGGCGGTTGCGTCTTGCTTTATGATTGAAAGAGTTCTTTGTTCAGACATATTTTCTCCTATATTAGTTTTATCCATCCTTTTGGCGAGTGCTTCCAGTATTTTACATTCTTTAGGTTTTTTTTCAAGTCGGACTGCAGTTCATCCAGGACCGCCAACTGTGTTTTATCCTGGAATTCGGAACCCGTAACGAATATAATTTTTTCGAAATCGTTTTTCCAGGAGTCGTAGTCGAAGGAGTCCAGCATCATTAGCACGGTTGCTTTATTGGGATTCTCCTGGATATGGGTGAAATATATGGGTTGCTGATCACAGAATCCGAGTTTTTTATCGCCGTGGGGAATAAAGGCGTTGGTGGAAAAAGTCCATAGGGCTTTGTCCACGACTTTTATTCTCTCCTCCAGTGGGCTAAAGCAGATGCATCTTTTTCCGGAATGATACACCTTTTCCAGTAGTCCTAGAATCACCGACAGGAATCTTTCGGCGTCGGTGGCATATATGATAAACTCCGTATTGCTGTAATCCGGCATAGCTACCATACCACCGTATTATTTAGCACAGAGATTGTTCAAAAAGTCGTACAAAAGACACACTCCAAATCCCGTAGCTCCTTCGGAGCAGATGAAAAGGCCGTCATTATCGGCGGTAGTTTCCACGCCGGCGATGTCCAGATGCGCCCATTTTACGTCATTGACGAATCTTTTCAGAAACTGTGCCGCTGTTATACTTCCGCCTCTCACCGACGGTTTAGCTATGTTTTGCATGTCGGCGATGGTCGAGTCGATGCCTTTGTTAAAATTATCGGTCATGGGCATGCGCCACACTTTTTCTCCGGTGGCCTCGGATGATTTCTTAATTTGTTCCGCCAGCGGGTCATCGTTGGAAAACAATCCGGCGAATTCATGTCCCAACGCTACGACGATTGCTCCGGTGAGTGTGGCCAGATCGATCATATATTCCGGAGAGAATCTATCCTGGGCATACCAGAGCGCGTCTGCGAGTATGAGACGACCTTCTGCGTCCGTATTCAACACCTCTATGGTTTGGCCAGACATGGATTTCACCACGTCTCCCGGACGCTGCGCAGTTCCAGACGGCATATTCTCCACCAGCGCCATAACTCCAACGACGTTTACGGGTAATTTATTGAGTGCAACCGCCTTCATAATACCCAGTACCGTACCGGCTCCTGCCATGTCGCTGCGCATTTCGTGCATGCCATCTCCGGGCTTAAGACTAATGCCACCGCTGTCGAAGGTAACGCCCTTTCCCACAAGAACAATGGGTTTTTCAGGGGATGCGCCGCCATTCCAGCGCAAAATGGCCAGCTTCGGCTCGTTCGCACTGCCCTGGGCAACTCCCAGAAGCGCATTCATTCCCAGAACCGTCATGTCATGCTTGTTGAGAATCTCGACTTGCCCCCCCAGAGGCAAAAGTTCTTTTTTGGCAATTTCTGCTAGACTTTCCGGATATATGACGTTGGCCGGCTCCAACACCAGCGTACGGGTCAAAAAAACTGCTTCTGCTATGTTTTTGTGTTTTTCAAAATCTTTTTTGCGGCCCTCGGCATCTGCCGTGAGAAAATAAATCGACGATAACTTGGGAGGATCTTTTTTTTCGGTTTTGTATTTGTCAAAAATCCAGGATTTTAACAGAGCTCCAAACGCAATCTGCAATTGGGCAGAAGATTCCGCCGCTACGTCCGCGTCGTCAATGGCTACGCTGACTTCGGAATCCAGTTTTTGGGCGGCCTTGTATATGGCGGCTCCTACTTTTTGCAGTTCGAAATTGCTCAGCGACTTCCCGGGCTCCCCCAGACCAACCGCGATAACGTAATTGCAGTCGTCTTTGGAGGAAACAAACGAAGTTGTCTCGAATAGCTTTCCTGAAAATCCTATTTTTTTTATATTTTTTTCTATTTCTCCGGAGAATTTGTCGTTTAGGGGGAGCGCGCTGGCGGACAACTGCCCTCCGGCATATACTCCAACGGCAATGCTGCCACTGTTTTTCGGAGAGTCCGTAAACAAAACATCTTGAATAACCATGTAAACCTCAATTTTCACAAGTAGGTGCCGGAACCGTTGCTATTAGATAATTCTTCGGCATAGGGATTTTTTTGTTATCAAGTGGTTGCCGAATCAATTGTTGGGATCTCACCAGTTCCATATTACGAACGAGGCTATACCTAACCACATAATAAATCAAGCAAGGAGTCTGACGGACTTGAGAAAAAACGTTTGACTCCGCTATCAAGAAGGCAGTGAAAATGTTTGATAGAGACTAATGGCTTTTTCTCGCCATCGACTTCGTCAAATCCGTGTTCTTGCAAGAAGAATCTCATTATGCAACAGTCTCTGATATAGTGACTTCGGATATAAAAGAAAGGCCATAACAACCTTTCTTTTATAAAATATTTACGCAATGATCCGAAGACGCTGTTTATAAACAGTTTTTAATTATCCCTAGACTTTCCCATTGCAACGCCTAGTATATCGCCGAGACTAGCTCCGCTGTCGGAAGAACCATATTCGGCCATGACCTGTTTTTCTTCTTCGATTTCCAGTGCTTTAATGGATAGTCCGATTTTTCGACCGGATTTATCGACATTTATAACTTTTGCGTCGACTTTTTCTCCGATGGCAAAGCGGTCTACTCTTCTATCGAGTCTATCTTTAGCCAGATCGATTTTCTTTATGAATCCGCGGGCTCCATTGGCCAGAACAACCTCGATGCCGTCGTCGGCTTTGGTTTCGACCACAACGCATGTTACCACGGCACCTTTCTTGAGGTCTGCGTCGGTGTTTCCGTATGGATTCGGCATGAGTTGCTTAATTCCCAAGGAAATACGTTCTTTTTCCTGATCGACCTCCAGCACCTTAACGCGAACAGTATCTCCTCTTTTATACTTTGCCAGATCCGCGTCTTTGGCCTTTTCCCAGGATAGATCGTTAAGGTGCACCATGCCATCGATGTCACTGTTCAACCTAACGAAGAGACCGAAATCCGCAACATTGGAGATAGTTCCTTCAAATTCAGTACCAGCCGGAAATTCTTTCACAATTTTGTCCCAAGGATTTTCCTGCAATTGTTTCATACCGAGTCCCATACGTCTCTTGGATACGTCTACGTCCAGCACAACGACGTCGATTATGGATCCCGATGAAGCCACTTTTGACGGCAATACATTCTTTTTCCAGCTTATTTCGGAAACATACACAAGACCTTCTACGCCATCTTTTACCTCGACAAATATGCCATAATCGGTAACATTGGTAACTTTTCCGGTTATGCGGGAACCAACTTTGAATTCCTCATCGACACCCTCCCAAGGATCTTTGCACAATTGCTTCATTCCCAGAGAAATACGACGCGTATCTTTGCTGAATTTTATAATTTTTACTGTTACTTCCTGTCCCGGCGTTAGGACCTCCAGCGGATGATTAATTCTTTTCCAGGCAATATCCGTGTTATGCAGCAGTCCGTCAACGCCACCGATGTCCACAAATGCTCCGTAGGTGGTGATATTCTTGACTACTCCGCTAATGATTTGCCCTTCCTCGAGATTAGCGACCGCCTTTGCTCTCTCCTCGGCATTTGCTCCCTCGAGAATCCCACGACGGGATACCACTATGTTCTCCCGCAGACGATCCATTTTCAATATCATAAATGGCTGCTCTAAGCCCATCAACGGCGATATGTCCTTTACCGGACGCACATCCACCTGACTGCCAGGCAAAAACGCCGTCGCTCCATTGAGATCCACCATGAAACCGCCTTTTACGCGGCTGAACATGATACCCATAACGCTGGTACCTTCCTTGAAGGCTTTCTCAAAATCCTCCCAAGCTGCTTCTCGCAGAGCCTTCTCTCGACTGAGCACTATTTCGCCGCTCTTGTCTTCGTAGCGATCGATGAAAACATCAATGCTGTCTCCGACTTTTAGTTCCAATTTCCTGCCACAATTTGTAAACTCACTGATAGGAATCCGTCCTTCAGACTTGAGTCCTACGTCAATGGTTACGAAATTGTCATCGACGGCCATAACCTTACCTTTTACAACCTTATCTTCCAATACGGAAGCTTTACACGCTTGCTCAAAAAGTTCTGCAAAACTCTCGCCCTGCAAATTTACATTTTCCTGTGACATTAAACACCCTCTCTACCGCTGTGCTCCCAACTCTATGCTTCAACGGGAACCAACATTGCTTTGCTAAAATTGATAGAAAAATAACAAGAATACTAACCTTGTCTAGCCTTAAACCTCGGATTCGTCTTGTTTATTATGTAGACGCGCCCCTTCCTCCGAATAAGACGGCAATTCTTATGCCTAGACCTAATTGTTTTTAGTGAATTCACCACTTTCATTGAAAATCTCCCTTTCACATACTCTCTACACTTTTTTCACAGAAAAGTCAAGTTTTTTTATGCGAAATACTGGCCATCCGAGGGATTAAATAATGAAAATTAAGCTTGGTGTCGCGCAGGACATCTTCCTCCCAATACCGTTTTATCAAAAAAATGTCAAAAAAACGTTAACGAGCGCAAAGTTATTTTAGGAAGCGTTCTCCAAAGTTCCGTAAAAAGCTCCCTAGAACCGAAACATTTTCTTAGAAGGGACTTGACATAATATTCGCAATCTCCAATTATAGTGCAGAGTTTGGTAAATATACGTTTCGGAATATGGAGGGATGGCCGAGAGGCTGAAGGCAGCGGTTTGCTAAACCGCCATACGGTTGAAAAGCCGTATCGAGGGTTCGAATCCCTCTTCCTCCGCCAGCAGGTGTGACCTGCATCCGATCTTAATATTGCTGGATATATTTTCAATTGTTTTTTCTGCAATCTTCCGATGAGAAACTAATTTTTTGTTTTGCTGACGTTCTGTTGGGACTATCTATTCTTTAGTAGGCTTTCTGCGAACCTGTGTTTTGCTTATCGTAGGATGATATTTTTGAGCAATTCGGAAAATTACTTCTAGCTATATTTGCAGGAGAACTCTCACTGCTGGCATAGCAATGAGAGTATCTATCTAGTCAGGTTTTTGTGGCGGATTAGTTATTTACCTGTTCGTAGAAGAATATGTAGGCGCTCCTTTTGGCGGTGCTCATGCTCCCGCAACCTTTGTGATTTACTACTGTAGCAAGATTACCGACCCAATCTGAGTTGCTGTCGTTTTGGCAATACCAGGCATCGCCATTGCCACGGACATATGCCCAATAATGTCCATCCTCGCGGCTACCATCGTGAGCTATGATTGCTCTTAGTTTATAGGTTTTTTGCTGTCTATTATTATCACCATATGGAATCGTTAGAGTCTCAGCTCCAGAAAAATCGACGGGAGTAATGATTTTTTTCTTGCCGTCAAATCTGAGCAACTGCACTATTAAGACTAGCGGGAGACCGGTGTTTCTCGGAGTGCTTGTCACACCAGTCTTGTTAATGTTCTTTCTTTTTTGGCAATTGGTGCAAGCTTTGACCCGATTTTGACAGCTCGTGCACTTACTTTCTAAACCTACTTCATTGCATAATCTTTCTAACCTCTTTTTATCATAGCTAGTAATAGTTACGCCGGTTTTACACACACTATTAGAGTCTTTACATGCAGAGCACAGGCTTCCAATATCACTCCCCTCGAGCTCATTTGCTTTAAGACACTCATCGCAAAGTGATTCTACAGACTCCGGCCTACCTCCCTTAACAGCTGCGAGTAGCTTTTGTGTAAAGTCCCGGGAAGACAATTCTATGCTACTGTTTTCTAGCGGTACATTAGCTATTATATTATTGCTGTCGCTCGAATTAGACCACGTATGATGGTGTTCTGAATTGCATTGTTTTTCTATAGTGCGTCCTATGTTAAAGTATCCTATAAAATCATTTTTATTTTCATTGTCTCTCAATGCATTAAGCAGATATTCTATAAATTCACCCGCATCCTCTTGTTTTTCTTTATTCAAGGTAAAGCCATACTTTAGGACATTTCCTTTCTTATCAAGGTGCCTAGTATTTTTCTCCACTTCTTCCTTCACTATGTCAAATAATGGCGACATAACCTCAGACCCAATAGCGACTAGAGAACGACTCATTTTTTGAAACAGGCCTTTCAGCGCCTTGTGTACGGGATGATCCGGAGCGTTTAGGATGGCGTTGCGAAACGTTTCCAGCGCGAATAAGCTCTGCAAAGAAGCATTCATATAACAGGTAGCTGTGAGATTCCTCAATCCAGGTGCTATTGCTTGTTCGTTAATGCTAACAGCTTCACCATCTTGGCCTATCCTATGCTTTTCAAAATTGGCTTCTTTAACATAGGCTGCCATAAATCCTAGCTCTTCCGCAGTTATTTTTTGATGCTCTCTGATAAAAGCATCAAAAAATTCTTCTAAAGTTTCTTTTTTTTCTTGTGTAAGCTTATATATCTCTGAAGCTACATCCGCAGCTTCTTTAGCTATAGAAAATACTTTTTTATCATCCGGTATCGTAATGTAGTAGTTTTCTCCTTGCACTATATTTGTTGTATTCATCACTTCGGGTATTTTATTTCGAAACATACTTTCATTCCTTATACCCCAATTCCATTCCTTATCTCTATATCGTAAGCTACGTGCTAAAACTTTGTAAAAGACACGCAAACACTTGAACTTTAGCGAGTCTTCAATACCCTTGGACGAAATTTTACACGTCTGAGTAGCGGTAGATGACGCGGTGGCATAAACATCATTTTTACAGACAAAACTACAGGCCAATACTCCGGCGCATATTAGTGATAAAAGTTTTCTCATAGTATTTCTCCTTTTTATACCAAAATCATTATACATTAGAATAAAAAGCATGTCAAATTTTTTGCGCATTTTTTATGTCGCAAATGTAAAAATGCAGAGCGCCTGATTTAGACATGGTTGAGGCACAACCCTTCTGATATATCAACGCAAAATTCATTGCTTTTTGGTAAACTCATTGGAGAAACAGCTTGACCCGAAACGTAATTTGCTCTAGCTTATCAAACGAGTAAATCTATTAAATAGGAGAATGCGTGATGAAAAATATACTTACATGTGGTG
>JAITQS010000011.1 GCA_031288795.1 Holosporaceae bacterium | reverse complement strand
GAGGGAAATGGCGGGAGCGCTAATGGAAGATTGGTCCCCCTCTTCGTATACGTCATCATCATCTTCATCGTAGTCATTTTTGAGGGACATGGCGGGAGCGCTAATGGAAGATTGATCCTCGTCTTCGTCTTCGTCTTCGTCATCATCATCTTCATCGTAGTCATTTTTGAGGGACATGGCGGGAGCGCTAATGGAAGATTGCTCCTCGTCTTCGTCATCATCATCATTTTCGTCCTCGTCCTCGTCTTCGTCCTCGTCTTCGTCCTCGTCCTCGTCCTCGTCTTCGTCATCATCTTCGTCCTCGTCTTCATCCTCTTCTTCATCGTCGTCGTCATTTTTGACGGACACGGCGGAGGGAGTTATGTTCGCTGGAGGAGAATTTTTGTCCCCGGTACTTTTAGCATTTTCTAGATCAGGAGTAGCAGCAGATGTCGAATGGGGAGCGAGATTCTGTTCGTGTCCGCAATTTTTGCACAGGGGAGAGGAGGAGTCTGTTTTTTGCTCGTTTGTTTTCTCATCGGCGTCGTGTTTAGGCGGAGCGAGATTCTGTTCGTGTCCGCAATTTTTGCACAGGGGAGAGGAGGAGTCTGTTTTTGGCTCGTTTGTTTTCTCATCGACGTCGTGTTTAGGCGGAGCGGAATTCTGTTCGTGTCCGCAATTTTTGCACAGGAGAGAGGAGGAGTCTGTTTTTTGCTCGTTTTTTTTCTCATCGGCGTCGTGTTTACAGCGTTTACACACTTCCGATGAGTCTGCACTAGAGTATTCGGTACCCAAGATACCGAGCAAAATATTTGTTAACAACAGTGCATACCAACGCATACGTCACCTTATTGCCAAACGAGAGCACCATGAGACCCTACTGATCTTTTGGACATCAATTTCGTCAAACCCGCCTTATTCAATTTTTCTACCATTGCGGCGCGGGTATTTGGGGCTCCACAGTTTCATTATGGCATAGAAGAATTTATTTTTTACTAATTTTATTGATTTATGAGCAATGATTTTTGTTCTATTATTTGTTAGATGGCTTACCACTCTACGGATTAAATAATGAAAATTAGAGAGACTGTTGCCTAATGTTGTTTTTCGAGAAACCCTAAGGACGTTCGCATCACAAGAGATGTTTAACCACGAGTATTCGCAGCACGTATCCGCAGTTTTCCAAATTTATCTTGGTTTTGCAGTTGTATCCGTGTGAAGGTTCGTTGTTCTTGTCCCAGTATTCACTGGATATATTTCCGTGGCCACCTATTGCAATTCGGTATCCGATTTCTCCTCTTAGGGCAATGGCTCTTCGCACTATTTTTTCGATACCCACCATAATTTCCGGTGTAATTTTGGAAATTTTTGTTTTTTCATGCTGGAATTTAGTTCCTTCTGTATTGCTGGTTCCGGTGTGGAGGGCGACATTGCCATAGGCTAATCCGACCTTCAGATACAGTAGGGAAGCGATGCTTTTCCAGTAGTATCCTCCTCGGGCGGCGATGACAAAGGAGAGTCCGCTTTTTTCTATGGTATCATAGAGTCCGAATTGATCATATTGCTCTGGCATAGAGCTTCTGACATAATCTTGTTCCCATCCGTTGAGGCAGCGTTTTTTTCTGTTGGTTTTGCCGAAATCGATCGTAAACTCTCCGCCCCAATAGAGATTCCGCAGAGGTTTATCGCTGCAAAATTCTCCATATCCGATAACAAGCGAAAGTATTGGCAATGTATGACGCACATTTGCTATTTTTGCTTTTTTGCAGCTGGATAAATTTATATCTACCAAACCATCTTTGCCGGAAGAGCCGGATAGCCATGCATTACTACCGATGTTATCTTGGAAAGACTGCAGAAAGCCGCCGTTTGAGTGTAAATCCTTGTACTCATCTTCTTCAAGAGTTGTGAAAAAATTTTGCGATTCCGTGGTAACGGTGCTTCTGGAAATATCGCAGCCGAGACCTCCGGCATAATACCATCCGTTCAGGAGTTTTTTGGGACTTGGCTTGCGGGATTTTTCCGCATTTTTTGGGGAATCCGAAGGCTTATCATTTGTTTTTGCGTCGTTTTTCTTGGAATCCTGGAGCTGGTTGGGTGATTTATTTTGGTTTTCTAGCTCGATATTTTCGTCTTTTTTATCTATTTCGTTCTTTTGGTAGATTATTGTGGTAAACGGCATTGCAATTGTGCAATTGCCCATCATAAAAGCTGCCAAGCCCAGAACGATGTTTTGTATTTTCATAAAAACCTAACTAACTCTGTGGTCTCATTATGCAACAAAGGGAAGGAGCGGACAATACCATTTTACTTACCCTCCTACGAATTAAATAATGAAAAATAAGCTCGGTGTAGCGCAGGACATCTTCCACCAAGTACTATTTTATCAAAAAATGTCAAATTAGTTTTTATTTAATTTTGCGCTGAAGGAAGCTCAACTTTTTCGATTGCTTCGGTGAGCTCCTCCACCGTAGGCATTTCGGATAATAGTAGGCCAGATGGAAACGCCGGACCATAGAGCATCAGGAAAGGTATGCCTATTCTTCCGTGCCGACTAATAAATGTCATCAGATCGTCGTTTTTTTTTGTCAGATCCGCTTCGATGAAGCTAATATTTTTTTCTCGGAAAATGTGTTGCACTTTTGGACTACGCAGCAGATTCATTTCATTGTACTTGCAATTGATGCACCAGTCGGCCGATATGCTAAACAGAACTACTCTGCCTTCGGCAACTTTGTCTGTTATTTTTTGCATTATGTGGTCGAGGTTAGGATGTGTTGCTCCGGAAGAGAAATTCTGCTCCGGAGGAATTACCGGCAGAATCGCTATCAAAATTAGCGCCGCAACGTGTTTTTCGTACTTAAAAAATAGACTGCTCAGCAAAAATATTAATAGGCACAGCAGGATCATGGGCAAAGATAAATGATTGCAAAGCAGAAAAAATATCCAGCCAAATGCCAGCAAAATGCCGTAGTTACTGGCTGTTTTTACGACATCGGAGTATTTCAGTATTTTTTTCGGTATCTCCCCAAAAGGAACCGCCAGAAAAATAATATAGGGTAGCGAGAATCCGGTTGCAATGGCGAAAAATATCCCCAACATCTCGGGGATTGTTCCCTGGAGAGCAAATGCCGCTGCGGTTCCGAGAAACTGCGCTGTACAGGGAATCGCCATCAGGACCGTCACCCCACTGGCCATAAAATTTTTCCAAAACACCAGACGTGATTTATTTTCCCACGACACCGATGGAAAAAACGTTACGATTTCAAAAGCATATAGTGTTAGCAGAAATAGCACAACGGTAATGATCTTCAAAAACCAGATATTTTGGAAATGCATGCCCCATCCGACAACGTTTCCGACCATTTTTAGCAGCGTCAAAAATATTGCAAATGCAAAAAAACTCACGCAATTTCCGCAAATTCCTCCCACCAGAGCCAAATTTCTGCGATCATCCGGCAGGAAAGAGCGCAGCTTCAGCAGCAGCACCGGAAGTACGCAGGGCATAAAGTTCAGTATTAATCCTCCGAGAAAACCAAGGAATAGGGTGAGCAAAAAATTTTCGTATTCCTCCGAGCTGTCGAAATCTATTAGGATATTTTGGGAGACCATGGTACAGATATCATTGCATAGAGGGCATGTTATTTGTAATTTTAGTTGTCTTTTTTTATTGGCAGTGATTGGTATCTTTATTTGAAAATTCATTTGATAGGTGGTTTTGCTGATTTTTTTCAGTTTGCCGATGTTGTCCAGGACAAAATCTGAGGCATCTTCGGCATTTGCCGCCGAGATTTTCGGAATTTTCGGAATTTTCCATCCTTCCGGAACCGTCATCAGCAGCTGACACGAGATCGTATTTTTTTCAATCAGAGTATGATTTATCGTTATGTTGCAATTTATCCCCGGACCAGCATGTAAAAATGCAGGGAACAGCAGCATTGACAAAAAAATCAAGAAAAATTTCCATCGAAATCGCATATTAGTAAAATATTAACAAAAACAACTTATAATTTCATTATAGAGCAGGTGAAATAAATGAACAATAGTTATAGCGATATACACAATCTAGCTGGAAAGATATTGTTATCAACTCCAGCAATTTCAAATGAATACATAAATAAATCCATGGTGTACGTATGTAGCCATGATAAGAATGGTGCGATGGGAGTCGTGGTAAATAAATTAATCCCCAACATGAGCATCCGCGAGATATTGGAGCGGTTGAACATCAACTCCAACGGTATAGAAAATGTAGAAACATTTTTTGGAGGCATAGAAGAAGTCAATCGCTGCTTTATTTTGCATTCCGACGATTACATGTCGAGTGAAAGCACCTTGATAAGCAATAACATAGCGCTTACCATAAATTCGGACATAGTACGAGCTTTGACATCTTCCGGGGGTCCGCAAAAAAAACTGCTATGCATTGGATGCTGCCTCTGGGAGCCGTATCAGCTTGAAAATGAAGTTGCCTCCAGCGCTTGGATCCCCATAGACGCCGACGAAGCGCTGATTTTCGGCGATCCTAAGGCGGATAAGTGGAGCAAGGCCCTCTTGAAGATAGGTTTTCAAACAAATTTATTTCTCGATATTCATGGAAATGCGTAAAATTGATTTTTTTGCAAGAACTCTCGGGGACAGCTGAAAAATCTGGAGGCTAGGACCGGAATCGAACCGACGTACAAGGATTTGCAGTCCTCTGCATAACCACTCTGCCACCCAGCCTCTTTTTTGGCGATAGCTTTATATTTATACTTGTCTGGTAAAAACGTCAATAGTGGAGCTCGGTAAAAACGAAGATCTAGGCGATTTCTCTACATTTCCGGAATTAAACTGAGCTGAACATTTTGTTTCGGGCACTCGTGGGGAGGAATTTTGTTGTGGAGATTATATTTTTTTCGCAAAAAACTAATTTTCTGATAAAACGTGGTGGTGTACTCTTGGTTTACATAGCTGCCGTTGTAGAGAAATTTAATTTTTCCCACGAATTCCGGAAATAAATTTTGCATATGGTCGAAAAAGACCTTTTTGGTATTTCCCCGCAGATGCAGCACCTGCGCGTGCAGCGTTTGGGCGTTATTTTCTTTTGCCAGTCTGAAGATGGCGTCTAGATTTTCGTCATTATCGGTCAGATGCGGGATTATGGGCATCATCAACACGCCGCCACTGATGCCTCGTTTATGAAGCTCGCCCAGCATATGCAGACGGTCGCTGGTGGGAGGAGCATGAGGCTCGATTTTTGCTCGAATGGATTCGTCAATGGCTGAAGCAGACACCTGCACATACACACTTGCGACTTTGTGCAGTTCCTCCAAAAGATCTATATCCCGCAGTAGAAGAGTTGATTTTGTCGTTATTATCATGGGGTTGCGGTGACGAATGAATGTCCGGATAATCTGCGGCATGAGCAGATACTGCGCTTCCAGCGGCTGATATCCATCGGTTACACCGCAAATATTTACCGGACTTCCATCCCAGGATCGTTTGGAAAAATCTGCGTTAAGGGCTTCAGCTATGTTTGTTTTTACGAAAATGTCATCGAAAAATTGTTCGGTTTCCAGGTATTTATGTGAATATTGGGCAAAACAGTAGATGCAGTGATGGCCGCAACCGCGATAAACATTTAAATCCCAATTGCTTGCGAATTTGTTGTCGTGATAATGAAGAGAGGTCTTGGCCTTTATTTCTTTTATGGACATAAGCGAATGATAATATATTGGGCTAGCCAAAGCCACAGCGAAATTAAAAAGGTATCTAGCTACCAGGTGCATTTAAGAGACAGTTGCCTAATGGCTTTTTCTCGCCATCGACTTCGTCAAATCCGTTGCTCAGATCCTCATGTACAGGCAGTATACTGCGGTCTTGCGCTAGGTTTTTCCTCGTTCTTGCAAGAAAAATCTCATGAGGCAACAGTCTCTTTAATTCTCTAGCGCAAGAATTAAAGAATCCTGCTTACATTCCTAAAGCACCAAAAAAAACATTAGCTATGGCAGGTGACTCTTGCAGAATAGGATTATCTGTGGTAAAAACGGTAATCTAATTCGCATATTGAGGGTTTATGGCTAAAAAGATTGTTGGATATGTCAAGCTGCAGGTATCTGCGGGAAAAGCAAATCCGTCTCCTCCCATTGGTCCAGCGTTGGGTCAGAGGGGACTGAATATTATGGAATTTTGTAAAGCATTTAACGCGCAGACGCAGTCGTATGAGGTTGGTACCCCTTTGCCGGTCATTATTACCGCCTATGCCGATAGAACGTTTTCGTTTATAATAAAGCTTCCGCCGGTTTCCTACTACCTAAAGCAAGCGGCAAAGGTAACCAAAGGATCAGCTACTCCGGGAAGAGGTGCCAATATCGCTTCTGTGACAATGGCTCAGGCTCGGGAAATCGCCGAAAAAAAAATGAAAGATTTGAACGCCAATGATATCGATGGTGCTACTATGATGGTACTGGGATCTGCGCGTTCCATGGGATTGGAGGTTGTTTAATTATGGCTAGTTCTGGAAAAAGATATAGAAAAATCGCCGAAAAGGTTCAAACCTCTAGAGTCTATGGTTTGGCAGAGGCTGTTTCGTTCCTAAAGGAAAATTCCTCCTGTAAATTTGACGAAACCGTCGAAGTTGCCATTAATTTAAACCTCGATCCGAGAAATGCAGATCAAAATATTCGTGGCATGGTTTCCATGCCGGCCGGAACCGGTAAACAGGCGCGGGTCGCGGTGTTTGCTCGTGGTACCGTCGCCGATGACGCCCGAGCCGCCGGAGCCGATTTCGTCGGTGCCGAAGACCTGGTGGAAAAAATCACCTCCGGAGATATCGAATTTGACGTCTGCATAGCAAGTCCGGACATGATGGGCCTTGTGGGACGTCTGGGAAAAATCCTGGGACCAAAAGGACTAATGCCTAATCCAAAATTGGGAACTGTCACTCCTAACGTCGCCGCCGCTGTTAGAAATTCAAAAGCCGGTCAGGTGGAATATCGCCTTGATAAAAATGGCATCGTCCATGCTGGACTCTGTAAAATAAGCTTTTCCCCAGATAAAATCGAAGAAAATATTAAAGCCTTCGTGGGAACTGTGGTAAAAGCAAAACCTACCAGTGTGAAAGGATCATACTTGAAATCCGTAACACTTTCCAGTACTATGGGAGTCGGATTGAAATTGGACATCGCCGAAGTGTTTACATTCTAGCGCTGCAATTTCTCGGGAGTCTATCGGAGACCATCGGTGCGTAAGCTTAAATATGCCGTTGCAGATTGACCGGATTTTCTAAATTCTCGTTTTTCTGCCCTTTGGTATCCTCCCAACTATTTGTTATTTTTTTGTGGAGATTACTGTGGAAAAAAATAAAAAACCTGACGTAATCGCGAGAATAAAAAAAAGCTTCAACGAAAGTGAAGCGGTTTTCGTGGTTAATCAAAATAAAATGACGGTCTCCAATACGGAAGATCTCAGAAAACAGCTGAGAGCAGTCTCGTCCAGCTATCTTGTTTGCAAAAATACACTGGCCCGACTGGGAGTAAAAAATACATCGTTCGAAGGTATTCTTCCACATCTGGAAGGACAAACTGCTCTGGTGTTTTCTAGGAACATTACCGGTTCTGCGAAAGTAATACATGAGTACGCTTCCAAGAACGATGGTAAAATCGTCATTAGGTGCGGTGGATATGGTGCTAAAACATTGTCCGCTGCAGAAGTAGTCACATTGGCCAAATTGCCGTCCATGGACGAACTGCGGGCCATGATCATCGCCGTTATTCAGACACCGGCACAACGTATGGCTACATTGTTGCAGGCACCGGCAGCCCAGATCGCTCGCGTTCTAAGCGCCTATGCTGAAAAATAAAATATGTGTTAGTAAACTGGAGGAAAAAAAATGAGTGCACATTTAGAAAAATTAGTGGAAGAATTATCAAAATTAACGGTTTTGGAAGCCGCCGAACTGAGTAAAAAACTCGAGGAAGCCTGGGGTGTCTCGGCAGCTGCTCCTGTTGCAGTCGCCGCCGCAGCTCCCGTCGCCGCCGTCGTCGAAGAAAAAACGGAATTTGACGTGATCCTTACCGCCGCCGGCGCTTCAAAAATCGGCGTTATTAAGGTGGTAAGAGAACTCACCGGTCTGGGCCTCACGGAGGCAAAAGCTTTGGTGGAAGCCGCTCCAAAAGCCGTAAAGGAAGCAGTCTCCAAAGATGAAGCCAATAAAATTAAAACAAAATTGGAAGAAGCCGGCGCAAAAGTCGAACTAAAATAACAAATCTACCCAAGTTTCCGGAAGATTTTTTAGAAAATGGTTGGAGACTATTCGTGTATTTAAATCATTCTAATGTATTTAAATACATGACGGTCTCTTTCATCCTATGATTGGGAATTCAGTTGGTCCAAAAGTTTTTGCAGATCCTCAATTAAAATCGGTTCCGTCATATTACTTTTTGCGTGGTAGATCATGTCGATTGTTATGCGTTTATAGCAAAAATCGATGATGCTCTGACCAAAAATTGGAAATATTTGGAAAATTTCTCGGAATTTTTTATTATCTCTTCCGAATTTATCGATTTCTTTCCATAGACGACTATAGCATTCAAATGCAGTTTTCATGTAATTAATCAAATCTGCCGATGCTTTAAAATTATCTTTGTTGGTTACCACTCCAGGATCGAGATATTGGGCTACCACTCGCAATTTCTCTTTTGCCTCGCCTATGATGAGTAGAAAACTAATATTTTCAGTGTTGGAATTGCTTTTTAGGTATAACTCCAATCGATGCAAATTAAAATATAGCCACCGGAGTAATTCCTGCGATGAAATTCCTTCGGCTATCGCGGGTGCCGGAAATTTTGACACAGACTCCTGATAGATATAGAATAAATCAGGCATCAGTGCCACATCGTTTTGAACAGCAGAAATACTTTCCCGCATTCCTAAAAAGGCAAGGCAAAAAGAGAAAAGCTTGTAAAATAAGCGCGGATGCAAATTCCTATTCCCCATGTATATATTTGTATTGTAACATATTATTGTCTAAAAAAGCAATAAAATATGAAAAAAAAATATCATAAATATAATTGTGTCTATTACGACAAGAATGAATATCGATATTTTTATTCGACATTTATTTATTTTATGGCGAAATCTTGTTTTGAGTTAGGAAAATACGGGGCAGCAAAAGCGTATCTTGATGGAAATCGCAAACATATATATAGAATTTATCGCGATTACTACATAAAAACCGAGGTCAGAAAAATCAACAAAATAATAAATAACGCCTTGCTTTTATTAGAATGATTTTTTAGTGTGTTTTGGGATTTTAGCGGAGACAATTTATAGTGGAAGATGACGCTCCTATTATTCATGAAGTCCGCGACGAGAAGGGGGTTCTCATCCAAAGTATAACCCTGAAAAATGGCGTTCCGGATGGGGAAACGCTCATCTACGACGGAGTTGGGCAGCTGACCCACAGGCTAATGTACGAAAATGGAGTATTAGCCGGTGCAGCAGAATTTTTTTTTGCCGGCAAGCCACTCATGAACACTTTTTTTAAAAATGGTCTTCAGGAAGGAGAGGCGATATTTTTTTCCAATGGGATTAAGGTTGGCGTTGCCTATTTCAAGTTGGGTCTTTTTGATGGGGACTTTACGTCGTTTGATGCGGCGGAGAATGTGGTTCGCGTTGCCAAATATGTGGCTGGCCAGCAGGAAGGGCCGTGTCTGCTCTACTATCCCGATGGCACGCTGATGGAAGAGTCTTCCTATAAAAATAATCTCCAGGACGGCGATGCCATTAGATATTTTCCCAACGGGAATATCATGGAGACGTTTAGTTTTCAGAATGGGAATCCGTGTGGATTTAGGGAAAAATACGACATGGATGGTAATCTTATATCAAGGGAGGCTATGTAAATGGGGTTGGGGGTATCCGCTACGGCGTTGCTTACATGTCCGATGGGAGTTGCTCCGACTCCGCTGACAGTTCTGCCGGCCAGCATGGTAATGGGCAAGACCGGCCCCATCGGAAGCGTTCCGGATTGCGCTCCTTTTCTCAATATAGTGCCATTTGGAGTCTGTATGAGCATGGCGAATCCAACAACGGCGGCCCTGACGGCGGCAGCGTTCGGTATTTTGACGCCGGGACCATGTATTCCAACTCCGGCCGGCGTATGGCTTCCCATGAAACCTACGGTAATGTCAAAGCTTGGTCCCATATTGAATAGTGATACCATGCTTATCTGCGCCTACGGCGGAGTAATAAAACCTGTATCACCGGGACAAGTAACCGTATTGATTTGAATTTAATTTGATGATAAAATGCTCCCGAATAAAGCCCGTGTGGCGGAATGGTAGACGCTACAGACTTAAAATCTGTTGTTCAATTGAACGTAGGGGTTCGAGTCCCTTCACGGGCACCAGTTTGTACTATAGTTTGTTCGAAGAGACCGTCGCCTAATGTATTTCTGCAGGAACGACGCGAAATGGAGTGCAGGATCGAAGTGTACTTGCTGTATATGAGAATCCCAACAGCGTATTCAACGAATCAATTGCAAAAAAAATCCATTGGGCAACGGCCTCCTTGATTCTTGGATGAAAATTATGAATGATCATGCTATAACCAGTAATAGAGCAAAAAATAATTATAAACCATGGATTATCTGGGGAATTGCCAACGTATTTTATCTGTATGAGGTAATTCTGCGGGTTTCTCCCGGAGTTATGACAAACGATCTTATGTCCCACTACGACATCACGACCGGCATGTTGGGAGTCATGATCTCCTGCTTCTATTATTCCTATACCGCTCTGCAGCTGCCTTGCGGATTGATTCTGGATAAACTCGGTCCCAGAAATCTCATCGGAGCCTCCGTTATTTTATCCATTGGAGGATCGGTCTTGTTCGCGTTGACAAAACAGGTGTACATCGCCCAGTGCGGCCGCTGCTTGGTCGGAGCCGGAGCAGCTTGCGCGTTCATATCAAGCCTCCAAATTGCATCACTGGTGTTTCCTGTTCGACAGTTCGCGCTGCTTTCCGGCATAACCAATATGATGGGAACCCTCGGAGCATTGTGCGGAGGATTTCCCGTGGCAAGAGCTGTAAACGTATTCGGCTGGCGAACAACCATATTCTTTTTGGCAACCCTGGGAGTCGTAATAGCAGCGATGACCTTCTTGTTCATTCCTAAAGTGATAAAAATTCCCCACGATAAAAATATCCAAAAATCTTTTGGCTCAATATTAAAAAAAGTCACAAAAAATAAACAAATCATACTGGCCGGAATGGTGGGAGGATTCATGTATCTGCCGGTTTCGGTGTTTTCAGAATTGTGGGCCATTCCATTCTTCATGACTAAATATAACGTGACTAACGAAATCGCATCTTTTGCATCGTCGATTCTCTTCATAGGATTCGCCATTGGCAGCATTCCCATTGCCATCATCGCCAAAAAAGTAAATGGCTACATAAAAACCATAAAATTCTCGATAGTGGCAACGGCACTGCTGTTTATTCCATTAATATATATCCAAAACATGGTTTTATCCTTTGCCATTGTGTTTCTAATGGGACTCTTGACGGCCGCCGAAGTAATGATTTTCACCTGCGCTAAAAATTGTGAGTCTCCCAAAAATTCCGGTACCGCCATTGCGTTCGCCAACGGATTGGTCATGCTGGCCGGATCAATCTTTCAGCCCCTGCTGGGACTGCTGCTGGATATTTTTTGGACGGGAAAATTATCTCTACAGGGAATACGACTTTACGAGATTTCCTGCTATCAGAAGGCAATCGCCACTTTGCCAATCTGCCTTCTGGTGGCCCTGGTGCTGTCGATTTTCATGAAAGAGACTATTCAGATGGAAGATGCTGCGCCCAAATAGCCTCTTCCTAAATCTGGAGCAACTCGTAGAGCGATTCCAGCAGCGACGGACAATGCTTTTTGCCGCTTTCAACTGCTGTGTTCCCGACTGCACTTGTAGTATTTTCGTACCCTATCAATTCCATAACGTCGTTCAGGGATTCCTCCAAAGTATTATTGCCGAACATGAGAACATCCGTATAGGAATCGAATTTTCTGGCTTCGGCATATCTATTTTCTCTTTTTAACCGGGCGGAAATTCGACGAGTTTCGGCTATAAGTGTAGATATGTCAGTAGTTCTGCCATTTCCCCGAAAATGAGCTCTTAGTTTTTCTTTGTGACCCGTTGCGATGTCCGTGGCGCTGGGACAACAATTGTCTTCACCGGAGCAGGATGCCAGTAACAATGCCAAAAGCAGCATACGCATCGCGGAGGCATAATAGACTTTCCCTCTCGCCATCGATTTCACAAGACCGCTGCCCCAATTTTTTCTGCAATTGACTTTGCTAGATCCGCTGCCTGGACCATCCTGCTTCGCTCCTGCAAAAAATATCTCATTACGCAATAGTATCTATCCCTACAAAAAAATTTTAATTCACTCCGGTGGAACCATTAACGGATATGAAATTCGTTACGTTGCTGGCCATCGGTATTTCAAGATTTTGCTTTGTGAACTCAAGCATAAGCCTGTTGTATAGATCACATTTCATAGCGGAATCATTTACCTCCGGCGTTGTAAGAATCATCCAAGAAATTCTTATGCCGCTGAGATCAAATGGTTTTATGCCGTATATCGTTACGTCAGCCACTATTTTTCCTGCATATGTGGGACTCTGGCGCATGTCGGCAACAACCTCCCGGAGAATCTCAAACGCTTTAGACACATCTTCCATACGTAAAATCCGAAGATCATCAAAATGACGAATGTAGCCGTTGGAGTAATTGGTTATGGAATTCACATGATTGTACGGTATGGAATGTAAACTACCGTCATCCAATCGCAAATGAATAATTCTTACGGATAATTTTTCTATAACCCCAACAACATCATTTATTTTTACTTTTTCTCCTACGTAGAGATTCCTCTCCATCAAAAGCGTGACCCCTTGCAAAAATGCTTGAATGACATCCTTGGCAGCCAAGCCTACCGCGGCACTGAATACAGAAAAAGCAGCAAGAATCGGTGTAACATTTATGCTAAAATTCGCCAGTCCAATAAGCATCGCTACCAAAAATAATAGCGTATGAAACGAAATAGATACAGTTGGAAGAAAAGTTTGTAATTTTGTATAATAAGCAACATCTTCATTCTTTGCCTTTTCCAAAAGAGCTTCTTCAAACTCGTGAAACCCCTTGTAAAAAATGGTTGTTATGAATATGATCCATGCCAATGTGACTATTTTGTCATGAAATACGTACTTGCCTACGTCAATTCCAGCAAATTTCATCACAAAGCACAGCACAACAAAATACAAGGCCAGTACAATGATATCACAGATCCAAATGAGATTTTCCATTCTTTTGAGTGCCACTTTCGATTGCTTGTCTGCTTCCTCCAGCTCCTCCAATTTCGAAAAAAACTTATTTATAATGCATACGATGAGTATCTGAAAAGCAAACATTTCAAATAAAAGTGAAAAAACGTCGTTTACATTGACAAAAAACTTCGTGGAAGACGGCGAAAGACTACTGTTATTAATCATGACCACCGCAATCATGCCCACCAGCGCAAGATACGTGAATTTCTCGTTTATGAAGTTCGTTATTTTCGACGACATGCTCGGCATATTGGTCTTTTTAACATCAAAAATGTTTTTGAGAAGATGATTGGATACGACCATCTGGAAAAAATAAAATACTATCATTATTCCCATTAGTATATGTTCCCAGAGCAATATATTTTTTCTATTGGTGATAATCGCTATAAACGGATAAATTGCCACCGTTATCGCAAACGACAGAGATAATATTCGCATGAAAGTTTTGTAAAGCTTCTGAGATTCTTCCGGAGTAAGTATTATTAATCCGAGATTTGTGTGATTGGGAGCAGCCACCGTATAGCTGGTTATCATCAGACTGGAAAATATAAGCATTAATCGCAGATAGGAATCGCATACTTTATCGGCGTCTTGAATAAAGGAGCGCATCATTAATCCAAGGGCCGATACGCCAATGACCACAATCAGCGCCGATAACACAACTCCAGATGCTAAAATGATAAATTGATCAAATTTACAATCAATAACGTCCTTTAGCTTATCAAATTCTATGTTTATAAATTTCCTGGAAAGAAAAAAAGAAATAATAATTACCATTGTCATCGCAGAAGCAATTACACATGCAGATTCGATCGAGCCCACAAAATGCAATTTTGGAACTTCTGTACCAAATAGATTTATCGAAAAATTCATAATCAGCCTATAGAATATCCTTATGGATATATTAAAATTTCGGGACTTAAAAATATATGAATATTTCGAATAAAATAAAGAATCTGCTGGACACCATAAAAGATATATTTTTTCCCCTCAAATGTGAGTGTTGTCATGGATTTGTGGAATCGGTGGGATTATGCGCGCAGTGCTGGAACAAAATTATGTGGATATCTGATCCCAAATGCAGTATTTGTAGTAATCCGTTTGAATTGGATATCGCGGAAATTTGCGGCATCTGTGCCCTAAAAAGACCTTTTTTTGACAGAGCGGTTTCTGTTTTTCATTACGATGATTGCTCGAAAGGCATGATTTTGCGCTTTAAGCACATGGATTCAACATATTTATGTCCACAATTTGCCTGCTGGATGTATAGGGTAGTGGAAAAATACATCAAGGAGGCGGATCTCATTATTCCTGTTCCCATACATTTTCGAAAGCTTCTAAAAAGAAAATACAATCAGTCGGAGTTGTTAGCGAGGGAAATTGCACTGCTGGGAGGTGTGTCCTACGAGCCTCGGATTCTGCAAAAATCAAAACGGACTCCACAGCAGGAAGGATTGACTCGGAAAAGACGTCTACTAAATGTAATTGGCTCCTTTGATGTTGCCAAGGACTATGTTCATCTGCTTTCCCATAAAAAAATTGTGCTTGTGGACGATGTCTACACCACCGGCGCCACCGTCAATGAATGCGCACGGGTGCTTAAAAAACATGGCGCAGAAGTGGTGACCGTAGTAACTCTTGCCAAAGTCGTCCTCTACTGGAAGCACTGAAGCCGTGAGACCAGTTATGCAACAGTCTCATTTTTCTCCTGCTTTTCCGTATCCTTGCAAGTACAGCACTACGAGGATCCAGTCTCTTCGTTTGAGGCGGCGAAATTTCCTGGATCCTCTCGCTTCACTACGTTCGCAAGAATGACGGCCGTCTGTGGAAGCTCCTCAGACAGCTTCATTAGATTTTTGCAATTATCAATTTATAATATAGCAGCAACTAGGCGGAATATTATCAAGCTCATTTTACAATATAGCAGCAGCTAGGCGGAATATTATCAAGCTCATTCTCACCCAGATTTGGGCAGTTTTCCAAGAACAACCTCTTCAGTTTTGGTGGAAACTCATTCGGCAGCGTCGTTAGATTTTGGCAATTCCCTAGGCGCAAATTCTCCAGATTTTGCGGAAGATTAGGCAGTATTTGCAAGTCATTATTATTCCTAATGCTAAGAGCCCAAACCCATTCCATACGGCCTATTATATCAATAATTTCATTGAAAGGTTTTAAAAAATTGTTATTATAATCTAAAGTAACAATTCCTTTATCAATCTTGACCAAGTCCTCTGCGTTTCCTCCTATGGCGTTTAGTAATTCATTGGTAACCGCTTGCCGTTGCATTATTGCTGCCGGCAGTACACAATACCCCGAAGACATAAATCCGAAAGGTAATGCAATTAATAGTAGCAGAATTTTTTTCATTTTTTTCCCTTTTTCTAAAAACTTTTATTCGAATAAAAAGATATATCGTAAAAAATATTTAGTCAAGTATTCTATTCTTTTTTTTTGATTCTAAATAAAAAATTAATTTGAAGTTATTTGTTTTTACGTTTACTATTTTACAAAAAATATTTCGGACGGTTTGTGTCACCAAATTGGACATGGTATAGAACAAAGCGATTGATTTTTCATAAATTATTATGTGTTTTTTATTAAATATAATTATGTAGGACTTGTATTTCATATATATTCTCGTGATAATGAGATGGATATCGATGCAAAGGGGGGGATGTTCCCGAAATCCTACGGGATGTTTGGGATTTTATTTTGTGGTTACATTTTATGAAAACCTGGTACAAGACTGAGTTATTTGGTTCTTTTCTGGTGATATTCGGGGGAATTTCTCTGATTTTCTCTAATTCTTCGATTCTCACTCTTTCTTGTTTTATACTGGCTTCCATAATTCTTCTCCATTGTGTGTATCGGTCGAGATACGAGGTTGTTAAATTTCGGGAGGCGCTTTGCCATTATCAGGCGGTTCTATCATCTTCCTGCAATGGGTGGATTGCCTGGAATAACAGTAATGAATATATCGGCTCGTCGCAAAAATTCCGAGCATTTTTTGGTATTAAGCACAATTCATCAATTTTTATTTCCGAGATCACCAGATCCATCGACGACAGCAACGCAGATCAATTGTCATTTTTATTCGGGCAGATGAAAAAGACCGGCGCTTCGTTTAGAATAGTTGTATCAACGTTATTTGGTCCGAGCAAAATCGAAATATCCGGTTCCAAGATGCTAATCAATCGGCTAGAGACCTTGGTTTTGTGGTGCAGTGACATAAGCGAGTCATCACAAAAGATGAATAATTTGTACGGCAGACTAAATGCCGCCGAAGCGTCCACCGCAGAATTCCGCGAAACGCTGGATATGGTCCCGATCCCCATCTGGAAGAGAAACAACGATCTCGAAATAACCTATTGCAACAAAGCCTGCGCCGCTGCCGTTGGCAGTTCCGTTGATGGAATTTTGTCCCATAACATTCCGTTGATTCCGGGAAATTTATTTGGCCAGGGACATTCTTCCCTTGCGGAAAATGCCAAAAAATGTAATCGAACGCAGATAATTTCTCAATTTGCCACCATAGGCGGAGTGCGTAAAAAATTATCTGTGCATGAAATTCCATTGTCTAATGGCAATATGCTGGGCTTTGCTACGGATATCACATTGGAAGAGAATCTAACTTCGAATTTGGATAGGGTAGTGACCGCCAACTACGAAGTTCTGGAAAATTTATCCACCGCCATTGCCATATTCGGCGAAAATACGCGACTGGTATTTTTCAACAGCGCGTACCAGAGGCTCATGAAACTAGAGCCGAATTGGCTACAATCCAAGCCAACTTACGGAGAAATACTGGACGAACGCCGCAACAATCGTCAATTGCCGGAGCACGCTGATTTTCAGGCATTTAAAAAATCCCAGTTGGCTTTATTTGGTTCCATTGCGGATCCCCAGCAGGAGCTGACGCATCTACCCAACGGAAACACTCTGCGAACGATAATAGCTCCTTACACGCTGGGCGGCTTGTTATTCATATTTGAAGATGTCACCGACTCACTGACGCTGCAGCGCCAAAATAATACTCTGCAGGCGGTACAAAAAGAAACCATTGATCATCTGCAGGAAGGAATAGCAGTTTACGGCAGCAATAATCGCCTAAAAATCGTTAATAATGCCATTCTGCGCATATGGAATATGGAAAATCGACAAACCTCCGATCTCAAGGGTGTGCATTTGTCCGAGATGCTGGATATCATGAGGGATTCCCTCGACTACGGAGACGATTGGAAAAGTTATCAGGAAAATACCATCAGTAGCTTAACGGATAGAATCGCCAAAAGTGGAAAACTACTGAAAAAAGATAATTCCGTCGTTATGTTCTCCTATATTCCTCTGCCGGACGGCGCTCACATGCTCAGCTATACCGATATAACCGATAGCTACATGGTGGAAAAAGCCATTATGGAAAAAAATCAGGCCCTAAAAGCAGCCCAAAAGCTTCGCTATGAGTTCATATATGGCATATCAACGGAGCTGAAAGAACCGCTAAACGCCCTCATCGGTTTCTCGGAACTGCTGCTCAACCAATACTACGGTATGCTGAACGAAAAACAGACGGAATATTGTAAATATATCTTGGGCTCCTCCAATCAGCTGCATCAGCTTATTAACAATCTGCTGGAAATGGTTTCCATCGATATCGACTCCACTAAGTTAGACAAGTCTACTTTTTCCATATATGATGCCATAAAAGAAGTCATCACCAACGTCGAGAAGCGTGCCCGTGAAAAAAATATAGAAATCATCACTCATTTCGATGATACAAAAATAAAATTCAACGGCGATAGAAAATGCATTAAGCAGGCGTTATTTAATGTGCTCATCAATGCCATTCAATTCACTCCCATAAGTGGAAAAGTCGATCTTAAGATGATATTGGATGGCAATAATGTGAAAATTATTATCAAGGACGAAGCCCTGGGATCCAATAAAAATAATAACCCGGAGATCCTAAAAAAATCCTACAAAAAAAATACCCTGAAATACGTGGATTATAATACCGTTAGCATGCCGTTGGTTCGTTCTCTTTTGGAATTACATGGGGGCACTCTCGTGGTCAACACCGATAAAAACGGTAATACCTATGTCATCTGTTCGTTGCCCATACATGGTTCTCCTCATTATGAAAAAAAGCAGCCAAGCATTGACAACTCCATCGAAGCAGCCTGAAAAAAGTCGTAGACAGTGTATTTAGTTCTGCATTAGGCGCATTCGGCAATGTCTTCCAGAAACAGATTTATGTATTTTTCTCCCTTCCATTCGCCAACGGACAATCCACCGAGCACATCCACGGTGGCCCGGTAATTCAGCAGGATATCACCGAGTTTAGTATTTACGGACTTAAATGATATCGCCTTTATCGTATTGTTTTTGTTATCTTTTAGAGTCGTTTGAATGTGATTTTGTCCGATAATTCTCACCGATGTGATTTTCAAATTTGGTATCACAAACTTCGGATGCCTATTTCCCATACCGAAAGGTCCAAGGGCGGATATATTTTTCATCAAGTGCATTGAAATAGAGTCCAGAGGCAAAAAGCAATCGGCATAAAGTTCGTGTGGAGTGACTTCGTATTTTATTTCTGCTTTTAAAAAATCCATTAGTTCATTAATTTTTTTTGCCGATATCGAAAAACCAGCTGCTAGAGCATGTCCACCTCCGGATGTAATGATTCCTTTGGCTATGCCCTTATTTATTACATCGGCGATGTCGAATCCTGCAATTGATCGGCATGAAGCTTTTCCATCTCCGTTTTTGTCGATGGAAATGATAATGCACGGTTTATTATATTTTTCCTTCAGTCTTCCGGCTACGATTCCTACCACTCCCACGTGCCAATTTTCATTCCAGGAACATATGAATTTCAGATTTTCGTCTACCAAATCCGATGCTTCTTCCACAATTTGAGCTTCTATAGCCTGCCGTTCTCTATTGAGTTCGTCCAGCTGCAGTGCCAATTTTTTAGCTTCGATGGGATTCCGGGTGGTGAGCAATTTTAGGCTTGTGTCGGCGGATGCGATTCTTCCGGCGGCGTTTATGCGGGGACCGAAGAAAAACGCAATGGTATCTGATGTTATTTCGCTTTCTTTGTTAATGCTGATCATGGCATCTATTCCGAGATTTTTTCTTCTTTTTATCATTTGTATGCCGTGGCTTACGAAAGCGCGATTGAGTCCCACCAAATCCACCACATCGCACACGGTGGCCAGGGCAACCAGATCTGTATATTCCATGACGTCCGGTTCTTTTATTTTTTTCGCATCGTAGAAGCCATTTTGGGATAATATTTTATGAATGCCCCAGATGCATAGGAAAACCAATCCGCAGGCGCACAAATTTTTATATTGGCCTTTTTCGTCGGGGCGATGCGGATTCACAATGGCAACGGCTTCTGGTATAAAAGACATTTTGTGGTGATCCAGAACAACCACGTCAATATTTTGGCTGCGAGCATAGTGCAACTCATCTCGGGAACTGGATCCACAATCGACGGCTATAATCAAGGAATCGCCATAGCGTCGAATATTATTGATATTTAGACCATACCCCTCTTCGGCCCGATGAGGAATATGATAGGAATGATCGACTCCCAGGTGGTTAAAAAAATTGATAAACAAAGCGGTGGACGATACACCATCCACATCATAATCGCCTAAAATCGTAATTTTTTCACCGCTAACGATGGACTTTATAATGCGCTGGATAGCTTTTTCCATGTCAACGAATTCAAAAGGATCCGGCAGCCATGCCGACAGCGATACATTAACGAATTCGTTTATTTTTTCAATACCTCTATTTTTCAATAAAGTCAAAAACAAATCATCTGGTATTTTAAGAGGGGTGCTTCCTTCTTGGACATCCCATACTTTTTGCGTCAACGAAACTATTTTACATGACATATTATTATTTCCGAAATTTATAGCGTAATTTACGCAATATTATCATACGCCCATCGAATTTTCAAGAAAGTAGGGAGATTTATTTTTTCTTTTTGGTATCTTTTGTCAAAGCATTTATGGCGGTGCTAATTTCAACAATGATATTGGCGAATTCCTCAATTTCTTCTTCGATTTCCTCCTGGAGATTTTCCGTATCCTCGTTGCCGCCGACGAAATTTACCAGGTCAGGTACTTTATCCGCTATTATTTCGGATATTTGCTCCTTTAGACCGGCTTTTTTTTGGATGGCATTGCTGTAGGTATCGTATATTTTTTCTATGACGTTTTCCTGAAGTGATTTTAGAGCAATATCCGTAAATCTTTTCCTCTGCTCATCGATATTTATTCCGTAGAATTTATTTGTCTTTTTTATGGATATCAAAGCTTCTCGCAGTTCTTTATTATCTTTTAGAGATGCCACCGTCAGGGTTGTATTTTTTTTACCGTCGCCCTTGAGTTTTAACAGTACAGAGCATACGGGACAATATATCGAAGAAATCCAATTCAATTCCTGCAATCTTTCAATTTGGTGTGCGACTTGGGGAAGTATTTCATTTATATTTCCATAGAAAGTGGGCAAATCATCGGAATTATCTGAATTTCTTCCCAGCAACAGATAGCATAGTTCTTCCATACATTTTTTGGTTTTTTCTCCGAGCTGATTGGTGATTTCGGGAGAACTAAGGCAGTGCAGCAGATTTTTTTCCATATCGGGATCGTTTATTATTTTTTTACATGCGTTTGCGATGAGCTTGCGATCGTTGATGCTGAAGCTACCGTAGCGATCCTCCAAAAACACTATTACGTTGGAAATTTGCCTATAGATATCGCCCGTTATGCGTAATCCCATGACTAAATATACCGTTGCTGCAATGAAACTGCCAAGAGATACTTGATCTTCGTTGAGATAGGTTACTTTTCCAATTGCTTTAGCTAGAATTTCGTCAATATTTTTCAATCGAGGAGAGACAGCTGCTGAGGAATCGGCAACTGCGTCATGATGCGGATCACTGAATAGCGAATTGAAATATTTGTTGACGTATTTTGTTGCTCTCGTTACTTCTTTCAGGGGAACGCTTTTGGTGGCAACGACTTCAGCTTTTTTCTCCTTTTCTTTGGGGACACCGGTGGATTTTCTTTCATTTTTTCCTTTCGGGGATGAATATATTTTCGTGTCGTTTTCTTCCGGTAGCGACTCTTCTTCCGACTCTTCTTCCGATTCTTCTTCTAATTCTTCTTCGCGGAGATTTTTTTGTTTAGGCTTTTCGAAGTTTTTGAATTTTTTTTCTGTTATTTGTATTTTTTCTTCTGGTTTTATTTTCTTGTTTTCGTATTTTAGAGTTTCCGTTTGGGGTTTTTTTTCAAGATTTATCGATTTTGTTTTTTTTTGAAAGACTGTTTCTCTTTTTTCAGGTAGTGATTTTTTTCTTTCGCTCTCTGCCGGAAAGAAGCTTTTTCCCTGGACCATGAAACTAGTGGAAACTGCAGTTACAAGCAGAAAGACACCGGGCATATAATTCATAACTTTTTTTTTCATATTTGATCTCCGACCAATGCGAATAATTTAGTATGTATTTTAATCAAAACACAGAAATTGGTCAAGCTGTATTTTTTGGGAATTGGGGAAGATTAGGTCCATTTAGTTCTTGCGCTATGTTTTTCCTCGTTCTTGCAAGAAAAATCTCATTATGCAACAGTCTCTTGTAAGGTCAGTAAATTTTTCATATTTTGCTATACTTATAGACAACTCGAATAAAAAATTATCCATTGACTTTAGAAAATATTAATAATATCATGTTAGGCTGAGCTAACACTGGATAAAAAGCGATCATGAAAACCGAAACCCTCTATGATTTGGCCGTTGGAAATAAAGCGGAAATAGTGGATTTTTTTGACGAAAATGTCCGGGAATTGTCAGAGAAATTTGGATTATTCCGCGGCAAAATCATAAAATGCGTTGCCAAAAATGGTCCCATTGTCATAGAAAACAGATTTCAGAAAATGGCGCTGGGAAAAAGTTTAGCATCCAAAATATACATACATTGAGAAGTCGCTGAGGAGTAAAACCTAATTATGAATGTCATGGTTGGATTTTTTCGTTCCTGCATCGAGTGGGGATGTAATTTTTTTAGGTCACAGGGGCGCCGTCAGATGCTTCGCTTCGGCGACGGCGTCGATTCCGGCAGGAGCAAAAAAATTATGCTGGTGGGACAGCCAAACGTTGGAAAATCTTCGATTTTCAATGCCTTATCCCGTAAATATGTGGACGTAAGTAATTATTCCGGTACGACGGTTTCCATATCCCGCACGAAAATTTCCATTGGTGGTATTTCCGGCGATCTTCTGGACGCTCCTGGTATTTACGATCTGCACGGTCGCGGGAGCGACGACGAAATGGTCACCAAAAAAATGCTGAGCGAAGCTGATCTGGTGATAAACGTTGTGAATGCGCTCATGCTGGAACGGGATCTGCGGCTGACGCTGCAGCTACTCCACATGAACATAAAAACGATATTAGTGGTAAACCAAATGGACGAGGCCGAAAAAAGAGGTTTCTCGGTGGATGCGCAAAAATTATCGCAGTTTCTTGGAATTCCAGTAATAAAGACGGTGGCACCGAAGTCTCTCGGAACACCGGAGCTACTGACGGCCCTGGTCGAAGCCGTGAGCAATGATTTTTCCGCTGATTCTTTTTCCGAGACCGAGCTACGTCGCAGTGATATCGATGAGCTGGTGTCGCAGGTGACCACCAAAAGCATTCCGGAGAGTAGCGAAGAAAAGGTATTTCCGGATACAGTTCTGCTGAATCCGTATTTTGCCTGGCCCATTGCGCTGCTGATATTTTTTTTAATGTTCAAATTTCTGGGAATATACGTTGCCGGAGACCTGGTGGATTATCTCTCTTCTTTTTTTGGTTTCACCTATGAAGCTGCCGTATCTGCTGCGTTGGCGGACTGCAGTCCTTTTATAAAAAGGGTGCTGCTGGGGGACTTTGGGATACTCACCATGGAGCTGAAAACGCTGTTTGTGGTGCTGCTGCCGCTGGTGACCGCCTACAATGCGGCGATGTCGCTGCTGGAGGATTCCGGCTATTTGCCGCGTCTCTCGGTGCTGACGGATAATTTTTTCTCCCACCTGGGTCTAAACGGCAAAGCCGCAATTCCGATTCTGTTGGGATTCGGCTGCAGCACCATGGGAATTTTTTCCACCAGAATGCTGGAGACCAAAAAAGACAGAACCATTGCGACGGCCATCATAGGCATTGCCATACCCTGTGCTGCTCAGCAGGGCATAATCATTGCGCTATTGTCGTTCACCAACAGCTACGAAATATGGTTGGTGTATATTTTCGTTATGCTGGCGGTGATATGTGTTACGGGAAAAGTCCTGGACTTTTTTCTGTCGAGTAAAAACAGTTATCTGCTAATGGATATTCCTCCACTGCGGTTTCCGTCGCTGAGAAACTGCGTTCGCAAAACGGTATTCCGAAGTGTAGGATTCATTCGCAGCATGTTGTTTATGTTTACCATCACCTGCCTAATCATGACTGTATTGAATGAATTTCGCGTATTGTATTATATTCAGAATAGTATGGCTCCGCTGATTGAAAATATGTTAAATCTTCCAAAAGATTTTGCTAATATTTTTGTAATGGGAATGATTCGCAAAGATGTTGCCGCTGCTAGTTTACTGCAGATGTCCGGTATTGGAGCCCAAAGCGCGTTGACGAACATCCAGATCTTGACGGCAACGGTGGTGATTTCGCTTTTTGTTCCCTGCATTAATGCGCTCGTGGTAATTTTTAAGGAAAGAGGCTGGAGAGAGGCCGTCGCTTTGTGGTTTGCATCGTTTTTTATATCGATTTTCGTCGGGTGGCTCCTAACCATATCAATCGCTTGAAAAAAAGAGAGAAAAATGACAGAAATAACACCAAATCAGGAAAATTATCTGAAAACAATATATTTGGAGGTGGAAGAAAAGGGCTATGCCAAAATGTCAGACGTGGCGGCATTGCTATCGGTGCGCAAATCGTCCGTAAACGCCGCGCTGAATATTCTGGCGGATAAAAAATTGATCAACTATACTCCCTATGCCAAAATAACACTCACGGAAATCGGCTTGAAAAAAGCTAGGGAAATCATAAAACGCTTCGAAACCATGAATAATTTCTTCCTGCATATTCTGAAGCTTAGTCGCGAAGAAGCCATAGCAAATTCCTGCAAAATCGAACACGTGATGTCGGAAGCGCTGTTCGATAGAATAAGCGAATTTTATGAGTTCACGGAGGAATTTTGCAAACAAAATCCGGATTACAAAAAACAACTGGACAGTCTACTGGTGAAATAATGGAACATAAAATAGTAGATGACTCTCTAAAAAGCATTTTTAACATAACTATGCCGATGGTATTATCATTTATGTCGACGAATCTAATGTACACCATCGATAAATTTATGTTGGCCGGATATTCCGTCAATGCGATGAATGCTGCGTCCATAGCAGGCACTTTTGCTGGAATTTTTTCATTTATGTTTACCGGTATGACCGACAGCGCCGAAATATTCGTCGGCCAATACAACGGAGCCAGACAATACCACAAACTCGCAGATCCGGTGTGGCAAATGATTTATCTGGCGCTGGCGTCGTCGCTGGTGTTTGTGCCCATCGGGTATTTTTCTGACAGCATCAACACGCTGCCGGATTATTGCCTGAAAGAAGGTTTGGAATATCAAAAAATCCTAATGTATTTCGGCATGATATCTCCCCTAAAAACCGCCATAGCGGCATTTTTCATAGGACAGGGCAAGACAAAAATTATAACTTTGTCCGTTATTATGGCCGGCATCATAAATATTGTACTGGACTACGTTCTCATATACGGAATCGATAATGTGATTCCCGATATGGGATGCGTTGGCGCGGCCATAGCCACCGTTGTCGCGGAATTTTTTCAAATTGCTGTTTTGATCGCAATATTCTTCGGCAAAAAAAACAGAAAATTTTACCAAACCCTTGAAAATCGAAAATTTAACCCACCGTTGTTCGGCGATTGCGTTCGCATTGGTTTTCCCCAGATGTTTGGAAATCTAGTCTCCATGTTGGCCTGGTACGCAATACAAATCATAACCGCTCATATTTCCAAAGACATTGCCACGGTTTATAACATTGGCATAACCATATACATTTTTTTTATTTTTGTGGGGGAGGGCATGAACAAAGCCATAGCCACCATCTGTGCAAATATGATAGGGCGCCAAGATCTTCAGGCCATAAAAAAAACCTACAGAATTTTTGTGGCCATATCGTTGTTTTGTGGAGTGGTTATATCGATTCCGCTGGTATTTTTTCCCGAATGCATTTTCAGTCTACTGAGTATGCTGCCGGACAATTTATCGGTTTTGTACGGAGATATAAAAATCGTACTTTGTTTTGTGACGGTAAATGTTGCCTTCGAAATGCTGATGCTGTCGACCTGGGGAGTCCTCATTGCCGGCGGAGACACCAAATATGCTGCCATTGTCTATCAAATATGTTTATGGCTGCTGGTGGTTTTTCCCACGGTGCTGCTCTATGTGCTGGATGTACTGTATTATGTGCCTGCGGTATATGCCTTTATGACCATGTGGGTTGTTGCCGCCCAAATTTGCATGTATAGAAGGTATAAAAGTCTAAAATGGTATAACAGGCTGAGCTAAGAGAGACAGTCTCATTAAATCAATCCCTTAAGTTCGTAGAGGATATCCAGGGCATTTTTGGGAGTGATATTGTTCAGATTAATCTCACCTAGACGCTGCAGCAGGGTCGGATTTACCGGAGGAGTGTAGGTCAATTCCATTTGTTCGGCCATTGTGTCGTAGGCGGTAATTTCCTGTTTATCGTCGTTTTTTTCGAAGATTTTTAGCAGCTCTGTTGCTCTTTTTACGACATTTTTCGGAACGCCTGCGATGCTGGCCACGTGGATTCCGTAGGATTTATCGGCAATGCCATCTATTATTTTATGATAAAAAATGACGTCACCGTTCCATTCTTGTACTTTTAGGGTTTTGCATTTTATGTGGGGCAATGTATTACGCAGGACCGTGAGTTCCCGATAGTGGGTGGCGAACAGTACTCGGCATTTATTGACGTTGTGCAGATTTTCCACGACTGCCCAGGCGATGGAGAGTCCGTCGTAGGTAGATGTGCCACGGCCGACCTCGTCCAGAATAACAAACGATTTGGCGGTGGCCTGATTTAGAATGCTGGCTGTTTCTATCATTTCCACCATGAATGTTGAGCGTCCTCGAGCGATGTCGTCGGAGGCGCCGATGCGGGAAAACAGCCGATCCACGATCCCAATGGACGCTTTTTCTGCGGGCACATAGCTGCCGATTTGAGCCATGAGCACAATCAATGCGTTTTGCCGCAGATAGGTGCTCTTTCCCGCCATATTGGGTCCTGTTAGCAGGCATATGCGATTATTTTCGCCGAGATCGCAGTCGTTGTTGGTAAAGTCCTGGGTGTGCGTCTCCAGTATCGGATGGCGACCGCTTTCGATTTCCAGAATTGGGTGATCGCTCATTTCAGGACGTATGTATTTTCTTTCCATTGCAATGTGGGCGAAATTTGTATACACATCAATACAGGAGAGCAATTTTATGGCGTAGGAAATTTTATCGTAGTGGTCCATGATTTCCGTGATAATTTTGTGGTAGATTTCCTGCTCTAGGTTGCTCCATTCGTCGGATACCTCGGACAATTTTGTCTGCAGCACTCCCAATTCGCTGGTGGTGTAGCGTATGCCGTTGACCAGTGTCTGCTTGTGCATGAACAGTTTTTCGTCTATTTTATTTTTTTGGGATAGCGGAATTTCCACGTACCATCCTAAAATCGCGTTATTTCTTATTTTGAGAGTGCTTATGCCGGTTTGGGCCACATATTTGGCCTGTAGGTTGGAAATCAGGTCTTCGCTGTGGCTTTTTATGTACTTCAGTTCATCGAGTCTCGGGAAATAGCCGTCGGCGATGACTCCTCCGTCGCGGGCGGGTAGTTTTTCCACCAGCGCCGTCTGCAGCAATTTCAGCAAATTTGAAAAATCTGCGAGATTTTCGAAAAAGTATTCTCCTTCGGATGGAATAGCCACGTCCTTTACAATGGACTGAATTACCTTAATTACCCGCAGAGATTCCCGGATATCTCCCACGTCTCGGGGAGAAAATTTATTAAATCTTATGCGGTTTATGGCGCGTTCAAAATCTGGGCAATAGCGCAAATTTTCCCGAATTAATCCGGTAATTTTTGTATTTTCTATAAAGAACGTGACACAATCCAGTCGTTTTTGCAGCAGTGGCAGATCCACAATGGGGGTGGAAACCCGCGACGCCAGCGTTCTAGCGCCAAACGATGTACATGTTTTGTCAACGACTCCCAGGAGGCAGTAGTCGTATTCTCCGTGAATTGAACTGGTTACCTCCAGGCTTTTGGCGGTGGCCGGATCCAGCACCAAATAATTGCTGAAGGTTGTTTTTTTGGGCATAGGCAGAGCGGAAAAATTATCTCTCTGGGTGATTAGCAAATATTCGAGTACGGATCCGCAGGAAGACAGCTCGTTTGCCGTATTTATGCCGCAACTGTCAAGGGTTTTCACCTTAAAATATTTTTCTAGCCTCTCTTTTTCCACGACGGGATTAAATTTTGAGTCCGGCAGATAGGTGATTCCCGCTTCCGTCATGCTGGCCAGATATTTCGCAAACTCGGAGCGTTCGTAGTGTGCCGGTACCAGCAGTTCGCTCGGCTGATACATTTCTATCGCCATAGAAAATTCGCTACCCGGAAGTGTGTTTACGATGAAATCGCCGGTAGATATGTCGATGGCGGCAAAGCTGATCGTTTTGACCTTCAGTGTTTTTTTACAAATGTCCGGCACGATGGCCATGAGAAAATTATTTTTTCGAGAGCTGAGAAGGTTGTCTTCCACGAGCGTGCCAGCGGTAATTATCCGAGTGACTTCTCGTCTAACTATGGCCTTATAGCCGCGTTTTTTGGCTTCTTTGGGATCCTCCATTTGCTCACATATGGCCACCTTATAGCCGTATTTAACGAGGCGTTCCAGATAGCTCTCCAGGCTGACCACCGGTACACCGCACATGGGAATATCGTCGCCCAAGTGCTTGCCGCGGCTGGTTAGGGCTATATTTAAGACCGAAGAGGCAATTTTTGCATCATCGAAAAACATTTCATAGAAATCTCCCATGCGAAACAGAAGCAGGCATCCGGGATATTGGGATTTCGTCGAGAGGTATTGGGTCATCATCGGAGTTGCGTCTTTTGATGTGCAGTAGAATAAACTATCTTCTTCCATTATTAGGGTCCATTAAAATACTTTTTTTATATTTTTCTTTTCCAATGCCGACACATGGTTTCCAACAGACCGGCAACAGTTTCTTATATGCTTGCAATATCTTCATAGTTGAATGATACTCTGGTCCATGAAAAAAAGCAACGGCGTCAGAACAAGGATACATTGTATTTTCAGCTTTCATGACATGCTTTTAGGACATGGTGGACCAATAAAGTATCGGGAGAATTTCATTACGTTAGAGTTCTTGCAAAACCTGCTTGGAGTGGTTTTTTATACATCAGGTTCGTTGTTCGGATCGAATCATTTTTCGGAGAATGGCTAGACTCGGAATAAATGTCAGTGGCATGAAGAGGAAGAAATTTGTCCAGCCCAGAGCGTCTGCGAGGACTCCGGATATTATGCGGCATAACATGCCTCCGAAGTCGTAGAAAGCCCAGAGCAGAGCGTACTGGGTGGCGCAGTATCTTATTTCGCAGAGGCTGTATAAAAAAGCAATAAATGACGTTCCCATGGCTCCTTCGGTGACATTCTCAACAAAAACGGTAACGTAGAGCATCGTTATGCTGTGACCGACCTGCGACAGCAGTAGATAGGCCATACAGGATACGGCATGCGCTATTGCCGTGTAAAACATAACTTTGTGAAGAGTAATTTTTTTTACGAGGTAACCGCCGATCATTCCTCCGGCCAAGGCTGCCAATGTACCAAACACCTGGACCACATTGGCTATTTCCAGAATACTGAATCCCATGTCCACATAGAACGGCTTTGCCATTTTTTGAGTCAGGATATAGCCGGCCTTGAATAAAATTACCAAGGCAACCAGGCTTTTCCAGTTTTCTTTTTTCATAAAAATTCTAAATGGGCACACCAGACACTCAAAAATTGTTTTTTTAAGAAATTTAATAAATTCAGAACTGGAATTTGAATGGTAGGGCACGGATGCGTCAGCGTCTGCGTCATTGGTTACGGGCTCGGGAATGCAGCATATAACAATGGTGCAAATCAGGATAACAACTGCCATTAGGAGATAAGCCCTATTCCATCCGAGATAATAGGCCAGGTACAAGGCGGAGCTTTTGGCAAAGAGCATACCGGTTTTATAGCCGAAGATTACGACTCCGGCGACGGGTCCCAGCAGATCTTTTCGAGCTCGATCGAGCTGATAGGCGTAGAGAGATATGTCCTGGCATCCATCGGCAAACGCCACCAGCGACGCCCACAGAATCAGCTGAAATGGACTGGAAATCGGGCTGCTGCAGGACATGCCGTAGATGCCAATAAACAGCAGCAGCTGACTGCCAATGGCCCAGCCCCGCAATCGACCAAATTTTTTCGGCCAAAATGGAATATTGTACTTATCTATGAATGGTGCCCACAGAAATTTCAGCGTAAACGGCCAATGGAGCAGCGTAAACAATCCTATTACGGTGTTTGATACGCCGCACTCCTTTAGCCAGAGGTCTAAAATTGTAAGAGTCAGAAGAAACGGTAATCCGCAGGAGAATCCGATAAAAAATATGGAGCAAACCTTTGGATTCCGGTAAGTTTTTAGAAAATCGCCTAAAATAGACGTAAAATTCATTTTTCCAATCTACTCATTTTTTTGCGAGTATTTTGGTCAAGGTACCTTTTTCTCAATCGGATTGAGGTTGGCGTAACTTCCACTCGCTCATCGTCCTGAATATATGACAAAGCCTGTTCCAATGAAATAGCCCGGGGAGGAGATAGTTTAATATTTTCATCTTTTCCGGAGGCTCTCATATTGGTTAACTGTTTGGTTTTTGTGGGATTGACATCCAGATCGTTATTTTTATTATTTTCGCCAATGATCATGCCTTCGTAGACGGGGTCACCGGGTTTTACAAACAGTGTACCTCTTTCTTCCAGGAAAAAAAGTGCGTAGGGGATGGCATTACCCATAGAATTCGAGATAAGCACACCTTTAGTTCTGCCTTCGAGGGGTCCCTTGTATGGTTCATAGGCGTAGAAGGATCGGTTCATGATGCCGCTTCCGCGTGTATCCGTGAGGAATTCGCTGTGGTAGCCGATGAGTCCGCGGGTGGGGATAAGGAACTTCAGCCGTGTTTTTCCCATGCCGGACGGACGCATATCCTGCAGCATTCCTTTTCGGAGAGTGATTTTTTCCACGACAAGTCCGGTAAATTCGTCATCCAGATCTATGTACAATTCTTCCATAGGTTCTAATTTTTCTCCGTTGACGTTTTTGTAGAGGACCTGTGGTCTGCTAATGGACATTTCGAATCCTTCTCGCCGCATAGTTTCTATGAGTATGCCCAGCTGCAATTCGCCGCGACCGGCCACTTCGAATGAGTCCTGGTCTTCTGATTTTTTTATGGAGATGGAGATATTGCCTTCTGCTTCTTTTTCTAATCTTTCCCAGATCATGCGGGAGGTTAATTTTTTTCCCTCCTGACCTCCGAGAGGGGAATCGTTAATGGAAAAAATCATGGACAGGGTTGGTGGATCTATGGGCAGAGATTTTAGGGGTGTTGTGACTTCTGTTGATGCGATGGTGTCCGCCACGGTTGCCACTTCCAATCCGGCAATGGCGATGATGTCGCCGCAGGAGGCATTTTCCACGGGAATGCGCTTTAGTCCCTCGAATGACAACAATTTTGTAAGTCGTGCGCGCTCGACGATTCCGCCGGTGGGGCTAATGGCGTGCACAGCGTCGTTTATTTTGGCGTTTCCCCTCAGAATTTTTCCGGTAAGCACGCGTCCCAGGTACTGATCGTAGTCCAGCATGGTGACCAACATCTGAAATGGAGCTTTTTCATCTATTTCCGGGTGATGAACGTGTTGCACAATGGTATTCAGCAGTGGCGTGAGATCCCGGCGCTCATCATCCAGGTGTTGGACCGCCCAGCCGTTTCGACCGGACGCGTATAATATTGGAAAATCCAATTGTTTTTCGTTGGCTCCAAGAGCCACAAATAGATCAAATACTTCGTCTATTACCTCGGTGACTCGGGCGTCGGATTTGTCTATCTTGTTTATGACCACAATGGGATTGAGATTCAGCGCTAGAGCTTTTGTGAGCACGAATTTCGTCTGGGGCATAGGTCCTTCCGACGCGTCCACCAGCAGCAGAACTCCATCCACCATGCTGAGAATACGCTCCACCTCTCCGCCGAAATCCGCGTGGCCGGGAGTGTCGACTATGTTTAGTTTTATGTGGTTCCAGACAAAACTAGTGCATTTGGCAAGAATGGTAATGCCGCGCTCCCGCTCCAGAGCATTGTAGTCCATAGCGCAGTTTTCCATCTGCTGATTGCTCCTGAACAGACCGCTTTGCTTGAACATAGCGTCCACCAGAGTCGTTTTTCCATGATCAACGTGCGCAATTATTGCAAAGTTGCGAAATTCCATAGGTTATTCTCTCCAAAATCAAAAAATGCCAGGTATCACCGTATACAAACGAGATCGAGCATAACATCACGACAAATTATAGGGCTGTTGATGTCTGAAAATTATTTCGATCTCAACAGCCCTAGTATAATGCAATATTAGCATAAAAAACGTTAATTTTCCATATTGGTATCACTCTCTTTTCGTCGCAACGCTAAAATATTAGGAACTACTCACAAATATATCACATTTTGCTTATTGCTTTTGGGATCTTGCGGAAATCACCCAAAAACTCCCCATGGATATAAGCACAAGTCCGCCAATTATGAAAAAATCCGGCGTTTGGTGGTATATGAAAAAATCCCAAAAAGTTGCCGGAATCAGCATTGTGTAGGTGGCCGATGCCAGGTGAGAGCTGGATGACAATTTAAATGCATGAATCACGCAGTATTGGGCAATGGCGCCTATTACACCTCCTGCGATTATGTAAATGGCGTCCGCAAATGGTAATCGCGAAAAATCATTGAATCCGAAGGCAAGGGAAGTCATGAGAAGAGTAACATGATGGTAAAAAATAATGGTGAATTCGCTGTCGGTAAACGATAATCGCTTGATAATCACCTGATTTAGAGCACTAATGACGGCACCAATGACCGCTAACAAAATTCCAGGTCGGAAAATGCCTAAACCAGGTCTAAATGCCAATAGTATTCCGAGAAATCCAACCACCACCGCGATGGCGTCCCGCGCATAAAATTTCTCCTGGAGCAAGAGTACACTAAGGGGAATTACAAAAATCGCCGTCGTGTAGCCAACGACAATTACGTCCACCATATTCGACTCTTTATAGGCCAACATAAACGCATACGTTCCGAAACAGGCGAGAACCGACCGAAAAATGTTTTCTCCGACCCGATTCGTTTGGGCCGGATTAATTTTTTTATAAACGGCGAAGCACATCAGCGGAATAAATCGGCACATGGTGCGTAAAAATACTATCTGATTTACCCCATAATACGGCATAAAATATTTCATGATGGCATCAGAAAATGAATACAGACATACGCTCACTACCACAAAAATATAACCAAGCTTTTTTTTAGATATGCTATTCATTTAACAATGGGCATGGAGCGTTATTCGGGGGCTATATTTGTGATTTCGGACACCAATTCGCCGTTATTTCTTATCATTTGTTCTACTTTATCGGCTACTTCCGGATGTTCTTTCAGGAATTGACGTGCGGCTTCTTTGCCCTGTCCCAGTTTTTGATCTCCGAACGAGTACCAGGATCCGGATTTGTCTACGGCTCCGATTTTTACACCGATGTCGATGAGCTCGCCGGTTTTGGAAATGCCTTCGCCGTATATGATATCAAAATCGATGACCTTAAACGGAGGTGCGACCTTGTTTTTTACCACCTTGACGCGCACTTGATTGCCTATTACCTGATCTTTTTCCTTCAGAGATCCGATGCGACGGATATCCAGACGAACAGACGCATAGAATTTGAGCGCATTTCCTCCGGTTGTGGTTTCCGGATTGCCAAAAAATACTCCTATCTTCATGCGAATTTGATTTATGAAAATCAGGATGCTGTTGGACTTGGATACGGTTGCCGTAAGCTTACGCAGAGCCTGACTCATGAGCCTTGCTTGCAATCCCATGTGAGCATCGCCCATTTCGCCTTCTATTTCTGCTTTTGGCACGAGGGCGGCGACGCTGTCCACCACCAGGATGTCGATGGCACCGGAACGCACAAGCGTGTCAGCGATTTCCAGAGCTTGCTCTCCGGTATCCGGCTGAGACAGCACCAGAGAATCCACATTTACTCCGAGATTCTTGGCGTATATCGGATCAAGAGCGTGCTCGGCGTCGATGTAGGCGCAGATGCCGCCTTTTTTCTGGGCTTCGGCAACGGCGTGCAGCGCCAACGTCGTTTTTCCAGAACTCTCGGGACCAAAAATCTCGATAATCCTTCCTTTAGGAAATCCTCCTATGCCGAGAGCCATGTCCAGTCCGATGGATCCGGTCGAAACTGCTTCTATCTCTACCAGACTCCCCCGCTGACCAAGCTTCATTATGGAACCTTTACCAAACGCTTTCTCTATTTGAGAAAGTGCGACATCAAGAGCTTTTTCCTTATCCATAAACTACATTCCTTCTAAAATTAAAAACAACTAACCGAAATAAACCGAAAATGGTGCCAACCTTTATTTCAGTGGCGTCAACCGGTATAATGGAGACTGTTGCGCAACAAATCTTTTCTGCCAGTAACTTTGGCAGAGGGCATCATTGTGCAAAAATCTCCCCTGAGCATACTAAATAATCACATTTAATATAAGGTCTAAACGCCGTTGCAAACAAAAATTTGTGATTAGAAGAGACTGTTGCCTAATGGCTTTTTCTCGCCATCGACTTCGTCAAGATCATCATGTACGGGTAGGTAGTACACGGCGGTCTTGCGCTACGTTTTTCCTCGTTATTGCGGGAAAAATCTCATTAGGCAGTCTCAAGTTTAGGTGGCGAATTGCTCGTCCAGAATTTTTTTGTGCAATTCGTTTTCTTCGTCAAACAGCAACGTCAGGGTCATATTTTTTTCTTCATATACTCTGACTTTTGATACGCATCTGAATTCGACATAGTCTGCCACTGCGCACACGGGTCTTTGGGTGTGATCTATCACTTCCATATCCAGGACCGTGTCCGACGACAGCAGCGCTCCTCTCCAGCCGCGGGGCCGAAAAGAGCTTATGGGCGTAAGGGCCATCAGTCGTGATCCGGGCGGTATTATCGGACCATTGGCCGAGTAGTTATAGGCGCTGCTACCGGTGGACGTCGCTACAATAATACCGTCACACACCAATTCGGGCATTCTCAAAATGCCATCAACTTTTACTCTGATCTTTGCGGTCTGGTGGGTTTCCCGGAGAAGATATAACTCATTTACAGCTATGGTGTTAAATGTTTCGCCGTTTTGCCTTTCCGCCATCACTCTTATGGGATGAATTTTCAGCGGAGAAGCCTTTTCTATTCTTTCGATTAGATTCTCCTCCCGATATACATTCGTGAGAAAACCTACGCCCCCTCTATTCATGCCGTATACGGGGATTCCAAGCTCTGCAGTTTCATGAAAAGCTCTCAGAACCGTGCCGTCTCCGGACAAAGCGACGATGCAATCGGCGGACTCCGCTTCCCATTGCCCATAGGTTTTCACCATGTAATCAAAAGCGCTTCTAGATTTAACATTGCATGAGCAAATAAAATGTATTTTCATTATAAGACCATAACATCCCTGTATTAATTTATCCTTATTCTTCTAGCTTCTCCAAATATTATGAAACTTTTCTCGACGGCGCACAATCTCGTGTGATGTTAGCATAATGTAAGTTGTTTAATCTATGGTTACTCATTGGGGGTCACTCAAGAAAAAAAATTGTTGCTAAGTTGATATTTTTTGCAATCGACTTCCTAAGGTCTGCTACCAATAGGTTGTATTCGTTCTTGCGGGAATATCTTCTTAGCAACGTTCTCTGTTCTCTAATTGGACTTGAATACAACACTTGGTATTGGCGGCGTAGTTGATAGTTTTGCCTCACTGTACAGTTTGGTCATATGTTGTTCTACCTGACGCATTGAGTTCTTAGCGGCCAAACGACGATGCATGTCGATTATACCTATCACGCACCTAAGTTCTAAAAGCTTCTTAGAATGAGCTTTGCTAGATACTGATAATGCTTTTTTGCACTCACGCGAAAGTTGTCCTAGTGTTATGTATGCTTTGGTCATTTCAAGAGCTAATAGCCTATGAGCGGCATTATTACTTTTGGAGTAGTTAACTACTTGGGTATGAAGGGTCTGCTTTATGTTCATGGCGGACATATTTTTGTAAGCTGAATCCTTCTTCGCAAGATACTCGCTTGCATATATATCGCAACCTTTGCTATAATCTTGCAGAGATAGTCCTGATATTATTAATGTTCTACGCTCAAGCTCCTTCTGCTGCTCACGCTCTTTCTGCTGCTCAAGCTCCTTCTGCATATTGATTGCTTCCAAACGTTCTTCATCCGCCTGTACTATTTGTCTCGCCTTTCGATTTATATCCGCTTTCAGCAACATATCCTGTTCCAAATCTTCTTCATCCGCCTGTACTATTTGTCTCGCCTTTCGATTTATATCCGCTTTCAGCAACATATCCTGTTCCAAATTTTCTCTATTCGTTTGTGCTCTTTGTCTCATCTTTTGATTTGTATCCGCTTTCATCAACATACCCTGCTCTAAGCTTTCGTTCGCTGGGGGAAAAGTATAGAGCAAATCCTGCAGTTGTTCTAGGATTTTATCTTCTTTGACATGTGCCAATAAATGCTTCACTTCTTTTTTAAGATCTACTGGCATGTCGCCAATATTGTCATCTATAATAGTAGCGATGTTACTATGATTTTTTTGCAAATATTCCATGCCCTGTTTCTCTAAAAAAGAGAATTCAGCGTTTGCACCGGCACAAGCAAGTAGTACAGTAGCTGATAGTATCATTATTTTTTTCATTTTTTTATCCTTTTTTTTAACCTCAATTAGTATAAAGTGTATTTCGTGTTTTGTCAAGTTAAAAATATTGTCTGGAGATTTTTTTTGCGTAAAGGTTAAGATTTATCGCGGATGCAAAAAGTTCCACGATGGACCATGGGAAAGATTCGAAAGTAGATTAATTTGAGTCAAAAACAAGGAATGCAAGCACAAGTGGCGGTATTTGCTAAATATCAGCTCCGAAATCCTTGTGAGCGTAGTGAAGCGAGGATGTCGTCTCTCCGCTTGAAACGGCGTAATTTCCAGAGAGGGCTGTTTTCTGTCCAAAACCTATGGATTTCAAGCAGAATGGTCTTGATTTTTGCGTAAAAATTATTAATCTGAGACATATATATTTATGGAGTTAAAATTTGGAAGAAAATTTGTTCACGGAAGAAAAACATAGGATAAACAAGATGATAACTGTGCCACAGGTTCGACTGATCGATCAAAACGGGAATCCGGTTGGCATAGTGAGCACTCGAGAGGCGCAATTCATGGCAAACGACGCAGGACTCGATCTTGTGGAAATTGTTGCTCAGGCGGTTCCTCCGGTCTGTAAGATAATAAATTATGGAAAATTAAAATACGAGCTGCAGAAAAAAAAATCCGAAGCCAAAAAGAAGCAAAAAGTTATCGAAATAAAGGAAGTGAAGTTTACTCCGGTGATTGGTGAGCATGATTATAATGTTAAACTCCAGAGTATTAGTCGATTTGTTTCCGAGGGTAATAAGGTAAAGGTCACGCTGAGATTTCGCGGTCGTGAGCTTTCCCATCAGGAGATTGGATCAAAATTATTGAAGCGCATCGTTGACGATGTAAAAGAAATCGCTAAATGTGAGGGCGCTCCACAATTGGAGGGAAGACAAATGATGATGGTATTGTCTCCAATTACAACCAAATGAATGAAAATATCCACCGCTGCATTGTGGGAAACTTTTCCCTGAAAGACGCCTTTGATCTGATGGATATTTTTTTCGAAGCCGGATACCTTAGTGTGTCTGCGGTGGAAGAAAATGATCACTGGCTGCTGGAAGTGCTGGACAACAAACCCATAGCAGTTGAACATATGAGTGTTATGCTGAAAAGTTATCAATACTCTGTTTTGAAATCTGAAAAAGTTGCTCCCGTCAATTGGCTAAAAAAATGTTTTGAGAATTTCAAACCGCTGGAGGTGGGAAATTTTTATATTTTTGGAAATCACCTGAGGAATACTCCGATTCCCGTCGACAAAATTGCCATTGAAATCACGGCGGCGACGGCTTTTGGTACAGGTGAGCATCCGACCACCAATCGCTGTCTCATGGCGTGTCAGACGTTTTTTGATGCCAGAAGACACAAAACTTCGCTGGACATAGGATCAGGATCCGGTATCCTCAGTATTGCGTTGGCCAAGCTGGGCTGCAAATGTGTGATGGCCTGCGATAATGATCCGGAAGCCGTCCGCGTCACCAAAAATAATCTGATCACCAACAAAGTCGATCATCGGGTAGGGGTTTTTCGGAACGAATCTCATGAATTTGCCGCAAAAAATTATGATTTTATAGTGGCCAACATATTATCTGAACCGCTGGTGGCAATGTCAACATACGTGACGGATTGCTTGGCGCCGGGCGGTCTTTTGGTGCTGTCGGGATTCACCTCCGGCGATAAAAGTGTGATAGATCAGTACGTATCTTTGGCATTAGCGGTAAAATATGTGTATAATTACCGGGAATGGAGCACCGTCGTATTTGAAAAATAGAAAACGCTCACAAATTTCCTCCCTTGACATTTTTGTCATGGAATTTGCTTTTTTTTACACAATGATTGATTTTTAGATATGTTTTTCTAAAAAATCATTGGAGGTGAAGGAAGTTTGGTCATGGCTGTAGGACGGCATATATGAGTCCGAAGTTCCTTGCAACATGGTCAAGTTCTTGGTGTAGAATTTGCGGGACGTTAGCAATTCATTTCGGCAAAGCTTCAACTTTCTTACTTCCTTCAGGTCTTCACCGTCAATTACCATGATGGCGCTGAGCTTTATTTCGACGAGATCTATCAATATATCCAAAGACTGTTTTGATAACATTGTTATACCCTTACTTTCAGAGACTGTTACCCAATGGATTTTTTTCGCAATTAACTTCGCGGGATTCAGAGCTTGTTCAGCTTCGTTCTTGCAAAAAATATCTCATTATGCAACTATTTATTACCTATAATATTTTGAATGGTTTTCTTAAAAAGAAAGTTAATGCAATGAATTTTATTCCGCTTGAGACTATAAAAATAAATGAGCTGAATAGGCGGGAGTCTGTTTTTATGGGACTTGATGTGGGAAGCAAGACCATTGGCATGGCAGTATCAGATCGTCGGAACAAAATTGCCAGTTCCGTCGGGACTATTGCACGAAAGGGAAACAACGGTGATTTTTTTGGAATTTTGCGACATCTAAAATCGTATAATGTTGGCTTAATCATCTGTGGATGGCCACTGCAAATGGATGGTCTTGCCTGCAAGCAATGCGAAAAAGTTGAAAATTTTATCGAAAAATTGTCAAAACACACGGACGTTGGCATTGCAAGATGGGATGAAAGATTCTCCACCAGCGTCGTAGACAAAATCATGATTGAAGCAGATTTATCCAGAAAAAGACGTAAACAACTTGTAGACAAAACCGCAGCTGTGTATATTTTGCAAGGAGCCTTGGACTTTTTGAATCATAGAATTATTTTATTAGAGGAGGGCATATGCAAAAATGGAAAAATGTGAGTTTTTCTTCGGGACCATGCGCGAAGTATCCCCAATGGGAATCGCCGAATGGCATTTTAGTTGGACGATCACACCGATCAGTGGACGGATTAGCACTGCTGGAAGAAGTTCTCGATCTCCAGCGAAAAATATTGAGAATTCCCGATGATTATCACGTTGGAATTGTGGGAGCTTCCAGTACAGGAGCTGTGGAAACATTGCTGTGGTCTCTGTTGGGCGCCAATGGGATCGATATTATTTCCCATTGCGTTTTCAGTAGGCATTGGGAAAGAGACATCGTCGAAGAGCTGAAATTGCAGGATGTCCGTGTTTTCAGAGAGGATTTTCCCAAAATGGCGGACGTCCGGGACATAAATTTCGACCGAGACGTTGTGTTCTGCTGGACATCAACTACTTCCGGAACGTCATTCCGCAATACCGACTGGATATCCGCCGACCGCAAAGGACTTACCATCTGCGACGCCGCCTCCGCCGCGTTTATGTTCGATTTCGACTGGAATAGGTTGGACGCTACGGCGTTTTCATGGCAAAAAGGACTGGGAGGAGAAGCTGGATTGGGAACAATTGTTCTTAGTCCAAGAGCGATGGCACGATTAAAATCGCATCAGCCGCCCTGGCCCATACCGAGAATTTTTCGCATCGCCGATGACAAAAAAGTAAATTCCGGTATTTTTAAGGGATATACCATCAATACTCCGTCCATGCTCTGCATCGAAGATTTTCGCAATGCACTGCTGTGGGCGGAACAAATCGGCGGTTTGGCGGCTCTCATACAGCGAGTGGAGGATAATTATGCCGTGGTCTGCGACTGGATTTCTCGCAGCTACTGTTGCAAATTTTTGGTGGACGAAAAATATCGCGCCCATCACGTTGCTTGCCTGGATCTAACCTCGGAAAAGTATCGAAAATTACCGGAAACGGACAAATGGGAGTTTTTGGAAAAAATTGTCAGATTCTGCGAGCTAAAAAAAATCGGATTTGACTTCAGAGGACATATTCTAACGAAACCGCATCTGAGAATCTGGTGTGGGCCAACCATTGAAGCCAGCAGGCTGAAAAGTTTTTTGCAAAACCTCGAAGACGTATGTAGTGAATTTATTCGTGAACTGGACGGTGTAGGAAAAAATATAACCGATGCTTTTCGCAATTAACTTCGTTGGATATGGAAAAATATAGCGAGGCTTCAGTTATTGGTTGCCAGTACAGATGATTTATTCTAGCATATAAGCGTTGCTTCTATAACGATGTTGTTATGGTTTTTTTCAAAGGATTGGATAATGTTCAGAAGTCTGGCAAATGCCGTTCGTTTTTTATCTATTCATGAGGTGGGAGTTGCCAACGGTGGTCATTTGGGGATGGCGCTGGGCATGGCAGATTGTCTCACGGTTTTATTCAGAAATTTTCTTAGGTTTTGTCCGGAGGATCCCCGATGGCCCAATCGGGACCGGCTAGTGTTTTCCGGAGGGCACGGCTCACCGGCTTTGTACGCCCTGCTGCACTTGAGTGGCTATGAAAAAATGACCCTGGATGAACTGAAGCGTTTTCGACAACTGGGATCGCTCACCGGCGGTCATCCGGAATATAATCTGGATTGTGGCATAGAGGTGAGTACAGGTCTTTTGGGGCAGGGATTTGCCAACGCCGTCGGCATGGCCATCGAAGAGCGACTACTGAACGCGAGATTCGGCGACGAGTGTATCAACCACTACATCTACGTCTGTGCCGGTGATGGTGATCTCATGGAGGGCATTACGCATGAAGCCAGTGCCATTGCCGGACATCTGGCGCTGGGGCATTTAATTGTGCTTTTCGATGATAACGACGTGACCATCGATGGAAAAGTAAGTGTATCCACCAGCGAGGATACTCTCAAGCGCTACGAATCCTATGGATGGCAGGTGCTGTCGGTGGACGGGCATAGCGAAGACGACATTCACCGGGCGATCGCGGCGGCCCAATTGGATCCGCGCCCATCGCTGCTGGCCTGTAAAACCCAGATTGGATTCGGAACTCCCCGCGCCGGTACACCAAAGGCTCATGCCGGAGCCCTCAGTTCACAGGAAATAGAGGAGACGAAAAAAAATCTGCAATGGCCCTATGGTCCGTTTGAAATTCCCGAGTATGTTGCAAAAATATGGCAGGCAATTGGACTGCGTCATCGGGAATCTTATGAAAAATGGATGAAAACTCAGGCGGAAAAATTCGGATCTCAAAAATTCGAATATACGGAACATTTGAAAAAAACTCTTAGAAGCCTAAAAAAAGAGTATTTTGTTTCTCGACCTTTCGCCGCTACCAGAACAAATTCGCAGGATGTTTTGTCACGACTAACGGCGGAAACAAATCTGGTAATTTCCGGTTCCTGCGACCTCGGAAGCTCCACCGGATGCTGGGCGAAAAACATGACTCCTCTGGAAAAAACAGATTTTTCAGGCAATTATATCCACTACGGAGTGCGGGAACAGGCAATGGGAGCCATCATGAATGGCATTGGGGCCGGACGCAAAATAATCGCCGTTGGAGGAACATTTCTTGCCTTCAGCGACTATATGCGGGCCGATGTGCGCATGGCGGCCCTCATGAACATTCCGTCCATTTTCGTCTTCAGTCACGATTCCATAGGGGTTGGCGAGGACGGACCAACGCATCAACCGGTGGAGCAAATCTCGGCGCTCCGAAGCATACCGAATTTGAACGTATTCCGTCCGGCAGACGCTCAGGAAACAGTAGAATGCTGGGAATGTGCCTTGGCGAGCTCGAATCCTTCGGCTATTATTTTGACACGCCAAAACGTGCTCAGTGCTCGTTTTAGCGGCAAAGAAAATCTGTGCGAACACGGCGCCTACCTACTGTACGAGGATAACATGGATCTATACGAGAGAGTCACGCTTATCGCTAGCGGATCCGAAGTGGGCATAGCCCTCGATGTAAAAAAAATGCTCAATGATAATAATGTTTCCGCTAATGTCGTCAGTATTCCCTGCTGGCGCCTGTTCGATAAGCAGCCGGAAAATTACAAACGACAGGTGTTGGGAAACGACCTGCGCATAGGTATTGAAGCCTCCAATGGGTTCGGATGGGAAAAATATTTGGGGGCCGATGGCTTGTTTTTTGGGGTAAATAATTTCGGAAAATCAGCTCCTTGCGCAGATGTGTACGAGTATTTCGGACTGACAGCCCATAAAATTTATCGCCAAGTGCTGGAGAAAATAAATTGAAAAAAAAATCAATGAAAATAGCCATAAATGGATTTGGAAGAATTGGAAGATTGATACTTAGGGCGTTTTTTGAATCCAAGCGTGATTACAATTTCGAAATTGTTGCCATAAATGACCTGCTTAACATCGATACGGCGGTGCATCTTCTGAAATATGACTCCGTTCACGGACCATTTTTACACAGCGTCGAAAAAATATCCGAGACATTATTTTCGGTGGACGGAAAAAGAATCACCTATACCTCGGAAAAGTTTCCGCAGCATCTTCCCTGGAGTGAATTTGGCATAGATTTAGTGCTGGAGTGCTCCGGAGTGTTCAAATCGAGGACAGCGTGTCAGGAGCATCTGAATGCCGGTGCCCGAAAGGTCCTGATTTCGTGTCCGGCGAGTGATGTCGATTGCACCTTAGTATACGGCGTTAATGATGGTACGCTGGACAAAATTAACGATGTCATTATTTCCAACGCCTCTTGTACCACAAACTGTCTGGCGCCACTTGTGAAGGCGATTCACGAGAATGTTGGCATTGCCTCTGGTTTTGCCACTACGGTGCACTCGTATACTGGTGATCAAAGGCTCATAGACGCCGATCACCCGGACCTGCGCCGCACCCGAGCGGCCGCTCTCAACATGATTCCTACATCAACGGGAGCCACCAAGGCCATCGAAAAAATATTTCCGGAATTAAAAGGTAAAATTTCCGGATTGTCCATAAGAGTGCCAACGTCTAATGTTTCCGTTGTGGATTTCACATTTCAGACACTGCGAAAAACAACCGCCAATGAGCTGAACGATGCCGTTGTCTGCTATGCGGAAAATGTTCTGAAAGGAATTTTGGGATATACCAACGAAAGTCTTGTTTCGTCCGATTTCAACCATAATCCGCTCAGCGCCGTGGTGGATATGCCGCTCACCACCGTCATCGCCGGAGATATGGCCCATATGGTGGCTTGGTATGACAACGAATGGGGATTCTCCAATCGTATGCTGGATGCTTCTCACCTATTGCTGAGCTAAAAAATTCCTGAACTTTGACTCGCAAAGTCTTGAGCAAATCCGTTGCTCGGATCCTCATGTGCAGCTAGTACGCTGCGGTCTTGCGCTACATTTTTCCTCGTTCTTGCAAGAAAAATCTCATTAGGCAACAGTCTCGAATCTGGTGTCGGTCGCTTTTCTAGGAGTCGTTGATTCAACAGCGCGACAAAATTCCCCAATATTAAAAATAAAATAATATTATTTTTAATGATCTAATGATAATTATTTTATAGCAAAAAACGCAGTTACCGCCTTGAAAAATATAGAGATTTCAGATAGTGCTTGCGTTATATAAAAAAACATAGGATCATATTAATATTCAATAAAACATAATTAAATTCTAGAGGGAGACGAAAATGCGAAATTTATTGAAGCATTTTGGTATGGGGAAAAAGACTTCCAATGTTTTCTTTTCTTACCAAAACATAGGCGATCCCCAGTGGACGCCATGCCGCTACGACGCTATTTCCGAAAACGGCTTTCAAAAAAACGCCATTGCTTTTCGGGCGATTAGTTTAATATCTCGGGGAATTGCCTCGATACCCATGAGCGCAAAAAATCGTGACGACAAATCGGAGAATTGGAAGCTAACAAAGCTGCTGAGTCGTCCGAACGAAAATCAGTCGCGGGGAATGTTTTTCGAGACCCTGGTGAATTATCTGCTAATTTCCGGAAATGCGTTTGTTTATTTGGGAGAAAACGGAGACTTGAATTGCCTTCGGACGGATCGGGTACGGGTTGTGCCGAACGCATCCAAGACGGCGGTCGACTCCTACCAGTACGAAGTTGATACCTCGACCTTTATTCTTTCCCGGGACGATGTTTTGCACTTGAAATTATTCAATCCGCTCAATGATTGGTACGGATTGAGTCCGCTGCAGGTGGCGTCCAGATCCATCGACCAGCATAACGCCATTTCGGATCATAATCTTGCGATATTGCAAAATGGTGGGCGCCCTTCCGGATGTCTGATGGTAAAAAATGGTACGGAAAATCTTACCGACGAACAACGAGAACAACTGCGGGAAGATATAAAAAATGCCTACGCCGGATCCTCCAACGCCGGAAAAATGATGGTGCTGGAAGGATGTTTCGAATGGAAAGAAATGGGATTTTCTCCCAAAGATTTGGATTTTGGCAGCGGAAAAGATATCAGTTCCCGCGAAATTGCTTTGGCGCTCGGAGTGCCTCCCCCCATGCTGGAACTACATGAAAACTCTAGCTTGGGCAGTTATAGGGAGGCGCGTCTGCACCTATGGGAAGACACAATCCTGCCTCTGGGAGAATTAATTCGACTGGAATTAAGCAACTGGTTTTCGAAAAAATTTAATACATCGGTGGAAATAATTTTCGATCTGGAGGCTGTCCATGCCATTACCTCAAAACGGGAAATGCTGTGGCAAAAAATATCCAACGCCAATTTCCTGACTACCAACGAAAAAAGAGAAATCCTTGGTTTTCCTCCCCTGAACGAATCCGATGAAGAAAAAATAAATCAATGAATAGAAATACAAAAATAGGAATAAAAATAGGAACCAATAGTATGAAATTTTTAACCCCCCATATACCATCCAATGAAGCTAATGGTAGAAAAGATCCACAGGGCAACTGTCTCTTAAAATCCCTGGAGGAAAATGGAGAAATCTCCGGCTATGCCAGTGTTTTTCGAGTAATCGACGGATACGGCGACAGCGTCGAAAAAGGAGCATTCGCAAACGCTATTCGCGAATTCAAAAACGGAAAAAAACCGAAACTACTCTGGCAACATGATGGAAATTTTCCCATCGGAGTCATAACAGACATCCACGAAGACGATTACGGTCTTTTTATAAAAGCGCGACTGCTGTTTGAAATTCCAAAAGCAAAAGAAGTCTACGCCCTACTAAAAAATAAAGCCCTCGACGGATTTTCTATCGGCTATAAAATTAAGGACGAATATTTCGACAACAACGTGCATCATCTGACAAACATCGAATTGCTGGAAGTGTCTATTGTGACGTTTCCGGCCTGCGAAAAAGCCGTTGTTAGCGACATAAAAGCAAATTGCGTCCCCGCCGAGGATAACATGCAAAAATACCTAGAACTCATAAAAAATATCTCCCAAAAAATAAATCACGCCACGAAAGGAAAAATATCATGAACATAGATTTTCAAAACGCCATCGAAGAATTAAATCATAACGTCGAAGCCCTATTGGAAAATAACGAAAAAGAATTAAATGCACCAAAAACAAAAATGATAAAAGGAGAAAAAAATATGTCTTTACCACTATCAGAAAATTTAGAAAACAACTGCGATCAAAAATGTGATTTTTCCGATTATATTCGCAAAGGAATCGGATCATTTGCAAAAAAATCGCTAAACGGCGTAAATGGAGACGAAGGCGGACACTTTGTGCCAATAAAAATCGCAACGCAAATAGGAAATAGATTAAAATTTTTGTCACCAATGCGGTCCGTTGCTAAAACCACTACCATATCGACAAATTCCATGGATATGTTGGTGAATTCTAAAAGTCCGGGAGCCGGCTGGGCGTCCGAGACGTCCGCCTCCCGAGACGAAACCGACTCTCCGGAAATACAAAAAATTAAAATTCCCGTTTACGAAATTTATGCAAAACCGAAAGCAAGTCAGCAGCTCCTGGACGACGCCCAGATAAATGTCGAAGAATGGCTCATAAATAAAATTGCAGAAAAAATCGCCGCTCTCGAAAATCACGCCTTCATAAATGGAAACGGCAGCAATAAACCAAAAGGATTCCTGGATTACACTTCCGAAGCATCTTCCACCAGAGAATTTGGAAAATTGCAGCACTTCTGCAGCGGCGCCGATGGACAATTTTCGGACGACAATAATCCCCTGGATATTCTGCTGAACATGACTTGTTCGCTGAAACCAATCTACGTGAAAAACGCCAAATGGTTAATGTCTCGTTCTGCTCTTGCGGCAATTAGAAAATTAAAAAGTTCAGATGGCATATGCTTGTGGCAACCATCGCTGGCGGAATGTACTCCATCAATGTTGCTGGGATATCCAGTGGTAATTGACGATGATATGCCAAACCTTGTGAATGGAAAAGCGTCCGTTTCCATTGCATTTGGAGATTTTTATTCCGGATACCAAATTATTGATAGGCAGGGATTAAAAATATTGCGGGATCCATATACATCCAAGCCGTTTGTGGAATTTTATGCTACCAAACGTACCGGAGGCGCCGTCGTGGACTTCGATGCCATAAAACTTTTGAAATTTTCCGCCAACTAGTCACTAAAAAATAAGAGTACAGCGAAAACATCTGCGACGCTAAAAATAATGATTCCCCACCCAAAATATTAGGAGAAATAAAATGGATTTATGTCTGGTCGAAGGTCCCAAAAGCGAAATAATTTCGTTGAAAGAAGCAAAAAATTATCTTCACATCGACCATAATTTTGATGATGATCTTATATTAATGCTCATCAAATCTACGCGCGAAGCAATTGAAGCTATTATACAAAAAACGCTGCCGCGGCAGACATGGAAATATACGATACATAGTGACAATGTTCGCATTGTGGCCGCTCCCAACGATAATTATCCATGTATGGTTAGAGGAAATAGTTTGCAAATTCCATTGCCAAAACCACCCATCATAAAAATTTTAAAAGTATCGGTAAATGAAACGGATGTGGAAAAACAATGCTACGTTTTAGATAAAACTAAATCGAAATTTTATTTACTGCTTACGTTGGATAAATCATTGCAGCGTAGTAAATCGAAGATTATATCCATCCTTTACGAAGCGGGTATCGTGCTGAATGCAGATAATATTCCGTATCCCGTAAAATTGGCGAATTTGATGATGATGGCTAGCGCCTACCAAGAAAGATATTCTTGTTTGGACGGCGACATTGTGTCCAGTGGGGTACGGAAGTTGCTTGCTCCATTTCTGAATCTGAGAGTTTTTTAGGAGAAAAAAAATGTCAAAAAAATTATTTAATAAAAAAATAAAAATAGAAATTATTAAACAAAAATTGTCCAGCGACAATGTTTGGATTCCGGAATATATTCTCTGGAATGAATTGTGGGCTTCAGCTTCCATAAAATATGTTTCCGTCAGAAGAGTCATATACTTTTTTATTATAAAATGGAGAAAATACTTTCCCAACAATTTTAGAATTACAATGGATGATAAAAATTTTATGCCTACTCAAATTCCCATTGTGGATCCATCCAACGACTACATTATGTTTCATGCGGCACAAATAACAAAAGGAGAATAAAAATGCTACCTTGGGATTTTGGCATCATAAATGCCATAAAAAAAGAATTGAGCGCAGCAATATTTCCGTCAACTCCGCCCGACGAACTTCGCAAAACACCGTATCTAATATTCGAATTAAAAAATATTATTCATGGAAAAAATTTAATGTCTCGGGTGGAATTCGTCGTAAGTATCGTGGACGACAAATGTGTAACTTCGGAAAGTATGAAAATTATGAAATCCATTAGCAAAATAACCGCCCAGGAATTGACGCTAAGCCAAGGAAATGTCGCCATAGGATCCGCAAAAATAAAAATTGATTCCATCGAGAGTCGAAAAAATTTGCTCCTATTGAATATGATTGCCATACTAAAATTGAAAGCTATATATGAAGATGGAGAAAGCGATGACTAATACTGCAATTATACAAAATATGAATTCAGAAGAAGAAAATGCAATGGATAAATTGGCCGAATATCTGGAATATGTCTCCCGAACGACCCCAACAACAATGCCCGAATGGATGGACTAAAATGAATGAAACAAATTTAATACTTGGTATTGTAGGATTGCCTCCGGAAAGTGCACGAAACTGTACTCAGGAACTACATCCCATTCCTAACGGAGAATTCAAAAAATCCCTAAACGGCGATTTATTATTTTTAAAAGCTTCCGAAAATAAAAAATATAAAAGTATCATATCTTGTCGAGACGTAAATTTTCCGATCATAGACAGCATTTGGATTGGATCCCAAATCAATGTAGGATGTATACAAAATTTATGGCAATCCATTGAAGCGGGACAACAAAAAATACGACTCATAAGACCGGTTGTTAAGGACTCCATAAATGTTCTCAATACCGCCGGAGATTCCATAAAATTTAATTTTAATGACGGCAGCAATGAAGTGGAACTTTTAAAAAAATACAATGAAAAAATATTTGTTAGTTTTCGCCCGTGGTTAATCATGACGGTGGTGGACTTTTCCTTCGAAACCAACGAATGGAACATGAATGGCAGCTGGAAAATTGTTCTGGAAGAAGTATAAGATGATGCTATTTTTTGCGCTCTCGTTTACGGGAGGCACTTCTTTCGCTGTAGGCCAAATATAATGTGCTTGGAACTAGAATTATGCCCCCAATTAGAACATTTAATCCGGCGATTTCTCTAAAAAAGATAAACCCCACAAAGGCGGATAATAAAAATTCTATGTATCTGAACGGAGCCAACGCCGATAAATCTACCGCTTCGAACGCGCGGAAAATAAAAAATTGCATGAGGTTGGCGAAAAATCCCAGCAATAATAGCAGGGATAATTCGAATAGTGTGGGAGTTTTCCAGACGAAAATCGCAGGAATAAATGTTAGAAGGCTACTTATAATGGCAAAATACAAAAGCATGGTAATGCGGTCATCTGTGTCCAGCATTTTTTTTACCATTACGTCCTGAAGTGCGAAAAGAAACGCTGATGCAATCGGAATTATATATACAAATTTGAAAGAAAATGACGATCCGCTGTCATATAACATTATGAATGCGAGCCCGAAAAAACCCACCAGTGTGGAGATCCACCTGATAATATTCACTTGCTCTTTCAAAAAAAATATTGAAAGAACAACGACAAATAAAGGTATCGTCCACATAATTGTCACGATTTCAACTAGGTGTATTCGCATCAGCGAATGGGTATAGAGGTAAAAACTAAGGGCGCCAAAAATCCCCCTTAGAACATTAAGTCGCCAATTGGACGTTTGGAAAATTGCCGCGCCGCGCACAACCACAAATGGTAAAAGAGTTATGAAACTGAAAAAAAATCTAAAGAAAATAACTTCTACAGAATCAAGTCGCTTTCCAATAAATTTTGCTATGACATCGTTGAGGCAGCTAATCAACATCATGAGCAATAAAAAGAAAATAGCGCGATAATAATTTTTGTTGAACGCAATAGACATAAATCACCATTTTATGTGGGCGTATACTACATTTTTTTTACGGAGAATAAAAGATGAAATTGATATTTGATTGGTGTTTTTCTTTTCACGAAGAAAAAAAATCTTGGCGCGGCGATGCAAAAATAATATCTCTGGAAATCGTTCATAGAGAATGTGGATTTGCCTCGGCAAAAGTCGTTGTGACTACAACCGAACCATTGGTAACTAAAAAATATGCCAAAATCGCTGTTCAAAAAGATGACCAAAATGTGGAAATAATTTTTTCCGGAAGATTGGTATCTTTTCCCATCGGATTTGGAAACTCTTGTCTGAAATTGGAATTTATTTCCGAACCGGAAGATTATCAAAACCAATTGAACAACTTCTGCCAACTAAATTACGAACAATACAAAAATATCGATAAGCATAAACTGTCGGATCATCCGATTATTTTTGACGATTTATTTTTTTCAACTAAAGATATGAATAATCCAACGGTTTTTTTGGAGGGAGATTGTAAAATTTTCTATTGGGACATGACAAATGGAAAATTGTCGCTATCGGACATCAATCATGGCGCAAAAAATTTTGAAATCAAAAAATGTGACATTATGCAAAACTCTCTAAAAGTGCGGTTATTTCGGGAACCCTACAAAAGCATAAGCATAAGCATCGAAACCAGTTGGCTGCGGCATGCCTACGGATGCATTAATTTATATCCGCTGATTGCTAGCAATTTCAAAAATTCCGTGGTGTCTTCTTATACTAACATCGGAACAGCAATGGAAAATTTTTGCAAATTTTCCAAAAATACCGGATATGAGCTAATAAGCAGTAAAATAAAAGAAATTTATCCGACCCAAAACAGGCACTTTTTTCAAAATTTTTCGCCGGTGTCTGCAGAGTATGCTATTGAAAAAAATGAAATATCTCCCCAAAAGTTTGTGAGGTTTAAAAAATTTTATTTCAAAGGGCAAATACTTGTAAATTGGCATCATAAACAAAAAATAAACGAGAATATAACAATAAAAGTTATAAATACGAAATCTAATGGTGGCCGAGAAAAAAATATTAATTTGAAACTCGGTCCACTGCAATTGCCAAAAGCGCAGCGAAAATGGCACAGCTTTTGGGATTATAATCGCGGCGAAAAAGTACTTCATTCTGGACAAATTTTCGAGTGTCTAGCGGCCCATGTGGCGGAAGATAAATTCGACGAAAAAAAATGGCGATTACTGGAAAAAATACCAGATGCGCTACCGGACGAAACGGCATCTTCTTTTTTCGCTACGGATCGCGGAAAAAATGCAATTCGCTATGCGGTCCAGAAGGCAATCGCACTTATAAAATACTCGTCACGATATGTGGAGCTTAATTTTAATGTCTATGCCAAAAATTTTATAAATGTAACTCTAAATGATCAAATTACCGTAATTGACGACAGATTTTCCGGTGGATCTATCTCGGGAAAAGTCACGAAAACTGCCTTTTTCGCCGATTGCAATCACCGAATTTTTAACATTACGATTTGCTGCAATCTAGGTGGATTCGCGGAAATTTCTACTGAAAAAATAAACGAATATTTTCAAAAATTGTCCATTAATAACGAAGAGGAAAAAATAAATTCTCAGGATATAGTAACCAAAATTTCGGTTGAGAATTCTCCGGAAGAACAGGAGGCGCAGCTGGCAAAAATTAGAGCAAAAAGCGTAGCAGAACTAAAGGCCGAATTAAGAAGATATCCCACAAAAATAAAGGTAGTTCTACATCCGCTAAGCACCACAAAGGCCATTAGGAAAAATCATCCTATCCCCGATTTTTTAGTATAAATAAAGAGGAAAATTATGTTTTTATCAAGAGGAATAAAATCAATATCCAGCGTATATATTCGCGATTTTACTGATACTCCGGATACAGAAGAAAATATAAAATCGCCGATTTGGCTCGAAACCGAATCCGGAGATTGTCATGTAAAATTAGCGGACACTTGGCCCGAAAATATTAGGCTAAATGCTCGTCTTGAGGGCATAAAAATTACATCACCGATATTGGTGGAACGTATAGAAAATGACAAAAGTCTTGGAAAAAATGATATATATGGATCTCCAATAATTCACGGGGATTCTGATGTGAAAAATCCCCATTCTTTCTGGGCAAAAGTTGTCGTTATTTTTGAAAACTCCGGCACGTATCTGCTGGAAAATGAAAAAAACGTTTTCTTCCATAAATCTTTTGATAATTATGTTATGGATTTCGAAAAAAAAGATGATATTTTGTTTGAAAAAAATTTTCCTACGCTTCGAACTCCCATAGTGGAAAAATATAATTCTACACTTGGTGGTCCTTTATATGATAAAAATTCTCCCGAAAAAGCATCATACAAAATTTATCCCTACGGCGGATTTTATGAATATGGCGGACATCCGAAAAGTATAGAATTGTGCGTTTTCCAAACGGCTCCGCATGCCAAAACCACATCGATAATAGTTAGTAGGATCACAACATTAATGACCAAAGGAATAAACCCTTTTGCAAAGCAAATACTGAAAAGTGGTACGTTATTCGTCGGTCTAGAAAACTCCCCGGAAGATCAGAAAACGAATCTGTACGATGACCTAAAAAATGGACTATGTAAAATAAAATTAACTGACATAACTACCGGTACCTCTACGCCTTATAAAAGTACCGGATTGACACATACACAAAATACAAATTTAATCACCATCAATTTTATACAAGGATAAAGTAAAATGAAATTTACAAAACAGGATCTAGATACATTGGCAAAAACAATTTATGGAGAAGCAAGAGGAGAATTCTATATATATGGCATTACATCTCTTCTGGCAATTGCAAACGTTGTAGTGAATCGGAAAAATAAAAATTTTGCTCCAACAATCTACGATGTTTGCTTGGCTCCATATCAATTTTCCTGCTGGAATAAAAATGATCCCAACTACAAAATAGTTACCCAAATAAGTAATGACGCAATTTTTAAAAAATGTAGAGAAACAGCCGAAAATGTTTTAACGGAAAAATGGCCAGATCTCACCGATGGCTGCGATCACTATCACCAAAAATTCATAAAACCACACTGGGCCGCCCATCTACATCCCCGAAGAGTATTCGGATCGCATTGCTTTTATGAATTGAAAAAATAGGAGAAAAAAATGAAAAATATACTGGAAAGAATCGTGTTGGATTCCATTGACACCATCAAAGAAAAAGCCCTAAAGGAAACAATACAAAAAAATAACCACAACAATGATGATACAATCAAATCATTTGAAAAAAATGACGACCCATTGCCAAAAAATATTTCGCAAGATTCCACGAAAAAAAAATGCTTTCAAAATTTTGAAGACGCCAAAACAAACTCACATATTTCCATGATCAACGCCTTTAATCGCAACAAAAGGTTGAACATAATGGTAATCGGAGCCGCGCTCGGACTGGTGTTTTGTCTGCTGATGCTCATTTCTTACAAAGGAGACTTACCCGGCGAAGTTGTGGGTATTGTCTCAACCATAGCGGGAATTTTTGGCGCATGCCTGAAAGATGCCTACAGCTTCGAATTCGGATCCTCCAGAGGAAGCAAAGATAAAGATGACAAAATTTCATCTACCATACTAGAAAAATTAAAAATTCAGTAAATTTTATAATTTGTTAATACACAATTGCTAAAATGCGTAGATGTATCAGCCGAGGTTTAGGTTGCACTACGCATTTTTTGTCATATTCTTGCTTCTAAAAAGCATTGGAGCCACATGCGCTGCAGTGAGCTTCGACATATACAGTCTACATCCGAAAGATAAACTCGCCCTGGTCGGACATAACTTGCTGTTGCATCTAACCCACGACAACGGCTACAACAACGAGCAAAAAAAAACAATCAATAGATTGTTCGTGGAAAATCAAAAACTTCTGGAGGAAATTTTGCTATTGCCACCGGAAGATCATGAACGTAACGACAATCTTCCCCAAAAAACCAAAGCAAACTATCCGGATTGGGATCTAAATATACCGCTCGGAAGAAAGCGACCTCCCAAAAAAAATCCACCGACCTGGGAAGATGAAGCTTTTTCAAAACCCAATTATCCGGATTGGGATCTAAATACATTCCCCGTAAAAGCTAAGCCTTCCGAAAAGCCATTTCCAAATTGGGGAGAATTCTCTCCGGAGATGAATTATCCAAACTGGGAGCTGGAAATGCAGCCGGAAAAAAAAGCCCCTCCTGGAATATCTCCTGACTGGGAAGAAGAAGAGATAGTTGTTGAAGAAAATAAACCGCCAAGTACCGCGCTAGATGAATCGTCGGCTACGGCGGTAGATGAATCGTCGGCTACGGCGGAAGATGAATCGTCGGCTACGGCGGTAGATGAATCGTCGGCTACGGCAGCAGATGAATCGCCGGCTACGGCAGCAGATGAATCGTCGGCTACGGCAGCAGATGAATCGTCGGCTACGGCGGTAGGTGAATCGTCGGCTACGGCGGAAGATGAATCGTCGGCTACGGCGGAAGATGAATCGGTGAATATCTCTCCGGTTGAATCTGGGAACGCTGGAAAAAGCGAGCCGGCGAGTACTCCCAAAATCGAGTTGATACCCCACGAAAACAATGTGCAAAATATTTCCAATGTTCCGGAACCTCAAGAGCAGGTTCAGCGCAAAGAAGAAGAGCACTTTGACATCAGAGATGACGACGGAAGACTAGATGATGACAACTATGAGGACAATGGTAGATCTGATAAAAATCGATACGACAATAACGAGGACAGCGATGAAAGATCGGATAGAGATCGCAATGATGAAACGCAGTTCAATATTAGCATATCAGACGACGATCGGGATGACAGGAGATCAGATCGAGGGGACGATAACGAAGAACGGTTCAATAGTAGTGGGTTAGACGACGATCGGGACGACAGAAGGTCAGACCGGGAGGACGATGACCGGGATGATAGAAGATCAGATCGGGAGGAGGATGATCGGGACGACAGAAGGTCAGATCGCGATAAGGATAGCGGAGAACGGTTCAATAGCAGTGGGGAAGACGACGATCGGGATGACGAAAAATCAGATCGGGAAGACGACGATCGGGATGGCGAAAAATCAGATCGGGAAGACGACGATCGGGATGGCGAAAAATCAGATCGGGAAGACGACGACCAGGACGACGAAAAATCAGATCGGGAAGACGACGATCAGGACGACGAAAAATCAGATCGGGAAGACGACGACCAGGACGACGAAAAATCAGATCAGGAAGACGACGACCAGGACGACGAAAAACCAGATCAGGAAGACGACGACCAGGACGACGAAAAACCAGATCAGGAAGACGACGACCAGGACGACGAAAAATCAGATCGGGAAGGCGACGACCAGGACGACGAAAAACCAGATCAGGAGGGCGACGACCAGGACGACGAAAAATCAGATCAGGAGAAAAATGATGAAAAATCTGCCGAAGATCAAGGCGGCAACGAAGATGGCGCTAAAAAAGAAAACAAAAACGAAAAAGACAATTCCAATGCGGAAAATAATAAAGTAGAAGAAGATAATTCCGATGCGGATAACGGTGGTTTTTTAGAAGGCGAATCTTTAGATGAGTCTGAAAAAAAGCAGGTTTCATCCGTCGCGAAAAAATCTGCTGAAGAAAAATCTGCAGCTGAAATTACTGAGCAATCGGCAGTTTTGGTTGATTCTCGGGCAAATTCCAATTGGATGGGGAAAGCCGTTGTCAAGGGAAGCAAACCGTCTGCGGGCAATGATGTGGTGTGGACCACCGGAGGAGGCTCAAAAGCATGGGATTCGTTCGGCAGGGGCGGTGTGGGTACCGGCACGTCCACCCCAACAAAGAAGAAAGATATCTCGAAATATGAGGATGATATATTAACAAGTGAGCAATTTTAAATGGCAAATCTGGGCAAAAAAATTATGATTATTGTGTTGGCGTCATTTTTAGGCGGAATTTCTGCATCGGCGCTGAACATTTTGATTCCGAAAGCGGCTGAAGTGGAGGAGATCCAAAGAATTATGAATGAGCTGGAGGCTGATCTTGCAGATGCTATTTTAAAAAATAAAATAAAAGATTTATCCCAGAATCATTGTTGCCATCATAGGGAAACTATATTGAAAAGTGAGGGGGCTAAAAGTCTCTGTTGTTGTCATGAGGCAGTTTTGTTGGCGCAGGAAAAAAAGATAGTGGAACATAAAATGGAATTGTTGGATAAATTCAAGGTGAATAATCGGAGCATTATTGAAATTTTGGCGGCGCAAGTTGCTTCCGGGAGCAATTGCTGCGGTAATTCGGAAATTTCAGAAGAAACGTCGCAAAATTTGGATTGCCCTATAAAGGAGGAACTGGGGAAGAGCGGTTTTAATCGAGGGAAACAGCCAATAATTTCTGGAGAAAAACAAGGGAAATTCCAATAGTTGAATGTAATGAACCATATGAGGCTATTACATTATGAGACTGTTGCCTAATGGATTTTTCTCGCCGTCGATTTCGTCGAATTCGTTGCTCGGATCCTCATGTACAGGCAGTACACTGCGGTCTTGCGCTACATTTTTCCTCGTTCTTGCAAGAAAAATCTCATTAGGCAGTTTCTTCTATTTTTTCCCCATAAATTTTTTTGCTTCTTCGAAAGAGTCTTTTAATCTCCCGGAAGCAACAGTGGAAATATCTTTATTGGCAGCGGTTACTATCTCGGAAATCTGCTTTCCATTGCCGATGGCTCTGTTTAGGGTGTTTTGAGTAACCTCCGAAAATTTTGAAGCCGTTTCCGAAGGCTTTGAACTGAAAATTCCTCCAAAATCCTCCATAGCTTGCTTAAAGAATGTAGTTTGCAATTTGGCTATGCCTGTGCACACTTCCATCGACATCTTATTTATGAGTCCGAGTATTTCTAAATTTTTTTTGTATGAATCCCAAAAGGCATCCATATCAAGTGTTGATGCTTTGAAGCCCGCAAAAGAACAATCTTTTGCTTTGTCCGTTGTATTTGTACTAGTAGCTGTAGCCATAATTCACTCTCCATATTTTTCTAGAAACCTCATACGATCGCCAATAAAACTTTTTCGCAAGAACTCTAATTTCTGTCGAAACTGGCTCCGTATGCTCGGGACGCTTCTGTCCCTAACCTCCAATAACGGATCATAGGGTAAATTACAAATAAAAAATAATCAACTTAATTTTAAATAAAAAACAAAATTAATTCGCGTTGCTTTTCGTGCCATAATATGCAAATAATTATCAGTATGATTATAATAAAAATATTGAGAACATAAAATCACGAAGACCATAATAATTTAATCTGTCTTCAGGATAATCTTTTTTTTTTCTTAAAAATTTCAACTCAGCAATAAATATTTTCATAATATTTGGCTGTAATGCTTAGAATATAATTTATCTTTTTGTTTAATGATTAAAAACTTTACTTTATTATTTATAATATATTATAAATGTAGTGGATATTATTTTGGTAAATATAGGAGGCGAAATGAAAAAATATATTCAAAAGAGCATTTGTATACTTGGAGCTGCAATAGCCTTCAGCTCTGCTAGTTGTATGGAGATAGAGGAGCGCGATTTCAGCTATTTTGATAAGGTCGTAACCGAAGAAGGTATTTATAACACGTTGCAAAACAGCGTAAACAATACGTTCAGTGCTCCAATTGCTGGTATGCTACTAATGCGTAGATACACAACGCTAAGACAATTGGCCCAGACAAACCATGATTTTATTAGCATGGCCAGATTGTTCGCCATGTGTGGAAAAGTATTGGTTTATTCGAATACTGAGACTCTAGGTTTTATAGAAAGAACAGTGCTAAATAACTCAGAAATTTCCCACGAAATTACCCAATGTTTACAAGTAAGCGAATACCTAAGGAATAAGGGTATAATGCTCGCTAATAATTTTAGCGATTATCTTACGCAGCAAGGTCAAGGTCTAAAAGAAGGTATTATAAATATGTGGAGTAATTATCTTAATACGCTCAACACCCTAATGCTTGAGATAGCTACTATTTCCAACGCAGATAGTATAAAATTGTTGGGGATTACCAGAGGTACATTCACCCTATATGCGCCCGAAAAGTGCACTGAAAGATTTCCAGAAGTAGTTAAAATAAACAAAGCATTGCGCACTAAAGGGGGAAGCCCTCTACATGGTTTGATAGACGCCATGGTAATAAGTTATGATACCGCCGGCTATCACCTTCGAACATCCGATGTATCTGTGCAAAGATTGCTAATTATGCAGAAAACCAATCCTGGTTTTGTAGATCAAAATACCAACAACCAGGCACAAGATGTAGTAAATATTCCCCAAGATGACGAAATTGGATCGGCTTCTCCGCTTCTTTCCCAGAACTATTGGTCTTCTAACTTTGTCTACGATAGCGATAACGATAACGATAGCGATAACGATAACAATACATCGCCCACATACAATTATTATTAAAGTTTTTTGAAATCTGCGCTTTAGCTGTTTTTTAGAGACTGTTGCATAATGAGATTTTTCTTGCAAGAACGAGGAAAAACGTAGCGCAAGACCGCAGTGTACTGTCTGTACTTGAGGATCTGAGCAACGGATTTGACGAAATCGATGACGAGAAAAATCCATTAGGCAACAGTCTCTTTTATATTAGATCGGCAGTTTGGCTCCCCAAGCGAGATTTGGTGTTATATTTTTGTTATTTGGGGAAACGAAAGTGTGAATTCTGTATATTTTCCGAATTCGGATTGGCAGGTAATTTCTCCACCGATGGATTCTATCGCGGTTTTACAAAAATGAAGTCCCAGTCCGGTTCCGGCGAATTTTCCCGTCACCATGGGTTCGAACAATCGCGCGTATATGGCGGGGTCTATGCCGAAGGCGGTGTCTTTGAACTGTAGCACGTTGTATTTTTGTTTTTTCTTGGTGGAAAGCATAATCCATCCGCAATTAACCGAATGAATTTGATAAAGTGCGTTCTGCATGAGATTGAAAAGTATATGAACAACAATGGTTTTTTGTCCCATAAAGAAAAAATCGCGACTACAGTTTATTTTGACTAATTTGCGTTCATCATCGCAGAATGGATATCTTTCCAACATAGCGTTAATACATTCTTTTATGCTGCATTTTTCGAAATTATCGACGGTATGCAGTTGATTTATTCTTGTTAAGATCATATCGACTGTGACCATCATTTCTTTTGATTCATTTTCTATTTTTTTTACGTTTGAGAAAAGTTGTTTTACATCTTTTGGTTCTGCAGTCAAATTGCGCTTCATGATTTTGCAGATCATGCTGACCGTCGACAGAGGGGTTCTCATTTCATGGGCCAGCGTAGCGCCCAGCACCCGCAGCGCGTTCATTTTTTCCTGTTCGATTTTTTCCTTATTTCTGGAAAAAACGATGGAAATTATGCCGGAAAGCACAATAAGATATACCACCTGGAAGGGGATATCCTTGGAAAAACTCAGATTAATGGGAATATTATTGATATATAAAATAATATAGGCCAGCACGACCCCCAATGGAAATACAATCAGAAAACTATAGAAATCCAGCACAATGAGGGATAAAATCATGGCTAACGATATATTTATGATCCAAAAAACGGTAAATCCTTCGAGGCACAGCATATAGGACGCAAAAAACGACTGCGAAAACATAACCGTGAAATACCAATAAAGCGGCAGATATCTTCTTAATGGTCTGCTCCAGGATTCATGCATTAGCAGAAAAAAATTTAACATACCGGCTAATGCTCTTATTATCAGCACTGATGTGTCCAGGCAATTGCGGTCTGACCACATATAGATTGGAAAGACATAATTTATGAGAGAAAATGAGCCGAAAGACACGTAGCGGGCGCCGTATTTTTCTACCTGTATTTCGGCTGCGGTTACTATTTTTAGTAGTATTTTTTTCACCACAATGGGAAAATCTCTAATTTGATCTTTAAAAAATTTCATTTTATAAATCGCATTTAGATAGTTGGTGTCGAGCATGATTTTTTTATGAGGTCCAGTGCTTTTTCCCAGGACAAAGTTTCCTGGATGCCGTCAATTTTTCTAATAGTTATGGTATTGGCAGCGGACTCATTTGCTCCCAGTATAGCCATTAGTGGCACTTTAGCAATCGAATGTTCTCTTATTTTATAGGAAACTTTTTCGGATCTCAAATCGAGTTTTGCTCTAATATTATTTTGTTCCAGAGCGTTAAAAAACTTCTGGGCATAGGCGTTTGAGTCATTGGTGATGGTGGCGACGACCATTTGCACTGGACTCAGCCACAGCGGTAATTTTCCCGCGTAATTTTCCAAAAGTATACCGATGAATCTCTCCAGAGATCCCAGAACTGCTCGATGGAGCATAATAGGATGGTGTTTTTCGCCATCTTCGCCGACGTATACGGCGCCCAATCGTTCTGGCATTTGGAAATCCACCTGTAGTGTACCGCACTGCCAATCGCGTCCCAGTTTATCCTTCAGGACGAACTCTAGTTTGGGACCGTAGAATGCTCCTTCTCCTTTGTTGGTGACGAACTCGAGTCCGGATTCAACGGTGGCTTTTTTCAGTAGATCCTCGGCGATATCCCAGATTTCGTCGGAGCCGGTTCTTACTTCCGGCCGATCGGAAAATTTTACACTGAAGGAATTGAAACCCATGTCGCTGTAGATTTTCGTGAGCAGTTGACAGAATTTTTTAGTTTCGGAGTTGATTTGCTCCGGTGTGCAGAAAATATGTGCATCGTCCTGGGTGAATCCGCGGACACGCATGACGCCGTAGAGTGAGCCCGACGGCTCGTTTCGGTGGCAGCAGCCGAATTCCGCCAGACGCAGTGGCAGATCCCGATAGCTCTTCATACCCTGCTTAAAAATTTGGACAGCTCCGGGGCAGTTCATGGGCTTAATGGCCAGGACTCGGCCTTCCGATTCTGCGATAAACATGTGCTCCCGATATTTTTCCCAGTGACCGGAAGCTTCCCACAGTGATCTATCGATCATCTGGGGAGTGCAAACCTCCAGATATCCGTCCTGCTGAATACATTTTCTTACATAGTCCCGCAGTGTATTATAGAGGGTCCAGCCGCGGGGATGCCAGAATACCGAGCCCGCCGCTTCCTCCTGCATGTGGAATAGATCCATGTCTCGGGCGATTTTTCTATGATCCCGCTTTTCGGCTTCGGCAAGATTGTAGAGGTGTGTGTCTAAATCTTCCTTGGAAAACCAAGACGTGGCGTAGATACGCTGCAGCATTTCTCGTTTGGAATCTCCGCGCCAGTAGGCTCCTGCCAATTTCATAATCTTAAAATGATGTGACGCCATTCCGGTTTTGGGCAAATGGGGACCACGGCACAGATCGGCGAATTTGTCTTCGTGGCGATATATGCTGACCTCAGATACATCCAGATCGCTAATGAGTTCTCGTTTAAACGGCTCGGCGAAGAATATCTCCAGTGCGTTCGCCTTGGATACAACCTCCCGGATAATTTTATAATCGGCTTTTATGATGTCTTGCATTTTTTTTTCGATGGCGGCAAAATCGTCCGGAGTAATCTGATGATCGCACTGCACATCGTAGTAAAATCCATTTTCGATGGTGGGACCAATGGCAATTTTGATCTGCGGATATAGCTCCTGGAGCGCCTGAGCCATAATGTGCGCCGTCGTATGACGCATGATTTCCAGTGCCAGCGAATGATCCTTAGTTATGACTTCCACCTTGGCATTTTCATCGAAGGTAGTTGATAAATCTACGGTAGTTCCGTCCACCACAAGGGCCAGAGCTTTTTTGATGTCATTTTTTTTTATGTACTCAAAACCGGAAATTTTGTTCATAACGCTACCTCCCAATAATCTTGGCTAAAATAAGGAATGGTGCCGCCGGTGAGAATCGGACTCACGACCCCATCCTTACCAAGGATGTGCTCTACCACTGAGCCACGGCGGCAAAATACCGAGGAATAATTTACGGTGATCACTTTAACACATCATCCGGCATTACGGAATATAATTTTGATATTTTACACAATGATTTTTTCTTTTGAAAATTAATTGTCTAAAATAAATACATTTTTCAGAAAATAAAAAAAATATTTCCGCAATTCAAATACGATTGTTCATATATAATCTATCTTTGATATTTCTTCTTACGCAAGAATTAAAGAGCCCTGATATATAATCTTTCTATTGTTGCGTATCTCTTGACATTGGTTATATTAGAGCTATACTACTTCCGTAAATTGCAGAGGAAGATATGGCCAAGCCAACATACAACCCAAGTAGATTGATTCGCAAACGTAGACACGGTTTCAGAGCCAGAACCGCAGCTGGCGGGCATGTTTTGAAATCGAGAAGAGCAAAAGGGCGCGCGCGTTTATCGGCATAGCTCGGCGTAGTTTTGCATTGAAAAAAGATTCGAGAATTCAAGCGCGGCGTGATTTTTTAAAAATCGCTCAGTCTGGTTTTTATTTTAAATTTGGAGCCATGGTTGTGCAGAGTGATCTGAACAACCTTGGTCGTTGCAGGGTAGGATTTACGGCGTCCAGGAGAGTTGGAAATGCCGTCGTAAGAAACAGATGTAAACGCCGAATGCGGGCTCTGGCAGATGCAATCATCACCGATATTGGCATGAGTGGTGTAGATTATGTGTTCATAGCGAAGTCCGCCATTTGCCACGCCGATTGGTCTTTGTTGCTTAATGATACTCGCAGAGCTGTTTTGCTACTTAATCGGAAATTACTTAAATGCAAAAAATAGCAATTGTTTTCATTCGGTTTTATCAGATGATTATTTCGCCGCATCTAAAATTATTTCAGTGTAAATTTTTTCCGACCTGTTCGGAGTACGCCATTATGGCCATAAAAGAATTCGGATTATGGAAAGGACTGCATAAAACGCTTGTGCGACTGGTGAAATGCAATCCGTTCACTTCCGGCGGCGTAGATTTTCCGGAATCGGCGGATAAGTAACGGGAAAATAGGCGCAGGGCAACGATTTCATTATGCAACAGTCTCTCTTAGCGGTCTATCCTTCCCTAGATCATTTTTTGACAAATTACTACGCTCGTACCTTCCTTATGTGATGTCATTTCGAATCCGGACTTGTGCAGTAGTTTTATCAGGTAGTGTCTCATGATGTTTCCGTGACTTAATTCATGGATGACCATTGACGGAATCGCCACGCTTTTTCCGCTACAGCAGGTTATGATTCTTCCGGACATGTTGCTTAGATTCGTAGTGGCTGTACCTCCAAACGGCATTATTTCCTTCGCTACTATTGCCGTAAACATGATGATTTTTCCGGCAACATTGGGAATATTTCCGATGTCAGATTCCAGTGCGTATGAAATACCACATACGCTGAGCATATCGGCCACCACATACTTCAGCGAATCGACGGAATAGCAAAACCCGTCTGATTTTTCAGAAAACAGTTCTCGGATAAATTTCAATGTGACGTTGGCTTTGGCGGTACTTTTTTTGATGTCTTCGATCAGGAACATGTCAGACGACATTTCGAAAGCTTCCAAGCCAAGATTAATAGCGTTAAATGGCGTTATCAAATCATGACATATTCTTGCTATTAGTGTATTTTCGGTAGACATACTGCTATATTCTCCCGCCTGCAATAATCTTTCCTCTAGAATGCCCCAAAAACATGTTTTAAGTCAATAGATGATGTAAATTTTTATTAAAATTATATATAAAATTTCGTTGTTTTTCCGACTAGCATAGCAGGACGAAAAAACCTTAAATATGCGGCTGTAGACGAGAATCTCTGCAGCGGATTCGGCGAAGTTAATTCGGAAAATATCTCATTGTGCAACGGTCTCTTGCGCTGGGCCGCGTTTTTAATATATTATGGGACATTGGAATTCGTGATTTTTTTGACATCGACGGTTCCAATGTATAATGTAATCGGGGGGAGGTTTAAATGGATTCGATAACTAGGAATCTGATTTTTAGACGGGAAAACGAGAAAAATTTTACCAAAAGATCACCATTATGCAGTGGTCTCGAATCTTTTATCCGCCGGCCCGGAGTCTATGTCGCATCAACATCTCCTGGTCTTCTTGTGGCTGAAATAGAGAGATTGAGGTTTCACTGAAATCCATTATCTCATGAATACAGTCTCCAAACTAAAACATAATGTCGTTTTTTTGCATTGTATGGCGGGAGCCGTTGGGGCGCTCGGTTTTGCACCGCTGAATTTTTTTCCGGCGTTTCTGTTGGCCTTCGGATGGTTTTTCCAGCAGCTGAACGAGACCAAAAAAGTTTTTTTTCCTTCGTTTATGTTTTTTTTGACGTTGCACGTCTGTTGTTTGTATTGGCTGGCGTATCCGCTGACCATTGACTTTGCTCGCCATTGGATTCTGATACCGTTTGCGGTGGTGGTAGTTCCGGGATATTTCTCTCTACAATTGGCGATCGGCAGCTGGATTGCCAGAAGAATTTCCTCCGACATATATGAGATGGCACTGCTGCTACCGTCCATTTGCTCCGGCGTAATGTATTTTTATGGACATTTTTCGCTGGGATTTCCGTGGATTTTGCCGGCCTACATCTGGAATTGCGACGAAATTTTTCTCCAGTCCCTGAGTTTATGGGGGGTTTACGGATTCAGCTTTGTTACCATGCTAATGTCCTGCCTGGTTGGGGTTTTTTTTCTTCGGCGTCACGCTGGAAAAAACGCGATTATTTCGGCGTCGGTGTTGGCGTTTTTATTTATTTTCGTGATATTTTTCGGGATTTTCCGCATAAATTCCCACGAGACGCAATTTACATCCCGGCGGGGACGCATAATTCAGTGTAATTTGTCTCAACGGGAGAAAAATGCTCATAGACTAGCGGAGCAGCATTTGTGGAAGCATCTGGGGTACAGCATAAGTGCCGACGATCTGGATTTCGTGATTTGGCCGGAAGCGTCGCTACCCTATTTGTACAACGAAACGCAGGAAGATCTTAAAAATTGCTTCCGTTCGGTGCTAAATCCCGGAACTCACCTGATTTTGGGAGCAGTGCGAGAGGATCTCCCAACGGAAAAAATTCACAACAGTATTGTGGTGCTGGATCACCGGGGCGACAACATCGGCCACTATGATAAAGTTCATCTGGTTCCATTTGGGGAGTATATTCCATTTCGCAGCATTATTCCGCTGCCATTTCGCGGAATAGCCAACGACATCGGAGATTTCGATGTGGGAGACGGGCCATGCGTTCTGGACATTGGTTTGAAAATGGCCATGACCATTTGCTATGAGGCGGTGTTCCCGTTGGATTTTCTAGCGAAAAATGAAACGGCCGATGTGATCATAAATCTTACCAATGACGCATGGTTTGGTCCCACGTCGGAGCCGTATCAGCATTTGCAGATTGTGCGAGCGCGGTCCGTGGAGCTGGGAATACCGCTGGTGCGCTGCACCAACTACGGCATCAGCGCCGTGTTCGATCCCTGCGGCCGAGAAATATGTCGCATTCCCCTGGGGACATCCGGAGTGGCAGATTTTCGCATACCGCAAAAATTATCGGAGGAAACTCCCTACAAAAAACACGGGAATCTGTTTTTTTGGATGATAATTTTGGCTGCGGGCGGAATTATTTCCCTAAAAAAGCTCCTGACGCAAAAAAAAAACATCACGGCACAAAAATAATCTCTAGTGGGCATTAATGTTTGGTTTTTTTCGGATTCTTTCTGAAACACTAGAGAATTTTGCCTGTGCACATTGTGCCCAATATCGTATGTGCCAAACGAAATAATCTTTTTGTATAAAAATCGGATATTATCATGATAAATAACGATTTTTTATGTACTGGATTCGAAATACATTACAGATCATGAAAAAGTAAATTTCCCCAAGAATGATAAAAAAATGGTTAAAAAACCTATTGCATTCATTATTTAGATAGGGTAGGTTGAGTTGCAAGTGACAGATATAATCAATTATAGATTGTGTTTTCGCTTGTACCTTGAAGCTATATATGTTGTTAGGAGGGGGTCATGAGAAGTAAATGTTTTGCTTCATGTTTTGTGCTGGCGTCAATGGTGACGTTAGGGATGGCAGCTGCCGATGAGTACACAGGTGAAAGTACTCCCGTAAGTGAAGAGTATTTGCCTACGAATAATGTCGCTAGCGTGTCGCCTAATTTGGAATGCAAGAAAAGGCGCAGCCAGGGTTTTTATTTGCTTGCCGGTGTCGGAGGTCTTTTTACGGAGAATAACGCAAAGTCGAATGTGAAGTATTCCTATGAAGCTGAAGACGATGAAGAAGGGCTACTGGATTTTGAGGAATCCTTGGTACCTTTGCTTAAGGAAGATGGGTTCGTTGATATCGACGTGTCCAATGCTGATGCCGGTGACAATGAGGATGACGAAGAGGTCCTTGCGTTCGATATGTATCGTAGATTGCGTCTATCCAATGAACATAAAACGCACCTTTCGGGTGTTGTTGGAGTCGGTTACGGTAGGCTGTTCGATAACGGTTTCTATGCTGCCATCGAGACACTTCTGGATTTTGGAAGTACCAGTAAAATTACGAAAACACTGGGAGAGGATCTGAAATGTACTCTAAGTAATTCCGGTTTAATTCCTAGTGCCGCCATTAGGTTGGGGTATAAAGTTTCGGATTGGCATGATTTGCTGCTCTACGTAAAAGGTGGAGGAGCATATATTTCCGGTAGTGCACAATTTTCTGGTTCTAACGAGAAGATAAAAGTGTCGAAGTTGGTGCCAATTGTGGCTGCAGGAGTCGATTTGGCCGTCAATAGTTCTGTGTCCGTTCGTTTGGAGGGAGAATATAGATTCGAGAGTAAAAAATCTGGAAGTATCGTTTGCTCGGATATGTCCTATGATGATGATGATGATGCAGGATTTGTTTTGTCTAGAGTCGCTGATCATAAGCAAAAAACAAAAAGTTATGCGGTCAGGTTAATAGTTTCATGGTGTATTTAGAGTTCTTTTTTGAAATGTGAGGTTTGAATGAAAAAGAGTATATTAATGCTTTCGTCGCTTTTGTTCCTTTCGGTATGCTCTTGTGGCTTTCTAGCCGCTAGGGATGTACTGTTACCGGGTGCTGAAGCTTTTAAAGAGGCTGGGGTAAGCGAAAGTGTGGTAACAAGGATTGTCGACAAAGGGACGACACTTAATAGAGCGGCCAAGAACGCTTTGCTATTAAAGGATGATAGCGATACAGCGATAGATATTGTAGCTAAAGCTGTTGGTGGGTCTGACAGTCGGGCAGTTGCGGAGCTCATCGTCAATGTGCTTAATGCGCAAGAGGTCTCAGGTCGGGAACGAAAACCACGTAGTTATCGGAGGAATATTGGTTATAGAATGAAAACCCA